>NZ_VPAW01000023.1:0-34638 GCF_013419055.1 Acinetobacter sp. YH12108 | reverse complement strand
AAGTCGTTTGAATGATTTCTTCTTGGTCTACGTGCCATAAAATACTCCATATATTGATGTTTATAACATCATTTGAGGAGCAGAGTATCACTTATAGGAGTTGTTCAAATTTCCGGATCCATCTCTCAATTAACTAATAGCCCTAAAAAAGACCTAGTCATTTTTACGAAAAAAGAAGGTGGTATTGAGCATAGTTCACTAGACAATCCATTAAATGCAGGAGCAACCATCGCTGATTGGTTTGCTGAACAATTACACGGAAAAATAAATTAAGTTGAGGCGATTATGAAAGGGATATCTAAAATTGCAATTATCGGTGGTGGCATAGGTGGTATGTGTGCTGCAATTCAATTAAAGAAACAAAATTATGAAATCGATCTTATTGAAATAAATTCGACGCTTACACCTATAGGCGCTGGAATTACACTGAGTGCAGCTACCTTAAGGGCTTTTAAAGAGATTGGTATTATTGATGAAGTTTGCAAAGAAGGAGGTGTTCTAAATATAGTTGATTTATACACTTCTGAAGGTGAACTTGTTGGCCAGTCAACTTTACTTCCAGCTATTGGGGCAGAAGACCTACCTGCTGGTATGGGTATTATGAGGACGAAGTTAGCAGAGATCCTAAAGGAAAAGCTAGAGACTTTAGGAGTCAATATAATATTAAATGATACTGCAGTGGAAATTAGTCAAAATGACAGTAAAGTTAATCTTACTTTCCAAAGTGGTAAGCATGAAAGTTATGATCTATTAGTTGGAGCTGATGGAATTAGATCTCGTGTAAGAAGTATAGCTTTCCCTGAATTCAAAGGGTCTACCTTTACTCATCAAGGTTCGTGGCGTGTTGTAGTACCTCGTTTATTAGATAATTGTTCAATTTTTCTGGGCAAAGAATTAAAAGCTGGTTTGAATCCGATTAGTTCTACTCATAGTTATCTATATTTTCTTGATCATATTGAAAAAGATGAATTCATTGAACAAGATTTGTGGCCAAATCTACTTTCTAATTTATTAAGTGA
This sequence comes from Acinetobacter sp. YH12108, assembly GCF_013419055.1. Lineage (NCBI taxonomy): Bacteria > Pseudomonadati > Pseudomonadota > Gammaproteobacteria > Moraxellales > Moraxellaceae > Acinetobacter > Acinetobacter sp. YH12108. Next base: position 33,619 of record NZ_VPAW01000023.1, on the reverse strand, counting down.
ATTCAAGGGAGTAATTGCTAATATTAAGGATCAAATCGCAGATGGTCGAATTACTAAAGATGACATTGTATATCGACCTTTATCTGTTCATTTAATGGAAGATAGCTGGCATAAAGGAAGAATAGTTTTAATTGGTGATGCTATACATGCTACCACCCCTCATCTTGCCTCAGGAGCAGGTATTGCAGTCGAAGGAGCAATTATTCTTGCAGAAGAGCTATCTAAAGATCAAAGTTTAGAAAACGCATTGACCAATTATCAGAATAGACACTTTGAAAGAGCTAAACTTGTTGTTGAAACATCTACCAAGTTAGGTGAACTTGAAATCCATAATGAATCCAAATTAGAACATCGTAACTTGATGCATTCTACCTTGGATCAATTACGCCAACCCTTAAAAGCCTAGTCTAATTTTTCAAAGAGGATCTGATTGAAATAATTGGATCCTCATTTACTTATTAGTATGTTGAGCAAAATAATATGCCAAATAAAGTTTTTTCAAGTGCTTTAGAAGCATTACAAGAAGTTATTAATGACAATCAAACTATTGCTGTAGGTGGGTTTGGTTTATGCGGTATCCCTGAAGCTCTAATTGAGGGCTTAAAAAACACAAATGTAAAAGGTTTAACATGTATTTCCAATAATGCCGGTGTTGATGATTTTGGCTTAGGAAAACTTCTTCATACAAAACAAATAAAGAAGATGATCTCGTCTTATGTTGGTGAAAATAAAGAATTTGAACGCCAGTTCTTAAATAACGAATTAGAAGTTGAACTTACCCCTCAAGGAACATTAGCTGAAAAGCTACGTGCTGGAGGTGCAGGTATTCCAGCCTTTTTTACACAGACAGGTGTAGGTACTTTGATCGCTGAGGGCAAAGAAACTCGTGTTTTCGATGGAAAAACTTTTATCTTAGAAAAATCATTGAAAGCAGATATATCTCTTATTAAAGCTTATAAAGCAGATAAAGCTGGCAATCTTGTTTTTCGTAAGACTGCTAGAAATTTTAATCCTGAATGCGCTATGGCAGGTAAAATTACAATTGCAGAAGTCGAACAACTTGTAGACATAGGCACATTCGATCCAGATGAAATCCACCTTCCTGGTATCTATGTAGATAGAATTGTACTTAATCCTACACCAGAAAAACGGATAGAAAAAAAAACGTTAAAGGCAGGAATATAAATTATGGCTTGGACACGTAATGAAATGGCTCAACGTGCAGCTCAAGAACTTGAAGATGGGTTTTATGTCAATCTTGGTATTGGATTGCCGACCCTAGTAGCAAATTACATTCCTGAAAACATTAATGTTTGGCTACAATCTGAAAATGGATTACTTGGTATTGACGAATTCCCTACAGCCGAAACTATTGATGCGGATCTTATCAATGCTGGAAAGCAGACTGTAACGGCTCGTAAAGGAGCTAGTTTCTTTTCAAGTAGTGAATCCTTTGCCATGATCCGTGGAGGGCACATCAATATTGCTATTCTTGGTGCAATGGAAGTCTCAGAACAAGGTGATCTCGCTAATTGGATGATCCCTGGAAAAAAAGTCAAAGGGATGGGCGGTGCAATGGATTTAGTCGCAGGTGTTAAAAAAGTCGTTGTTCTAATGGAACATTGTGCAAAAGATGGCAGCCCCAAAATCCTAAAACAATGCTCTTTACCCTTAACAGGTAAAGCTGTTGTCAATCGTATTATTAGTGATATGGGTGTGTTTGATATTACTGATAAAGGTATAAAAGTTATTGAACTTGCCAAAGATATAACAATTGAACAAGTCAGAACTTGTACAGGTATAGATTTGATAGTTTAGGATTATAAAATGACGAAAGAAGTTGTAATAATCAATGGTGCACGTACAGCAACAGGTAGTTTCCAAGGCTTATTATCAAGTCTAGATGCTTCTGATTTAGGGGCAGAAGTAATTAAGGAAGCTATTATTCGATCAGGAATTCAACCATCTGATATTAACGAAGTTATCATGGGTTGTGTTCTCTCTGCTGGCTTAAAACAAGGCCCTGCCCGTCAGGCAATGCGTAAAGCTGGCTTACCAGATTCAGTTAGCGCTGTCACTATTAACAAACTATGTGGCTCAGGCATGAAATCTGTTATGCAAGCATCAGACATGATTCTTGCTGGAAGTGCAGATATCATCGTAGCAGGTGGTATGGAGTCAATGTCTAATGCCCCTTACATTCTCACCAAAACTCGTACTGGTTACCGTATGGGGCATGGAGATATTAAGGATCATATGTTCCTTGATGGCTTAGAAGATGCTGAAACAGGTCGATTAATGGGCTCCTTTGCTCAAGATACTGCAAATGTAAAAGGTTATACCCGTAGCCAAATGGATGAGTTCGCTATTCGGTCTCTAAAACGTGCCCAAATTGCAATTAATCAAGGTTATTTTAAAAATGAAATTGTTCCTATTACCATTTCCAATAAAAAAGGTGATAGAAATATAGATCAGGATGAACAACCATTAAATGCAAAATTAGATAAAATTCCAACACTAAAGCCTGCATTTTCTATAAATGGTACTATTACTGCCGCTAATACTAGTTCAATCTCTGATGGAGCCTCAGCCCTAGTTCTAATGTCAAATGACATTGCGCAACAAAAAAATTTACAGCCTCTAGCCAAAATTGTAGCTACCGCTTCTAATTCACAACATCCTTCTGAATTTACTCTCGCTCCAATTGGTGCTATTTCTAAAGTTTTAGAAAAAGCAAATTGGGAAGTTAAAGATATAGATCTATGGGAAATTAATGAGGCTTTTGCAATGGTAACCATGTGTGCTATTGATCATTTCAAATTAGATTCAGCAAAAGTAAATATATATGGTGGAGCTTGTGCGCTTGGACACCCTATAGGCTCTTCAGGTTCTCGTATTATTTTGTCTCTAATTCATGCATTAAAACGTACTGGAGGGAAAAAAGGAATTGCAACGCTTTGTATAGGTGGTGGTGAAGCTGTTGCTATTGGATTAGAAATTAAATAAATTTCTAACAAATTAGATACCTGTTGTAATCCCCTTTTTCAGGATTACAACTCATCTATAGTTTCCTTTAGATATTTTAAAAATTGAAATAATTCGTCTTTTTTTCTTTCATCTAATCCTGATAATAATTTTTCTTCACGTTGCATACTAAAATCATAAACTTGGTCATGTAGAGAACGACCCTGACATGTAATGTTAATAATATAAGCTCTTTTATTAAATTCATCTTCTTGAATTGTTACATATTCTTTATCAACTAATTTCTTTAGTGCTCTACTTACAGCCCCCTTATCTAAACCGATAATATCAGTAATACTTTGGACAGAATTATTGTTATATATCGCAAGAATTGCGAGTACTCGCCACTCCATAATACCTATACCAAAATTTTTCTTGTATGCCTCGCTCGATTTTGTAGCAAGTTTATTAGCTAACATATTGATTTGCCCGATAGCATAACGTTCTATTTTAACTTTTTTCATCAATAAGCCGTTTTATTAATAAATCTAAAATTCAAGTAAATTCTATATGAAATCAGAAACACACCTTCTAGTAGATGTTTAAGATAACATTTATATTCAAAAAATTAGAATTTATCTAAAAATTTTAAATTTTTACCAATCTTTCTTTAGACTGAACTATAATTTTCAATCCGAAATAACAGAACCTCCAATGGATATTTAGGATCTAGTTACGAAGGTCGAAATATCGCGCTATCAGCTCCTGAAGGTAATTTAAATGATGAAAGCTGTAAGAAGTTCATGACTAAACTACGAGAAGACATTCCTATACTGATAGAGATACCCTTAACAAACACTTTTAAATTAGCTTCAACAATTACATTCTCATTTTGCGATGAACATATAACCTATAAAATTTAGGTTATATGTCAAATTTATTTATAGTTTACAACGGCTTTGTTGCATAAAGAATGGCACTGTTGCAAATAGTGATTTGAGTCGATGATGTTCCCTTTAAAAAGTGCTTAGAGACCGAAAACCCTGTTGATTAGACACACTTCACCCTGAGGCTGACCATAATAAAATGACGATGCTTGTCCTTTACGTAGTGCACGCATGACTTCAATACCTTTAATTGTGGCATAAGCAGTCTTCATAGATTTGAATCCTAATGTGGCCCTGATGATTCGCTTTAACTTACCATGATCACATTCAATGACATTATTTTTATACTTAATCTGCCTGTGCTCAATATCTACTGGACATTTTCCTTCTCGCTTTAATCGTGATAAAGCATGGCCATAGGTCGCTGCTTTATCTGTATTGATGACCCGTGGAATTTGCCATTTTTTCACCGTATTGAAGATCTTTCCTAGAAAACTATAGGCTGATTTACTGTTCCGTCTAGCGGAAAGGTAAAAGTCAATCGTATGACCCCGTTGATCAACTGCACGATACAGGTAAGTCCATCGCCCCTTCACTTTGATATAAGTCTCATCCATATGCCATGAATGTAAATCTGTAGGATTACGCCAATACCAGCGTAACCGTTTTTCCATTTCTGGAGCATAACGCTGAACCCAACGATAAATTGTACTGTGATCCACATTTATGCCTCGTTCAGCGAGCATTTCTTGAAGTTCACGATAGCTGATGCCATATTTACAATACCAACGAACAGCCCAAAGAATGATTTCACCTTGAAAGTGCCGACCGTGGAAGGGATTCATCTGCTGTATCTCGAAATAAATAAGATATTTAGCTTATCATGTCAGCCTATTTGCAACAGTGCCACAAAATGCCTAACCAAGTCGGTTATATTCGTGTCAGTTCAACTGAACAAAATACTGAACGTCAATTAGATGGAATCAGCCTGGATAAGACATTCACTGAAAAGGCAAGCGGTGCTAGCCGTGAACGTCCTCAGTTAAATGCAATGCTCGAATATCTTCGTGAAGGAGATACGGTGCATGTTCACAGTATTGATCGTCTGGCACGTAATACAAATGATCTGAACGAAATTGTGAATAGTCTTAATGATCGTGGCATAACTATTATTTTTCATAAAGAGAATCTGATTTTCAGTCATGATATTGCTCAATCGGCAATGAATAAACTCATGTTCCAAATGCTCGCTGCATTCGCAGAGTTTGAACGCTCTATGATCCGTGAACGCCAAAGAGAAGGAATTAATAAAGCCAAAGCTAAAGGCTTATATAAAGGTAGAAAACGAAAAATAGATTATGTAGAAATACAGAAAGCTATGAAGGTCGAAGGGGCAACTTTTAGAAGTGTGGCTAAACAGTTCGATGTAGGTGTTGCAACTGTACAAAGAGCCTTAAAAGCAGCTACTACAGAATAATGACATATAATTTTGGAACCAATAAAAACAAATACTTATGCACAACAAAGGATGAAACTTTATTACTCTCATATATATGCTACCTGATAGAAATTGGAATATGTCACGTAATAAGCTGTCTCCTAATTACTTTAAATGGGATCAACTTATGAGTGTTAAATAATTAGTCATGACTAAGATAATTTTTTTGCATGTGACTTGCCACCTGGCTAAAAGGAATAACAGGAATTGAAATTAAAATATGCAGCGTTTATAGCTCTTTTAATAGTAGTGTCTGTTATGGCCTTTAAACAGGTTTATAACCCTTACTTTGATCAAGATAAAGAAGTAAAGACGTTTAGCTTTAATGGAAAAAAATTAACGGCTCTGTACCTATATAGGGAGCATGATCAAGAAATAGGTTTTAAAGAAAATCCTTCATTAAAGCCTTTAGTCTTTACGTGGAAAAAGCCGATTTATACCTGTTTTAATATGGTCAATGTACATTATGACTTAGAGATATTTTTCTTTAATACAGATAAAAAAATTATTGGATCGGCTGTAATGGAAAAATTTTCCCAAAAGCAGTACTGCCCCAAAGAAAAGATTCAATTTGCATTAGAAAGAATAAAAACTTAGATTTTTCAATCTAGTCTTTAGTATCTTTAAAATTGTTTGAATAGTAACTATATGGATAAAGAGTATAAAATATGTCTTTAATGTCGATACTGAAATCTTCAGATCCTAAGTGCAAGGAAGTAAAAGAAATTATAAAAAGTGTCGCACCCCAAAAAAAAGATTTCAAAACTTACAGTGGTATTCCTCCTTTTACTAATTATGAAGTTATGAGTGAACATAAATTAACGAGTAGTTATGATTCAGGCTTGGTTGGTACAGCATTTGACTACTTATCTAAAATAATTTGTGCGTACTACACGAATACTGAATTGAGTGCTAAGGAATTTGAGCAACCTAAAATTATCAGCTTTCTAGAGGAAACTAAAAATAAAAGCATTTTGGTATTGTATAAAAAAATTCAAAATCACATAGATTTTCTACTAGCTAATAAATCAAACGATTTAGAACTAAATGAAGAATTTATTGGTGGAATTATTCTTTTGGCTAAATTAGAAAATCTATGGCGATCTGGATTTCTACCAGTAGCAACAAAGAAAGACATACTAAAACCAACGGAGAACGTGGTTTACGAAGATATATCTTCCCTAGTCAAAAATTTTTATAATGTATTCATTAAGAATGGTCTTATTAAGCCTGATAGTCTGATCACATACAATCCCAGATATTCTGCAAATATCCGTGTTGCACTAGGGGGGATAGATGCAGATATTTGTATTGATGAAACACTATATGACTATAAAAGTACAAAAAATCATGGATTTATGATTAAAGACAGTATGCAGATCACATCGTATTACTTATTCTATTTAATGGATCGAATTATGTCGTCAACAGTGCAGATGCAACGACACAGAATAGAACGAATTGCATTATATAAAGCGAGATTTGGCCAAATTGAATATTTTGATGTTAAGCATATACCTGAAAAAGATTTAAAATATGCAATTTTTGAGCTTAATAGGATGTTTAAATTAGGTATGCCCGCTCAGAAAATTAAGGATTTTTAAAGGGCACTAAAGCACAGTATTGCGCCTTATCCTTCCCTTATATTATTAACGGTCTTGCTCTTTCCCCTTGTTCTTTCCGTGTTGAAGATCTAGCTTATTAGGTTGAATCTGTGGCTGTGGCGTTGGTTTTTTCACTTCTACCTGTTTCCGTAAATAGTCCACTAGATCAACTGCTAGTTTTCTATCTTGCGGATCTGGTGACTGTGATAGAGCTTTAGTAATTTCCTTGTAATGCGTCAATGCTTCTTTTTCTTGCTGTTTAGCTTTCTGGACACGTTCTGGACTTGCCTTATTTTTACCATATCGCTTAAACGATTTGCCCTGCTCTTTCATTTGTTTAACTGACTGCTTATCACTTCTATTTTTTTGAAGCCTAGCTATACGTTTTGTCGCATTCGCTTCAATCCCTCTGGATCTTAATTTTTCAGCAAAACTTTCTCGCCATTCCTGAAGATCAGCCTTCCTGATATTTAACCGATCACCTTTTTCAGAAACAGCTTTAACAACAACATGCACATGCGGGTTTTCACTTGGATCTTTTGAAGGGTCATTGGTAAAGGTATGCTGCACCATCATATATTTATGGTCTTTAAAATGTTCCTCTGCAAATTCTTTTGCAGCATCATAAACGCCTTTTTCATCCGTACCTTTCGGCATAGATAACACAATATTAAAAGCCTGCTTATATTTAGATTCTTCATCAGAAATAGGTGTACCTGACATTTGCCAATCTTCAGCAGTATCTTCTATATCATCCTTACCATTAACTTTATTTCCGTCCTGATCAATTCCCTCTAATTGCCCATTCCGTGTGATATATCCCATGTGGGCTTTCACCTTCCCCATAGAATTACCTCCACCAGTAACCTTGACCATTACTTCAGGGGTCTTTTTACTGATTCTATTTAAAGTTGCCTTAACGCTATTTGGAGATGATTTAGGGGCTGATTTAGCTGAATGGCCAGATCCATTTTTAGGCTTAGACAGATCATTTAAAAAAGTATCTAAACTTTGGGTCTGATTAACACGCTTAACTTTAGATCCGTTAAGTAGCTGCTCACCATGAGCAAGCAAAGTGCTTTGCACTTCTCTGGTAGTCTTACTGCTTCCGTTAGCCATTATTCCCACCTCTTTTTATTGCGCTCTAATAGAGTGAAAACATGCCTAACTTGAGCTTTTACTAGCTGATGTACTCGCTCGACAAATTCTCTATCGTAAGATTCATAAATACCCTGATTCATATTCTTAGCCATTTGGTTTAGGTTTCTACCAATCGCCAAAAGCTGACTATTTGATTCGCCAAGTTTAAGAGCTTCTTCCTGGCTAAAGAATATTGAATCTTTTGTGACATTAGCTGTTAAAACCGAAATGATATATTGATTCGGTTTCATGCCGATCTGTGCTGCTTTCTCATTAATGGCTTTCATCAAACTTGGTTTAAGCCTTAATTCTTTGCGTGATGTTTTTTCAAATACATCTATAACGTCTTGCGTTTTTTCTATTTCAGATAACTTTTCCTTGATCATTTTTTTGATCAAGTCGTCTGGATCTACTTCTTCAAACTTAGCTAACTGATAGATTTTTTCGGTTAAGTCCTTTTCCAGATTCAATGAAAAATCTTGTCCTGAATAATTAGGATCATTTTCTTTTTTATAGGCGTTTTCTAAAGCCTTCTGGAAAGGCTCACCTTTCTTGATTCCTTGCTTCTCACACTTAGCTTGCCACCAGTCATAAACGGCATTGCTAACCCTAAATTTTAAAACTTGATCCAAGTTTGATTTCGTCATGATTCCAGTACCTTTATCGAAACTAATATTTTCGATAGCTATTCTGAAAGAATAGTATAACCTTTATTTGTGACACAAATTAAGGTTTTTAACGGCTGCTGCCTATCCTGCCCTAGATTATATACCTTCTTTTTTCCCTCTTTTCTCCTTAGTCATGACTAAGGGTAATCTAGCTAGGTGGTCGGGATAACCCGCCCAAAAAAAACCTTGCATAAGCAAGGTCTTTTTCCATTGATAGGTTTAGGCTTCTTGTAAATACTCGATTTCAAGGCTGCTGCAATCTACAGATACCTCTGTTCCATCTTCGTATTTGATCCATGCAAAACCTAAAGAAGTAGGCTTTTTATTTAGCATCAGGTTCGCTTGTCGGCCGTCATGAATAACAACTAAAAGCGGTTTTTTGATTTTGTCTGGATCTTCTTCTTTAGCTTCTGGCTGCTCTTTCTGATTCGATTGATCCATCAGTTTTTTAACTTCTGGTTCTACTGGTTCTTCAGTCGCTTCAGCTTGATCATCCCCCTCAAAATTGAAAGATTCATTATCATCAATAATGGCGGTTTGCTCTTGGCTTTCTTGCGCCTGTGGTTCTTGATCTACTTCAGTCGCTTCAGCTTGCTTAGGTTCTTTTAACTTTTTAGATAAAGCCTGAACTCTAGATCTGATAATGTCCTGACCATTCTCTAAAGATTCATCCACCCAAGCGTTTACTTCTTCAGGGAAGGATTCCCAAAGTTTGCGTAAGTCATACAAAGTCTTTGGAGATTTAAAACCTGCATCATAAGCCTTAGATAAGCATTCTGGCATATCTACTAAAGCTAAGTGAGTAGAAATGAAAACAGGATCTTCATTTAACTTTTTAGCGATTACGTTTTTCTTCTCACCTTGCTTAATTTTCTTTTGGATGAAAAGTGCAAGCTCAATAGGTGAATGGTTAAGGCGTTCTTTATTCTCCATGACTTGATCATAATCATCATGATCATTATCAACAAAAGCAGGGATAGTTTCCTTGCCAGCCATCACTGAAGCTCTAAAACGTCTAGCTCCATAATTGATGATCCACTTGCCTTGTTCTGTTGGGTGGGGTTTAACACTAATTGGTGTTTTAACTCCACGAGCCTTGATTGATTCGACCATTTTTTGCATCTGATCTTCTGGAAACTCAACACGCGGCTGATCTGGATCTTCAAGAATATCTGTAAGTGGAATCTGTTTAGGTGTTCCGTCTGCTACTGGTGCAGAATTACCTAGATCAATACCTTCCAAAGCTGATAAATCTAACATTCCTTAAATCTCCATAAACTTGTTAATGCTTTCAAAAACTGTTTTTAATTCAGCCCATGCGGTAAAACCGCTAGTTTTACCCAATTTATTTGTAGGTATGCCTTGCGCTTGCGCTTCAGCGATTGCAGTCGTTTTTTTAACGAAGGCATAGCTACCGTCTGAGTTTTTGATCAGGTACTTTGAAAAATGCTGAACAATAGCTTTTAGGTTGTCTTTCTGAAATGGAGTTGGTTCAACAATATTCGGAAGGATACCGATTAATTTTAAATTTGGGTTTAGCTTTTGATTAATCGCTTGGATCTGCTTGAGTAATCCACCGATGCCGTCAATAGCTTCCTGATTCAATTGAATTGGACTTAAAACATAGTCACTAACAATTAATGAAGCTACTTGGCGAATGTCGGGATTTGGATTGGTATCAATCAGGCAAACATCAAATAAAGAATCAACTGATTTTAAAAACTTCTGGTAATTGGTGGCAAAGTTGTTATGCAAAGTGCCATTTTTTTCAATAGCTGTTAATTCTGGTGTTGCTTGTACCAAAGTAAAGGCTTCAGAATTTGAAATAGTTTGATCTTCTTTGGTCAGCATGTCGAATGCAGATACATTAGCTACAGTCACAGCCCCGCCAGTAATCAATGCTTTTGTAGTGTTCTTCTGGTGGTCTAGATCAATTACTAATACACGCAAGCCCAAAGAGTTTAAATAGTGTGCATACTGGCAAATGATTGCAGATTTACCCACACCGCCCTTTTGATTTGAAGCAACAACTTTTTTCATATTTCACCTAGTTTAATGGCTTATTAAGGGTCGCCCTATTGCGTCCTTATGCTGTATATTCTAACGTCCACCTGTGGACATTGCAAGCATTTTCTTAGTCATGACTAAGTTTTTTATCATAAAAAAATCCTCCCATAAAGGGAGGATGTAAATTAAAAATCTTCAGGATAACCGATTGTTATGACTGGCTCTCCTTGATCTCCACCATGAACGTGCAATTCTAAAATATGATTTCTCTTGCGACCTGCGCCTGTGATAATCACAGTAAAACGTACCGCACTAGGGCTTAGGTGTGTCTTATATGCTCGGCTCATCCATAAAATATCATGAATAACGCCCTCTAAGTCATTAAGCCATTTTTCATTTTTTACCGCCTTATCAACTACCGCCCAAAGCGCAGAAGTGAAACAGATAGGGTGCTTATAATGTTCTTTTGCCAGTCCATCTAATTTAGGACTAAGAGAATTGATTGCAACTAAAAAACCATCTTCAATGGCTTGCTGACGTGTGTAAACTGAAATGTATTGTTCCATGATTTTTACCTGTTTTATTTCAGGTCGCCCGATGCGTCCTGATAAAGTCATTATATCAGTCCACCTGTGGACATTCAAGCAAAAGCTTAGTCATGACTAATTTTTTATAGGGAAAATTGAGTAGAAAAATATCCGTTTTAATACCTGGCTAAACCGCTTTTCAGATGCTCTTATTTGCGATTCTTAGGCTGCTGACTGCCTTTTTTATATATGAAGCTAGGTTATCCTAGCACCGACCTGAACAGGCCAAAATGAGCGTATATAAAGCAGAACAGATAGACAATTTTTTATGTTTTTTAGGCAAGCTAAAAACCAAAAAAATCGCCACCAAAAAAAACCTCCCATTGTGGGAGGTCTAGCTTAAACGGCTAAGTTATAAGTAATTCTGTAATCTTCAAAATAACCGTTTTCATTATCTCCCCTTCTGATTCTTTCAATATGAGTAACATTGTGGGCTACTCGGCAACTAATCATGATTTTTTCAATTTCTTGAAATAGTGTTTTTTCATCAAAGATTGGAAACCAAATATTATTGTTAGATCCAGTTAAAACCTCATGACCGCAAAAATGAACCAGTTTACCTGTAGGATAGTTTGTAAAGATTGCAACTATTGAAGCTCGCATAATTAATTCCTGTTTTATTTCAGGTCGCCCGATGCGTCCTGATAAAAATCATTATATCAGTCCACCTGTGGACATTCAAGCAAAAACTTAGTCATGACTAAGAGAATTGATAAAAAAAGCCCCCTTTCGGGGACTTATTCATTAGGCGGTTAAAAGTTGTCTTTCTTCTGCCATTCTGGTTTTTTTAACTTTCTGGCTGCCGTGTAACTCTCGCATTTGATCTAAAGTCATTCGACCTCGACCATTTGATTTTTTACCAATGAAAACCCATTTACATTGCACTCGATTCCATACAAAACCCGCTTCTTTTAATTTGTCTTTGTGCTGCTTAGTATCACCAGAAACCCAAACCCAAACGCCAATAATTTCAATATCTAAACCATCCAGATTGATAATTGCATCAATAGCCTGTTTTACTTTTTTCTCAACTTCAGAGTGTTCTGAACGGCTTGACCAGAAACCACGCCCATTTTCGGAACTATCTTGATACTGATCTTTTGAAGCTTCATTAATAATGCGATTTAAAAGCTGTTCATATTCGCTGTTAATCTCCTGCATAACTTCGGTTTTACCGCCACGATCAGGATGATTTTTAAAAGCTAGTTTTTTGTACTGAAGTTTTAACTCGTCTAATGATGTAACTGATGAAAAATGTTTCATGTTTAAATACCTGTTTTATTTCAGGTCGCCCGATGCGTCCTGATAAAATCATTATATCAGTCCACCTGTGGACATTCAAGCAAAAACTTAGTCATGACTAATTTTTTTTAATGATATAAATTCATAAAAAATAGCTATTTAAGTATTTTGTCTGGTCTGCTTTTCTAATGCTTATATTTGCGTTTCTTAGGCTGCTGATAGCTTTTTTTACCCTAAGTCTAGTTATCCCACATTAAACACACAAACACCCTAAAACGAGCTTTAAACACACAAGATGAACAACCTTTTTTCCCTTAGTCATGACTAAGAATGTATAAAAAAATCCCCTTTCGGGGATCTCTTTTAAATTGGACAAGAATTAAAAATTTTATGGAATGGATCATTCCTATAAGCTGTCACTCTATACGCTTTAAGGCGTTTTTTAGTGTATGGCTCAAAGGTCACTAAAAAGTGTGAGAATAGCCCACCTCCCAACTGTTCGGGCAGCATGAACATTTCAAAGTTAAAACCTCCATACGTGCGGGCAGGGGGAAGGATATTAAACTTTTCATCATATTCAGTTAGTGAAATTTCAATCGGTTCTAAATAGTTATTCTCTTTCTGAAAGAAATCTTTTTCAGTCATAACTGAAGCAGCAGCAAAGCTTTCTCCATAACTGTTTTGTAATTCTAGTATTAATTGACCTACATTCTTTTTAGTAAGACAGCAAACATATTGATCATTAAGATTGTCTAAGTAACCAAAAAAATGGACTGATTCAACTTCAGATTTCTTTAATGTATAGACTAAAACTAAATCCTGATTCATAACTAAATACCTGTTTTATTTCAGGTCGCCCGATGCGTCCTGATAAAAATCATTATACCAGTCCACCTGTGGACATTCAAGAAATAATTTAGTCATGACTAAGAAATAAAATAATGTTTAGTTAAGATCCCTAGAGGGTATATCAGAGCAAAGTGTCTACTTTGCGAACTGGTGCAATCAGTTAAATTTTCCTTTCCCTGATTACCGTTGCAAGGGGCAAGCGAAGCCGACAAAATCTGTGATTTTGTCGAGCTGACCGCAGCACCGCAACTGCTCCCATTTGATCTAAAACGGGATACCTAAAGCCAGCCCGCATGGGTGGCGACCAGATAGCATAGAAAACTAAAAAATGTAGGAGGTAAGTAATGCAAAAACTAAATATTTAAAAACTAATCAGCTAGATTTATTGGCAAAATATTACAGGTTTGGCCAAATCCTGGGAAACATTAAGTTATTGTTTTTATTATATGGTTGTAAATTGAAATTCTAAAAAAATGGCAAAATATTCCACTTAGGCTAAACGTAAACTTTTAGTCATGACTAAGGTATCAATTAGCTAATTATTAAATTTTAATATTTGGATGCGAATAGAAAAGATACTTTTTATAAAGATTAATAAGAATTTTTGAAGGTTTTAAATGAACCACCATATTGTCTTAAATTAGCGAAGTCTGTTTAAGACAATATGAGGGGTATGCTTTTTAGATATTAATCCTGATCGTCCGTGTCCTGATTGTCTGTGTCCTGATCGTTCTTCTTATCATTATTGCTATTGGTGATAATCCCTCGTTTTGCCTGTAACCAGAAGTAATAATCCATATCTATCGGCTTATGAGCATTAAGCTTATCTAACTTTTCAGTTAATAGAGTTCTCATGATTACCTTAGAAGTATCCTCGTCTAGATTACCTAAGAAATATCCGTAATCATTTAAAAATTCTTTGCAATTTACTAAGGTGCTGATTTGTTTTGGAGATACCTTTACTGGTGGTTTAAAATGCTTAATACGATCAGGTGCTTTAAAGTGTGATCCATCATCACTAAATGGAATTGCAGCAGCCAGATAGCCCTTTTTCATTTTATCTATAAATTTGATGTGTCCTTGCTCTTTATATTCAGTTTTCAAGCTAAAAATAAACTTAATAGCAACTACTTCCTTTCCGTTTTTTACGTTCTCAAAACTGACATTAATATTGCTAAGTTCGTTAATTTCATCCTGAGCCACATTCAAAACACGGTTTTTAAAATTGGCCAACTCTTTATATTTATCCTCACATTCAAGCATCCATCTTAATTCTTCCAGATCAATAGTAACCTCTGATGTACGCCACATATAGCTCATTAAGATCCGATACAAACGAAGGGAGTAGCTCGAATTAAATAAGATAATATGCTTCAATTCATGGCTACTAAATGACTTAGTTTTTTCATCTACTTTCTTAACTAGATCATAGAAATACTCAAAAAATTCTTTTGCGAATCTAACCTTAATACATTTAGTTGCTTTGTCATAATGGCAATAAGTCATCATCGGAACTTTAGCAGGTTCGTCAGATTCGCCATCTTTAACCAACATAGTTGGGTTATCAAATTTTGTATAAATACGTTTTAAAGCAGTTTCAGCATTTCGCTGAATTTCACGTTTATCTGTTGCAGTAAGCACTTCCTTTCTAGCCATTGGGGAGGTCAATTCTCCAAAGTTTTCGCTGCTCACATAAATGAAGTCGTCATGAGTAATTGAGGTCTTATTTTTAAGCTCATTCTTTCTCACGATGATCATTGCACAGTACATAAGCTTCTCAAGATTGAGATCAATGCTATATCTGGCAGTAGGAAAATCATTGCGGGTCACAACTAAATCGGTCAATTTTGCCCTTGTATTAGATTGTGTATAGTCCTCTAAGCCTTGTGAGCCAATAATTTTCTGCATTTTTTTTGTAAATCCGTTATTCCTTTTGAAATCATTATAACTATACAAGTATATTTATCAAGTATAGTTATAAATTAAGTTTATAAGATATTGTTTTTAAAATATATATTTATTAAAAATCAGTAAAATTACTTTATAACCCTGTAGTAGTATAAATAAAATAAATGTTTTTCCTGTTTAAGTATTTTCTTTTATTTCAATCAGTTACGCTGCGACAAAACGTATGGCTATTTTTAACACAAAAACCAGTTAAAAAATATTCAATTTTGAATATTTACAACTATTATATAAATATCAATAACTTACACTGCGACAAAACGTATAGTTATGATTTTAAGCCTATACAAATATCTTTTTTAGCACCAAAAAATAAAAATCGTTCTTCAATATAATTATTTATATAAAACAATAACTTATTAGATTGTTAAGAATCTAGTTAATTCCTGAAAAATATATATAATCGTATTCAGTACGCATAATCGCAGGTTTGCGACAAAACGTATAGTTATGCGGGGAAGTTGCGACAAAACGTATAGTTTTGAGATTGCAGCATGGATTAAGGCTAAAAAATACGCAAAAATATAATAATTTAGAGCTAAACACCTAATTAATTACTGATTTTTAAGAATATTTTAGCCATTCTTTTGTATACTGTTGATAAGTATGTGGATTATTTGCGACAAAACGTATAGGTATGTGACAAAACGTATAGTTGTAGCGACAAAACGTATAGTTGTAGCGACAAAACGTATAGTTGTAGCGACAAAACGTATAGTTATAGCGACAAAACGTATAGTTATAGGCTTGTAAACTTATGTTTTACAAAAAGAAATTAAGGCTCTTAAACTGTTCTAAACACTCCTAAACTCTATTTAAACTCTTTTTAAACCCGATTCTAGTTTTTTTTAAAAAGTTTTTAGAAATGTTTAGAAGATTATTAAAGTGATATTTACATGACAAAAAGGGAAGGGATCTAAAAAAAATATGAGCTTTGATATATACAAACTTTTTACAAAAGTTTTAAATTATTAATTAAAGTTTTAAACTTTTTGGTATATATTAAAAGCGTTTAAAAATAATTGATGTTTTTGTGTCTTTTACACACAGTTACACTTCAGTTACATTTTTAAATTAATTATATTTTGTAAGAATCCGCACTTCACTTTTTAAAAACTAAGGATCTTGCAGAAATGGCTTTAACGATGAATGACTTGAAAACAGTCGATGACTTCAACGCTAATAACTATGGTGTTGAAATTGGTATGAACGAGCAGTTCCAATATTTTGTGACTGTTAAAGTAAATGATGTTGATCACATCATTCATACCGCATCAGGAAAAATTCGATTCACACGGAATTTACCCTTCTTGATTCAAGAGATTTGTTCAATGTGCAGCAATGCCAAAACAATATCTCTAAACTTTGAAGGCAAGTTATTCGTAATGGAAAACTCATCTAAATAGAGTGACTACTTGTGTATAAAAAATTTATTTTAGGTTTAACTTTAGCTAGTGCATCTGCTTTAGTTGCAGCTAAAGATGAAAATTATGGCTGTCGTGCTTTTATGTGCTTTGCTGGCGGTCTTAATGTTTCTGAATGTCAGTCTACAATTAGTGACGTTAAAAAAGATCTGGCTAAAGGTAAAGGCTTTCCTCACTGTTCATTCGTCAGCAGTAATCAAGACGGATCTGTTGGAGGTGGAGAAGGACAACCTAAAATTTCATCTTATACACATAATAAAAGAGTTTATCTGTATGTAGATGACAAGTTAGTCACTACAGTTAAAAAGTCCTAAGTTTTTGCAAGAAAAAAGCCTGATTAAATCAGGCTTTTTTTTCTTGTAATTGTTTATAGAAAATTCTTAAAACTTCTTTGACTGCTACACTTTTTCCGTGTTTTTCCCCGCCATAAATATCTTTTAAATATTCTAAGGCTTCCAGTGCTTCAACATCTTCAGGAACATCCATATTGAAATAAACTGAAAGTGGAGTTTTGGTAGTAGGCTTTTTTCTATATCTTTTTCTGCGATCTAATACCTTTCCTTCTGTTTCTGTTTCTGTTTCTAGTTCTTCAGTCATAACTTATCCCATTTAATAAATGTCCACAGGTGGATATTAAGTCCTTTTTAAATAATTTACTACTTATATCGGGTCGCCATTTATGAGAAGTAGCATTGTAATAGTATGTTTTAACGTGGGGTTATAACCCTTTTAATAACCTCATATTATGTACTGTGTACTATTAAAATCCCGCTACTAGATCAAATGGGAGCAGTTTATTTTCTGCGGTCGCCATTTAAAAAGCACAGCTTTTTAAAGCTCACTTGAAAATCAACGGTAATCAGGGAAGGGAAAATTTAACTGATTGCGTCAGTTCGCAAAGTAGACACTTTGCTCTGATATATGTGCTATGGATCTGGATTAGATAGGTAATATAGATGCCTGGATAAACGCTGCAGCTTGCAGCTTTTATCCAAGCATCGAGGTTTTTAGTCATGACTAAAGCAGAATTTAGCTAAAACATTTAAAATTTCTTTAAATTATTTAAAAAAACTTTACCAAGATTACCTAAATTGATGATAATGCACCTTTGTTATGGGTGCTTTAAAAGGTTTTATGGATGACTGATTTTATAAATATTGATCCTGATTTTTCTATTTCAGAGGTGGTGCTAGAGGAATCTAATAAACAAGGATTTATTAAAGAGTTAATTATTAATGAATTTGAGGGTGGATTTTTTATCACAGCAAAACTGGCATGGTCAGGCCAAAAGGTTTGGACTTTAACAACAAGACGAGAAAAAGATAAAGCTAGGATCTTTAAGGATCTGACTAGGCTTAATGATTTCTTGAAAGAAAAAATTTATACAGAAGAAGTAAAAATAATAAGAATCAAGTAAAAAAATACAAAAGCCATTTCCAATATGGTATATTTTGGATTGTATTCTTTAAAGTCCTAAGATGGTATTTAAGAAAATGGCTATAAGTTTAAATAAATATGGAAATTTTTTAAAATTTTTTCTAGTTATTTCATGTGTTTATCTTGTGTGCTTCATGCCACAAGATGCACTGCTTTTAGAAATCCTTGTAGATTTCACTAAATTTCAAGTAGTTGCTTTCTTATATTCATCTTTTCTTTGTGGGCTTTCGAGTTTCCTAAATTTCACAATTTGGAAATAACCCATGAATCTTGTAATCGTTGAATCTCCTAACAAATGTTCAAAAATTGGAAGTTTTTTAGGATCTGATTTTAAAGTTGTGGCCAGTGTTGGCCATGTTCGGGATCTACCAAGAAAAGGCTTAGGTATTGATATAGCCAATGATTTTGCAATGGAATATTCATTTATTCCTGATGCCAAAGTTAATGACAGAACTTTTGACGGTGGCGAAAAACGTATTGAAAAAATAAAAGCCTTTTTGAATAAAGCAGACAAGATTTATTTAGCTACCGATCCAGACAGGGAAGGTGAAGCTATTTCATGGCATTTAAAAGAATGTTTAGGTCTGGAAGATGGTCAATTTGAACGAATAGAATTTAATGAAATTTCAGAAAAAGCTATTAAAGAAGCCATTAATAATGGGCGTGGTTTAGATTATCAGCTTGTATATGCTCAAGAAGCACGTAGGGCTTTAGATCGTCTGGTGGGCTATCTAGTTTCCCCTATTGCATCTAATCTTATGGGTCAGCCTTCATCTGCGGGGCGGGTACAATCTCCTGCTGTTTTAATCGTTGTCCTTAGAGAAATCGAAATCCAGAAATTCAAAGTTACTAACCACTTTGGCGTTAATTTGAGTTTTGATAAAGAGCCTAAAAAATGGATCTCGCAATGGGTTACAACGGAATTTGTAACTGAGGATCAGCCTTATGTTTTAGATCGTTCCTTAGCTGAAGAAGTTGCAAAAACTAAGAAAGTTAAAGTTTTAAACTGCACTGAAAAAACAGAGTATTCAAATGCTCCTTCTCCTTTCTCTACAGCCCTACTTTTACAAGCTGCTAGTGTAGCGTTAGGCTTTAGCCCTCAACAAACAACCAAAGCAGCACAGGCATTATTTGAACAAGGGGCAATTACTTACATTCGGACTGACGGCCTAAACATAGCTGATGAAAGTGTAGAAGAAATCTTTGCTTATGCTAATGAACATCAATTTTCTTTACCTGAAAAGCCTAATAAGTTTAAGGAAAAAGATGGGGCGCAAAACGCCCATGAAGCAATCCGACCTGTTCACATAACTGATAAAGATCTAGGAAAGTCACCAGAACAAAAAGCTTTATATCAATTGATTTGGGAACGTACTATTTCAAGTCAATTGGCCAAAGCTGAATATAAAGCCGTTACTTTGGAATTACTGTCTGAAGATGGAAAATATAAGTTCCATGCTAAAAGCCGTGAGCTAATAAAAAAAGGGTGGATGGTTTTTGGTAAAGACTGCCTGAATGAAGATGAAAACGAGCCTTCAGGCGTGGTGCCGGTCTTAGAAGTTGGTTCTGTTGTTGATGTTGAAAGCGGTGAAGTTATTGCAAAACAAACTAAGCCACCAAAACGCTATACAGAAGCTTCACTAATTAAAAAATTGGAAAGCTGCGGGATTGGTCGCCCTTCTACTTATTCATCAATTATGGCCAATATTCTGAATAAGGGCTTTCTGGAGGTAGAAAAGAAAGTCTTAAAACCAACTAAATTAGGGAATGATCTAATTGGTAGTCTGTTAAAAGCTAAGTTTAGCTTTCTGGATCTGCACTATTCAAAAGAGATGGAGTTGCAGCTAGATAAAATTGCATCTGGTGAAACTTCATATAATTCGGTTGTTTCTGCCTTATACACTCAACTTGCTCAAGAGCTAAGTACAGCTTCAAAACTGACAGCTATAAACGCAATACCTTGTCCAAAGTGTAAAAGCCAGTTAAAAAAATTTAAGAATACTAAAACCAATCAATTTTTTTGGATTTGTAGCAATGAGGACTGTAAGCACTCGATGAATGACGACAAGGGTAAACCAGTCGAAAAAGTTATTCATTCATGCCCTAAATGTAAAACAGGTCGCTTAAATAAATTCCAAAATTCGCAAACTAAAGAATTTTTTTGGATCTGCAATGATCAGGAATGTAAGCACTCGATGGATGACAAGAAAGGTCAGCCAGTAGAGAAAATCAAATATCCTTGCCCTAAATGCTCAACGCCATTATTCAGATCCAAAAAAGAAGGTAAAGATCCGATCTGGTTCTGTCCTAATCGGGAAACAGATTGCAAAGTCTTTTTGCCTGAAGTTAATAAAAAGCCACTTCTTGAAGTCTATTCATGTCCTCAATGTGCCAGTGATTTAAGACGGATCAATGGGGCAAATGGCTATTTTTGGGGGTGTACCAACTATAAAAATGGGTGCTCCGCTACTTATCCAGATCAAAAAGGTAAGCCAAAATTTGAGGTGAAAAAGTAATGATTGATTTCGTAGTTTTGGCACAACAATGTGCGCCACAAGTTGATGTAAATATTGCGTCTGCAATTGTTAAATCTGAATCCTCATTTAATCCTTTTGCGATAGGGGTTAATCGTGCCGCAGGTCTTAAAAAACAGCCGACTAGCTATGAAGAAGCTGTATCTGTGGCCAAAAGATTAATTAGCCAGGGACGAAATATTGATGTTGGTTTTGCTCAAATTAATAGTGCTAATTTCAAAAGATTAAATCTTAGTGTCGAGCAAGTTTTTGATCCCTGCACTAATCTAAGCGCAATGCAATTTATCTTTAATGACTGCCGAAATAGGGCAAAAGGCAAAGATATTTATAAAGCTATGTCTTGCTATAACACTGGCAACCATTCATCAGGATTTAGAAATGGGTATGTAGCGAAAGTATCAAGAAATTTGAATTATTTTGCTAATGGTTCACTCAATACCATGCCTGTAAAATTCAATCCTCCCTCACCTCCTATGAATAGCTCAGAACAGCTTGCATATTTTGCTACTAATGCAGATATGCCTAACTCCAATGGATATACCGAAAATACAGAACTTCAAAGCCTTCCAGTAGTGGAGAAACGACCTTCATTTTTCTTAACTAACGGCACAAATATTAAAGAAAAAGAAAAAAGTTTAAAATCTTCTATGATCTTTTAAAATATTTTCAAAAAGTTTAAAACTTAGTGTAATATATTAAATATACAGTACCAATGAACAATATTTGATTTTCCAAAAATATTGTTCTTGGTGCTTAATGCGCTAGGTCTTAATTGCTTCACTTGGAGAAAATAATGAAAGCAAATCAAACGCAAATAACAACGACTAAAACGACTGGTATCAAAGCAAGCGTATTGATGTTGTTCATGACGTTAATCTCAAGCCCTGCTTTTGCTCAAATCTCAAAAGTTAATACGGTTATGGCTAATGTTCAGTCAGTCTTAGCGGGTGTGGCTGTAACTGTATTTACCATCACTATCATGTGGGCTGGCTTTAAATTGGCTTGGCAACAAGCGAAGTGGTCAGACATTTCTAACATCGTTATCGGGGGGATTTTGGTAGGTGGTGCTGCGGGTATCGCTGCTTGGCTGATTAACTAATGTCGAATTTTTCTGATCCAATTTTCAGGGGTTGCACTCGTCCTGCCATGCTTTTTGGCGTTCCAATGTTGCCTTTTTTGTTGGTGACGGGGGTAGCAATTCTTTTAGCGGGTTGGTCTTTTTATCTACTTAGTGCCTATGTGACTTTATTTATAGCAGCTATTTATGTGCCTATTTACTTCTGGATGCGGGCAATAACAAAAGTAGATGACCAACGATTAAAGCAAGTATTGATGCGGTGGCGCATAAGAGGGAAACAGATCCAGAACCATCAAAAATGGGGAGCAATCTCATTTTCGCCACTTAAATTAAAGAAAAGGAAATAACAATATCATGCGTTCAAAACAGCAAGTTAAAGATAGCGCAAATGCTGAAGTCGCAATTTCAGACTATCTGCCGTTTGGTAATCATGTTTCCAACAATGTTATTAAGCTTAAAAATGGTGAATACATTGCTACATGGAAATTAGAAGGCATTTCGTTTGAAACAGTTGAAGCCGATATTATTAGAATCCGTAAAGAAGGATTAAATAATTTTTATCGTGCTTTAGGTGGCGGTCACTTTGCTGTTTGGACGCATAAGATTCGTAGGGGAGTTAATGAACGTCTAAATGGCGTTTATGAAAATGATTTTATTGCTGATTTTAATGAAAGATATTATCAGCAGTTTCAGGGTGAAAAGAATAAACAGATGGCTACTGAATTGTATTTAACAATTCTTTATCGTCCTGAAATTTCCAGATTAACAAAGATTTTTAAGAGTAAAGCTAGTCGTGATCCAGTAGCCCTGAAAAAGCAGATTAAGCGGGATCTGGATATTTTGGATGATGTAGCCAAACAGGTTGAAGCAAGTCTATATCACTACAATCCAGAACGTCTGGCGACCTATACCAAGAAAGGTTTTGTCTACTCCGAAATGTGTAATCTGCTTGGTTTCTTAACTAATGGAGTTTGGGAAGAAATCCCTTTAAGACAAGCTAATCTTGATCAATATATTCCAAGTAGTCGCTTGTTCTTTGGTGACAAAAACGGCTATTTACAGATCAAACATCCTGAAGCTCAAAAATATGTAGGCTTTCTGGATATTCAAGAATTTCCACGTTTATCAGAATCAGGAATGTGCAATTCCATCCTGTATGGAAACTATGAATACATTGAAACTCAAAGTTTCACGGTTTATGGCAAGCGTGATGCTGTAGATAAATTAAAAACAATTAAAGGACAGCTAAATTCTGTAGAGGACGTTTCAGATCAAGAGATTCGTGATATTGATCTGGCTATGAGTGAAGCTAATAGCGGGAATTTCCAGTTAGGCGAATATCACTATACGCTTGCGATTTTTGGTGATTCACCAAATCAAGTTGCTCTGAATGTTTCGAGTGCCAGAACTGCTTTATCAGATGAAGCAGGGTTCAAAATGGCTGTAATTGATACTGTTCCTGAATGTGCATGGTTCTCGCAATTAGCGGGTAACTTTAATATGCGTCCAAGAGAAGCATATCTCACAAGCCTAAATTTTTCTGCTTTAAGCCCTTTTCATAACTTCGCAAGAGGTAAGCGTGACGGCAATCCTTGGGGTGAAGCACTAGCTTTATTTAAAACTCCAAGTGGCCAACCATTTTACTTTAATCATCATGTCAGCCCTGATAAGCAAGATTCTACAGATGACAAGATGCCAGGTAATACGTGTGTCATTGGAACAACTGGTGTGGGGAAAACAACCCTAGTCATGGCCATGATGATGTTTGCTTGTAAGTATAAAAATCTGAAGGGTGTTTTCTTTGATAAAGATAGGGGCGCAGAAATTGGGATTAGACGGATTGGGGGTCAATACTATGCCTTAGAGCGTGGTGTACCAACTGGCTTTAATCCGTTGCAGCTACCACCGACTGAAACAAATATTCAGTTTGTAGAAAAGCTTGTAAAAATTCTGGTAGGTGGCGTTCGTAATGCTGCCGAAGATCTGGAAATCAGTCAGGCTGTTCGTACCATTATGCGTGATGATATGCCGTTAGAACTCCGCAGACTTTCAGCTTTATATATGAATCTGAAAGTAAATGGCGGGGGCGATTCGCTTCAGGATCGTTTAGCTAAGTGGTGTAACACTGCTGATCATGACGGAAATTTATCTTGGGTCTTTGATAATCCATACGATACTCAAGACTTTTCTAAAGCCAAAATGCCAATCTTTGGTTATGACTACACGGAATTTTTAGATGATCCTGAAGTCCGTACACCAATCATGGCTTATCTATTACACATCACAGATTCATTGATTGATGGTAGTCCGTTTATTTACTGGATGGACGAGTTTTGGAAGCCATTAACAGATGAATATTTCAAAGATTTTGCCAAAGATAAGCAGAAAACTATTCGTAAATTGAATGGTCTAGGTGTCTTTATGACGCAATCCCCAAGTGACGTTTTAGATTCTGACATTGGTAAAACAATGGTTGAACAAAGCGT
Organism: Acinetobacter sp. YH12108; assembly: GCF_013419055.1. Lineage (NCBI taxonomy): Bacteria > Pseudomonadati > Pseudomonadota > Gammaproteobacteria > Moraxellales > Moraxellaceae > Acinetobacter > Acinetobacter sp. YH12108. The sequence goes on along the minus strand of NZ_VPAW01000023.1, from coordinate 9,249 downwards.
TACTCAAATCTTTTTACCTAATCCTCGTGCTGATTACGATGACTATGTAAACGGCTTTAAGGTCACTCCGCAAGAATTTGAAATTATTAAAGAGCTAGAAGAAAACTCACGCATGTTCTTAGTTAAGCAGGGTAGCCGTTCCGCACTCTGCAAAATGGATCTAGGCGAAATGCGTGACGTTTTACAGATTATTTCAGGCTCTAAGGATAATGTAGAACTTCTCGAAAATCTCATGAATGAAGTTGGTGAAGATCCTAACGATTGGGGCGAACTTTTCTTACAACGGATCGCAGAACGTAAAAAATTAATTTCAGAAAAAGGAGTTGCTTAGTCATGACTAAGTTTTTAGCACTATCAAGTTTGTTGGTTATTTCTACTTTAACAACTGCATGTTCTGATGATAAGGAACAGGTTAAGCAGTTAAAAGAAGAAGTGAAGGCTGCACAACAATTAAAACCTCAAGACTTAACTGCTGAACAGCAAGAAGAACTGAAGCAGCGCAAGGCTAGAGCATCCCAAAAGGGCAATATTCTTGATGAATATGATCCTTCTGCACCTCAAAAACCAGTAAAAGCAGAAACCAAAAAAGGATCTGGAAATATCCTTGATGGATATAACCCAGATTCAAAATAATTAAGGATTTATAGGGGATTGCAATGGCAATTATTACTACATTAGAAACAAAAATTGATTCTCTATTAGCAAGTTACGTGACAGGTGTTAGTAGTAATATCGCTTCTGCAATTGTTCCTATAGCTTTGACTGCTGCAACAATTTATATCCTGATCATTGGCTACAATATTGCGACTGGTGCACAAGAAGATTCTATTTATACCGCTTTATGGAAGTTTTTTAAGATCGCTTTTGTTGGTGGAATTGCTTTAAGTGCTGGAGTCTATCAATCCTTTGTTGTTGAAGCTATTAACGGATTGGCTATCGGTTTAATTCAGATTGTTAGTCCAGGTGGTGAAACTTCGTTAGGTGCTTTACTGGATCAAGTGAGCGTTCCGTGGGGTGAATTAATCCAAAAATTAGGTGAGGAAGCTGAATCAGCTTCTGGCATTTTCCCTGATATTGGCTTGTATTTATCTGCTGCTGTTGTTTCTGTCGCTCAATTCCTATTGTTCTTCATTGGTACTGGCCTATATTTACTGGCAAAAATCAGTCTGCAACTTTGTTTAGGCGTTGGTCCCATATTCATTCTGTGTGCAATGTTTCCTGCTACACAAAAATATTTTGAAAGTTGGCTTTCTCAAACATTGAGCTATGTTTTCACCATAGGCTTTATCACCGCAATTATCAGTATGCTCTTTGCTTTCGTTTCAGGCATGTGTACGCAAATCGCTAATAACTTTGATGCGGGTGACATTCTTACTTCTGTAGTTTCCCTCTGTATTGTTGCGGGAACTATTGTAGTGATCATGTGGAACATTCCAACGATGGCTTCAGCCATAACAGGTGGGGCGGGTGTTCAAGGTGTCGGTCGTGCTGTAGCTCAAGCAATTACTAAAGGTCGTGGCGGTAATAATTCAAAATCTGATAGTGCTTCAGCTACTCCTACCACTGGGGGAAGTGTTCAAGGGAATTCTAGCAGCTCTAATAATTCCAATAGCTCGAATACAGGAGGATCTAAGCCGTTATATCAACGACACACTCTCTCTAACCTCAAAAGAAACAAATAGGAATTTTTCTAATGAAAAAACAATTGTTAGCTTTGGGTTTAGGTTCATCTTTGTTTATTAGTGGTCAAGCCAATGCTACAGGTATTCCTGTCATTGACGGTGCTAACCTTGTTCAAGCTGTTCAAAATATGGTGGCTTGGGGTGAGCAATACAATCAGATGGTGAACCAGATCCAACAGGCAAAACAGCAATACGATTCCATTACTGGTATTCGTGGTTTCGGTGATGCTGTCAATAATCCATATCTTAAAGACGTGATTCCAAGTGATGTTGCTGACATTTATAAAGGCATCCAACAAGGCGGTGTCAATGGTATGACTTCAGCAGCTAGAAACATTCGTGATGCCACAATGGTTTATGACTGTGCTTCAAGAACTGGCCAGAACTATAAAGCCTGTCAAGCTGCATTAAATAACAATGCACAAACACAGGCTTTAAATCAGCAAGCGTTAGGCGTTGCGGATCTGCGTACTGAACAGATTGATAATTTGCGTAAACAGATCAATAACACTACTGATGCTAAAGCTATCGCTGAGTTACAGGCTAGGATTCAAGCGGAACAGTCACAAGTTGCTAATGATGCAAACCGAATTGCTTTGATGCAGGCGCAGGCGCAAGCTCAAAAAGATGCAGCACAACAGCTTGAAATTGAAGGCCGATTAAAACGTGCTGCCCAAAAAGGCAACATTCTTGACGGCTACTCTGGTAACTAAACTTTTAAAAAAAATCCCATTTCTTTTGAAATGGGTATTTTTTTTGCAATTTTTCAGAAAACATTGAATTTATAAAACCAAAATATATTATTTTGGTTTACGATTTTTATATTTTTTGGCATACTTAGAGAAATAACTCTAATAGGGTCTATCGGGTCTATCATGAACAAACTTAAAAAAGTATCTGCTGCTGAAGAAGCTAAAAGCTATGAAAAAGCTATGGATTGGGAAGCAGATCTTATTGCGATGCGGGCTAAGTCAGAACGTAAAGCTTGGACTATTGCAAAAGTAGCGGTGGGCGTGGCCGTCTTAGAAGCCATTGGATTAGTGACATTAGCTCCAATGCGCCAGACTGTACCTGTTGTTTTCACAGTAGATAAAGCTCAAGGAAATGTTGAATACGTGGGCGTTGTTGATGATCAGCAAGTAAAAGGCAAACAAGAATTAATTGATAAAAATAACATTACTCGTTATGTAACCGCCCGTGAGAGTTATTTCTATCCGTTATTACAGCCAGATTATGATTTAGTCATGACTATGAGTAGTAATCAGGTCGGTAATGACTTTGCTTCACTCTATGAAGGTGATAGTGCAAGAGATAAAAAATACGGCAAAAAATATGAATTAAAAGTTGATGTGATTTCTGTCCAGACTAATCAGGATGAAACAGGTTTTACTGCTAGTGTCCGCTTCACTAAGACTTTGCATTCAGTCGAAGCTAATCGTGATGAACAGCCACAATATTATATTGCAAGTATTCGATATGAATATGCTCCGAACAATCTAAATAAACTGGTAGAAAAAGATCTAATTAAAAACCCATTCGGCTTTAAGGTCGTGGGCTATCGTGTCGATCCTGAACTATCTCCTAACAGACCTGTAGCGCAAGCTGCGGTTGTTGAACCTAGTCAGCAAGTCTATGTTCCGATTCAACAAGGCAGGGCTGCTGTTCAGCCACAAGCTCAACAAGGCGGGGCTGCTGTTCAGCCACAAGCTCAACAAGGAATGTAAAGGATCATTACATGAAAAAATTAATTCTTGCTTTGGGTTTGGCGGTGCATGGGATCTCTTATGCAGCAATTACGCCTAAAGCTATGCCTACCGATTCACGTATTAGAACAATCAATTATGTTCCTAATGATGTTTATCGAATTACTGTCAAAAAAGGCACTGTAACCCGCATTGTATTAGGTGAAGGTGAAAGAATTTTAGAGCGTGGTGCTGCTACTGGATACCCTTCAGACTGTGAAAAGGATGACACCAATTGGTGTATTTTTGCGGATACTGGATCAAATTTAGTATGGGTGAAGCCAAAGGATAAGGCTACTCGGAATAACTTAGAGTTACGCACTAATAAGCGTGATTATAGTTTTGATTTTCAAGTTCTAAATAATGCCAAAGAAAAACCGATGTATCGTGTTGTCTTTAAATATCCACAAGAAGAAGAAGAAAAACGTAAACAGGAAGAAGCTCAACGCTATAACGCTTATGCAGCACAATTAAAAGAAGAAAGCCAACTTACTGAATTTTTGGTTTTACAGCATCGTTTAGCTAATGCTGCGCCTATCCCTAAAAACTGGAATTATCGTCAAGCTGCAAACAGCAAAGGGAAGCACTTTGTTCCAGAAATGCTATTTGATGACGGTCGTTTTACCTATATGCGATTTAAAGGAAATACTGATATTCCAGTCGTATTTATTGAAGGTACGGAAGGGGAAGAAAAAGTTAATTTCCATATCAGTAAAGAAGATCCAAAACTTTTGATTGTTGAAGCTCTAGCTAAAAAATTTGTTTTACGTCAAGGAAAAGGCGTAGTGAGCATTTTCAATGAATCTTATGATCCTGTCGGTGTTGCTCCTCAAGATGGCACTACTGTAGAGGGTGTTAAACGTGTCATTACTGGGGATATGAACTAATGAATATTAATGATCAAAAACCATTAGATGATCAACAAGCTCCTGATGAAGAATTTAACGAATCAGAAAATGGCATTGTTTCTGTCAATGAACGTGGGGATCAGGAAGATGGAAAAGGTAAAAAAATAGCGTTTATTGCAGTTATGGCAGTACTTTTTACTGTTATAGCGGTCTTTGCCTATAACTTCTTTTCAGATAGTAGTGATGCTGAAGAAGCAGCCCAATTAAAAGAAAATCAGATAGATCCAAGCCTAGATGCTTCAGCTAAAAGAAGGGATTTTACTAATACTGATCCTATGCCAACGGATGCAGGTCAAAATGCTCAATTTCAAAGCCTAGATGCCTGTCAGGATCAAAGTATTCCTAGACAGCTAACAGACAATAACGGCAATGCTTTAACTTATAACGGCATGTTGGTTTTTCAATGCCAAAATGGTCAGCAGATTTTAAGACAGCCTGAAGCTGCGCCAGTAGTTGAACAGCAAGCAGCAAATCAACAACCTGTAGTAATTCAGCCACAGCCACAACAACAAGCTCAATATGTACCTTTAAATAATGGAAGCCGTTACGGTGGCGGGATTTTTGTCAATCCTTCACAACAAGGCGGGGCGGTTGGCCAGCCGTCAAGCATGAATCATCAAGCAGCTTATAACCAAGTAACAGGCATGATGAAACAGTTTGAACAGGATCAGAATAGTAATAGCCGTTCTGGTAATTTCTCTGGATCTGGTTTGATGTCTTTAGCGCATGATGATGATGAACCTATGCAGCAGCATCAGCCACAACAAGCTACAACTAACATGGCTAATCATTCCTCTAATAAAGTCCAGGCTAGGTTTATTGGGGATCGAAATTACTTAATTGCTAAAGGTCGTGTAATCCGTTGCAACCTGTCAGTTAAAGTCGTTTCAGAAATTGGCGGTATGGCTTCATGTGTCCTTCCACAACCTGTTTATTCTGATAATGGTCGTGTAGTCCTTGCTGAAGCGGGATCTGAAGTCATTGGAGAATACAAAAGTATTGCAGCACAAGGCCAAAGACGTTTAGGTATCATCTGGTCACGCTTAAAAACTCCGCATGGTGTTATTGTCGATATTGATTCTCCCGCAGCAGACCATTTAGGAACAGGTGGTTTAAGTGGTCGAGTGGATAACCGTTGGGGCGCACGTATCGGTGCAGCGTTTATGCTTTCTTTAGTTCAAGACGCTATTGCTTACGGTATTTCTAAAGAAACAGGTGGGAACAATAGCACTCCTTATATGCTTCAAAACACTTCAGACATGGGTAAATCAATGGCTGAAACAGTGTTGAATGAAACAATCAATATCAAGCCAACAATTTATAAAAATCAGGGTGATGTAGCTTCAATTTATGTGGCAAAAGATATTGATTTCAGAGGTGTGTATGAACTCCGCGCAAAATAATGTTTTAAGCAAGGATGTAATGGTTAGACAGCTATTACTTCCATTAGAAAAATTCTTAAAAACTAAAGGGGTGACTGAAATTGCAATTAACGCACCTAACGAAGTTTGGACGGAATCTAATAAAGGATGGGAAAAGCATTCTATAAATCTGGAAATGGGGCAAATAACAGCTTTAGCTAATGTTATTGCTACCTATACCAATCAACGGATTGGCCAAGAAAACCCTATATTGTCTGCTCAATTGCCTGATGGAGAGCGTATTCAGATTGTTCTACCGCCAGCCATTGAAAATGGAACGGTATCAATGACGATCCGTATTCCTGACGAGTCAAACCGATCATTTCAGGAATATAAAGATCAAGGCTTTTTTGACCACTTCAGATATGGGAAATCTAAAGAGTTTGAGCAGTTTAAACCTGTATTACGTACTGAAGATATTAAGCTAGTCCAGTTTTTAGAAAACAAAGATCTTGAGGGATTTTTTAAATTCGCTGTTCAATGTAAGAAAAATATTGCAGTTGTTGGTGATACTGGTTCTGGTAAAACCACTTTCATGAAGGCAATTTGTCAGTACATTCCTAAAGATGAACGTCTTGTCACTATTGAAGATGTACGTGAGCTTTTTGTTCCACATGAAAACAAGGTACACCTACTTTATTCTAAAGGTGGTCAAGGTAAAGCTAAGGTAACTCCATCTGATCTGATCGCTAGTAATATGCGTATGAAGCCAGACCGTGTATTACTTGCTGAATTACGTGGTGGAGAAGCTTTTGACTTTCTGAAATTGCTTACAACTGGTCACAGTGGATCTATTACAAGTTATCACGCTGAAAGCTGTTCACTGGCTTATGATCGCTATGTCTTTATGTGCAAAGAACATGAACAAGCAAATATCTACGATGCCACTACACTAAAGGAATTAGTTGCTTTAACCATTGATATTATTGTTCATGTTGAAGTGAAGAAAAAATATGATGATGAAAGTAATTTAATAGGTAAAGAACGCTTTATTTCTGAAATCAAATTTGATCCTGTTTCTAAAGTTAAGGCTCAATTTGGTGATGCTGAAATTATTGTCGGGGATCGAGCATGAATAAAAAGATCCTGATTCTACTCCTTGCGATTTTTCTAGCAGTCGTTGGTTTCTTTATTACTAAATATCTGGCCGGTGTTCTTTATTACTTAGCTAATAAGACCAATCCATTTCCTGAAGTGAATCTGACAACGTGGGGGTATTATTGGGATTTATATGCACACAATGTACCTGCACAAAAGAAAAAGCTGCAAGGTGCCTTGATCGCTGCACTATTTATCACTTTTGTTCTCCCTGCTTTAGTCATTGCTAGTCTGTTTAATAAAAAACAGTCGTTACATGGTGATGCCAGATTTGCCACAACAAAAGAAATTCAGAAATCTGGATTGATGGGAAATAAGGGAATTTTAGTAGGGAAATATCATAATAAATATTTAATGCTTGGCGGTCAGCAATTTGTACTTCTGGCTGCTCCGACACGAAGCGGTAAAGGTGTAGCGATTGTTATTCCTAACCTTCTAAACTATTCGGATAGTGTAGTTGTATTGGATTTGAAGCTTGAAAACTTCCTATTAACTTCTAAATTTCGTGCTAAGAATGGCCAGAAAGTTTATCTATTCAGCCCATTTTCTGAAGATCTAAAATCTCACAAATGGAATCCATTTGATACAGTTAGTCATGACGAAAATTTTAGAGTAGGTGAAATTCTTGCTATTGGTCGAAGCTTCTACCCTGTGACTGGTGATGCTAAAACCGATTTCTGGAATGACAATGCTAATAACTTATTTCTTGGATTAGCCCTATATCTATTTGAAACTGAAGATCTGCCTGTAACTATGGGCGAGGTTTTAAGACAGAGTTCAGGTAAAGGAAAGCCAATTCAGGATCATATTAGATCTATTATTGATGAAAGAGCGCAAAGTGATAAACCGCTTAGTGATACTTGCCTAGATGCTTTAAACCGTTTTTTAAGTTCACCAGACAATACGCTCGGTAACATCATTTCTACTTTTACCTCACCTTTAACGATTTTTGCGAACCCGATTGTAGACGCTGCAACTTCATCAAGTGACTTTAAACTTGAAGATGTACGCAGACAAAGAATGTCTATCTATTTTGGTGTTCAACCAAACCGTTTAGGGGATGCTAAGAACTTAATCAATTTGTTCTATTCACTCTTAATTGATGTGAATCTAAAAACACTGCCACAACAAGATTCATCTTTGAAATACCAGTGCCTAGTCGTGAATGATGAAGCAACGGCTGTCGGTAAAGTCGCGAAAATTGCAGACGCTAACTCATTTATTGCGGGTTATAACATTCGTTTATTAACAATTATTCAGTCTATTGGCCAGTTAGAGGACGTTTATAAAACTCAAACTAGGGGGCTTGTAACTAACCATGCTTTGCAGATCGTTTACCCGCCTAGAGAACAACGAGATGCTAATGAATATAGTGAAATGCTTGGCTATTTCACTTTTAAAGCAAAATCTAAAGGCCAAAGCCGTTCTATGGCATGGGGGCAAGGTGGCTCTAATTCAGAAAATGAATCAGATCAAAGACGAGCTTTAATGCTCCCTCAAGAGTTAAAAGAATTGTCGCAAGATAAAGAAATTATCTTTATGGAAAATACAAAACCTATCATGTGTGAAAAGGCTAAGTATTTTAATGACAGTGCTTTTGTGGATCGCCTAAAGTCCGTTTCTCCTAGCATGAAAGCAATTAAAGGTTTTCCAACTCACAAGCAATTAGAAAAAATTGCCTTTGAGGATCTGGAACTTTCAATTCCTATTCCTGATTTAGACGTAAAGCTGCATAAGGCAAAAATTGAAAAACGTATAACTGAAATTACTACAGTAGAACAGGCTGAACAGATAGATATTTCTAGCTTAGTTATCCCTGAATTTAAGTTAGATAAAACAGTTTTTGAAGATCCTGAAAATCCACAACCTGAAGAATGTCTACAAGTGGTCGATCAATTCTTTGGGGCTGTTGAATGGGAAGAAGATACTGAAGCGCAAAATATTGTCGATGACTTCTTTAGCCAGGTGGAAGCTAGTGCTGAAAATCCAATAGAAAACCTAGTTGCAGTAGATGAACCAGAACAAACGGAAAACCTTATTGCAGTTGATGACACTGAATTTAGTCATGACGAAATGGAAAATCTGGTTGCAGTCGATGAACCAGAACAAGCGGAAAATCTAGTTGCAGCAGATGAATCAGATCCTCTGGCCATGATTGCAGAAATGGAAAATCTAGTTGCAGTCGATGAACCAGAACAAGCGGAAAATCTAGTTGCAGCAGATGAATCAGATCCTCTGGCCATGATTGCAGAAATGGAAAATCTGGTTGCAGTCGATGAACCAGAACAAGCGGAAAATCTAGTTGCAGCAGATGAATCAGATCCTTTGGCTATGATTGCAGAAATGGAAAATCTGGTTGCAGTCGATGAACCAGAACAAGTGGAAAATCTAGTTGCAG
>NZ_VPAW01000004.1:0-143898 GCF_013419055.1 Acinetobacter sp. YH12108 | reverse complement strand
TGACCATATGGACTGGTATTTATATAAAATCAGGCATTTAGTTGAAAATATGTTTTGTAGATTAAAGCAATTTAGAGGAATAGCTACTCGATATGACAAGCTCAAAAGAAATTATCAAAGTTCTGTTGCCTTAGCCTGTATATTTTTATGGCTACCGTTATAGGGTTAATTATGAACAGTAAGTGTCAACAGACCCTAATAAAAAAAATATTTTAAAATTTTTAGGAAATATACGAGTTTTAGAGGTTTATTTGGTATTAAGTTTTAGTTATGGGATATGGATTTTGCGAGAATAAATATAAAGTAGAAAATTGCTTAGGCTATTTTAGCGTGCAATGATTTTACCGCCCTTCGTTTGAGTAAAAAAGAAACACATAAATATTTAATATTTCTTAATAAATTTCAAAAGTAGCTGATATATACCCGGTAAAATTTGTATATAAATAGATTTTTATAAAGTTTGTTTAATGAATAATTTAAAAAGCACTGAAATCCATATGCTACGTATCAGAGTATTTATGCATTTTATAAACAAGCTGAGAGTCGAAAAAAGGGGCTAATTTTTTGGCCCTACCCTTTTTTATCCGTCTATACCTTTATCAAGATCAACATTCCTAAATAAGATATGAATATTTAATTTCATTAGCTTCTATATGCTTCATATCTGATAGTTTAAAGTAGTGTATAAAATGTATTCTAAGGCTATCTTATGAACAATTTAGTTAAAAAAAGCATTGAATTCTTAGTGGAACAAGACGTTGTTGAATCAGCAGAATGTGTAATAGCAGAAGCGGGTTTAACTCCAGCAGAATTGATCACGATAGTTTATGGTGAAATTGTTCGAACAAGTCAAATACCTATTATTCCTCAAGTAGGAACTAAGGATTTCAATATAGCTCGATTAACAGCAGCGAGTTCCTTTATTCCAACTGTCAAAGTTTCCACTCCGGAACAGTAGGATGCATTTTTAAATGATGATGGTGGCTATTAAAACTCAAGACGATGCTCTTGCTTTTATAGCTTAATTACACTTCCCTACTCTTACAAAATACTGCGGTGGTCATACCTGAATTATTCATGCTCTGTGCTTGTCGATCCAGAAAGCTTTTAGCAATCATCGCCATTGTGGACGCCATATTGAGTTCATGATTTTCTTCAGAAACTTTTTGAATCTCTTCATAAGCCGTTAAACGCTGGCAGAATGCCTGACGTTGACTTTGTGCATCAGCATTCTGATCTGGATCATCTAAAATATGTTTGGTTTCATTGACTATTTTTGTTTGCATAGCAATAAACTGATCATAATCCGCTTGTGAAAGCTTTTCGGCAAAAGCCATATTGTTCAATTGCATGCAAATAAAGAAAGTACATATTAAAGATGAGGATTTGATCATTTCGAAGGTCTTCTTTTAGTTTTCTTCTTTCCAGACATCTTCATAATCATCTGCATCAATCATGAAGCGGTAGCCCTGCTCTAAAGCCAGATAAGGTAAAACTTCAGGGGCGATATCCTGTAACTCACGCACAGTCATGGTTTCAAAAGCATCTTCATTTGAAGCCAGTTCACCACCATAAATATACCAGCTAATATTTTCTTCTGTCTCAGGCTTTCTACGGATTCCGACAATTGGATCCTGCTTCAGGGTATGTACAGCCACTGCAACGACATCATCACCACTTACTTCTACATAAGCAGAACCGACCTCTTCACACAGCAATTTCTGCTCTGCAATCAGTTCCTGTAATGGTGATAATTTCTGCGTGTTTTTCGACATTCGGTTTGACTCATTAAATTCTTCAAATACCGCTTTAGTTTAGCCTAGTTTTAAAAAATCTAATGCGTATTTTTATAAACAACCTTGAGATCTGTCCTTAAAAATGATTAAAGACAGATCGGAAATTAAGCTTATTGGAAAACTTTGAAGCGTTGATCATCTTCCAGATAATCTTTCGCACGCGCTTCGCCTTCAACTGAACCAAATACCAGTTGAGCACGAAGTTTCCAGTTTTCTGGAATATCCCACTCTGCATGAACCTGCTCATCTACTATCGGATTATAGTGTTGTAAAGATGCACCCAAGCCTTCAGTATGCAATGCTGTCCAGGTAGAGAACTGAGCAATAGCAGTTGAATGTTCTGCCCAGATTGGGAAATTCTCGGCATAAGATGGGAATTGCTCTTGCAAGCCTTTTACTACATTTTGATCTTCAAAGAATAAAACTGTACCCGTACCTGCAGCAAAGGTTGCCATTTTTGCAGTCGTTTTTGCAGCACTTTCTTCATCTTTGGCATAGCTTTTTAATTTATCAGCGACAAAGCCCCAGAATTTTTCATGTTCGCCATTGAATAAAATAACGGCGCGAGATGATTGTGAGTTAAAAGATGACGGACTTTGCTTGATCGCATTTTGAATCAAATCAGTTAAATATTCAGGAGACTGCTCTACATTTTTACCAATGGCATAAATAGTACGGCGTTTTGTAATTAAATCTAAAAACTGATTCGACATTCGGTTAAATCCTTGGATATATCTTCGGGAAAACTGGAACCTTCACTTATTTTTATGAAGGAAATCTAATGAATAAGAATTCTGTGATTCATTTACTCATTAGTACTGATAGCTTAAAAAAATATGACTGGAATAGCTATATTATTAAAGTAATATCTTTATATATTCTTTTGATAAAGAATAGTTTTTTAATTTATTTTTTATCAAACGATAAAATAAATGCCCTTTTCTGATCCAATTTCTGTTTTAAAATAAGTCACCATGTTCAATGATGTAGCAGAAAGCTGTTTTGATGATAAATATAGAAATTTACTTAGGCTATTTACTGTTATAAGGGAAATGTCAATCTTTAGAAATCGCTATAAAAAAATCATCCCCCAATTTGGAGGATGAAATTGAATGAATCAGCTTGAATTTACTTAGAATTTGGCATTAAGCACTTGAGCAGAGACTTTATTTTTCCAAAGATCACGTAAGGTTGGTAAATAGAATTTTTCACCTAGTTCTATCAATTCAGCATCAATCAAGCCATGCACATCATGCATAAATAGGTAATCCAGATCCACACTAGAAAGCTTAAGATGTTTCTTCTGATATTCTCTGCGTTTTTGCTGTGCCTCTTTCACCAACTGATCTGCAAATGTCTTATCTTTATACTGAGTGATCGCATTTAAACGCAATTCGATAATGCCCCAGCCAGTTAATAACATCTGAAACGTTTCAAAGTCCTGAGTGGTTGATTCCCAGGTCATTTCATCAAGATTTTCATTTTCCGGGAGAACAGGTAAAAGAAGTTCCATTACGCTTGGAAAAATCTTTTTAAAATTCAGAATAAATTTAACAGGATGCTCACCTGGATAATCCTTAAATTGAACCTTTTTTTGAACATCTGTTAAATAAATATCAAGCATTAAATTTTCCTTAAACAACCTGCCATTTTATGGATGTTTATTCATAAGCCATAGAAACTCATGCTGAATAAACGACAAAACAGCAGTAAAAACGAACTGCATTTTAGCAGCTATATACGCTTATTCAATGTTAATTCGGTATGAGAAGCCATGAGGATAGGCTTTAGCACTAAAAAAACTTCAATAGTTATCTCTAACCATCCTTCTAATACGATTTCACCCGTAATTTTAGATTCTTTCTTTTATTTGCTCATGGATCTATAAAATTAAGAACTTCTGATGAGGAGAATAAAAAAGCCCACTCATAGAGCAGGCTTAATAAATATTTATAATTTTGAGTTAATCTATCTCACCAGTTTTGCCGGTTCCCATACATTCGATACACTGTTTAGCTTCCACAACGTTATAGCCGGTACCGCTACAGCTGCTACACTTCTTTTTTGTATAATCTGGATATAAATCCTCATCTGGATAGGGTTCGTCCAGATCAAAATCATCATCAAAGTCAGTCATCACCCTTACCTCATTTTTCTAGTTATCAGGGAATTTCTATTAGTAATCCTTCATTGCATATCTGTCAAAACCTGAACGATAGATGGTTCATAGCATTTAATAAACAAGCTCAATTGAATAAGAATTTTCTAGCAAAAACATGTGCTTGTTATTTTATTAAAATTTGTATGAATAATCCTTAGATATAATAAAGCCCACATTTAGAGGGCTTTATTATTTAACCATAATTAGAAGACTTATTTTACGTTTGGAGCCACCATATTCTCAGGACGCACCACTTGATCAAACTGTTCTGCAGTCACCAATCCGAGTTCGACTGCGACCTGTTTTAAGGTTTTACCTTCTTTATAGGCGGTCTTGGCCACTTTAGCTGCATTCTCATAACCAATGACTGGATTCAATGCAGTGACCAGCATTAATGAATCATGCAGGAAGTGCTCAATCTTGTCACGGTTAGGCTCGATTCCGACTGCACAGTTATCGTTAAAGCTGTTACATGCATCGCCAAGCAGTTGAATAGACTGCAACAGGTTATAAGCAATCACTGGCATAAAGACATTCAGCTCAAAATTCCCTGATGCACCGGCCACATTAATTGTCGTGTCATTCCCTAAGACTTGGGCAACTACCATAGTCATGGCTTCACTTTGAGTCGGGTTCACCTTACCCGGCATAATACTTGAACCCGGTTCATTTTCAGGAATACGTAATTCACCAAAACCACAACGTGGCCCACTCGCCAACCAGCGAATATCATTGGCAATTTTATTCAGGCTAACGGCTAAAGTCTTTAAAGCACCTGAAGCAAAAACTGCTGCATCACGGCCGGCCAAAGCTTCGAACTTGTTAGGAGCGGTGACAAAAGGCAAGCCTGTTAATTTAGCCAGAGTATCCGCAGCTTTAACAGCATAATCTGGATGTGCATTGAGGCCTGTACCGACGGCGGTTCCGCCTAATGGCAGTTCATATAACCCTTGCAAAGCCTGATACAGTCGAATTAAAGCATGATCCAGTTGAGAGACATATCCACTGAATTCCTGACCTAAAGTTAAAGGTGTGGCATCCTGAAGATGGGTACGACCGATTTTTACAATCTCGGTAAATTCCTGAGATTTGGCATGCAAGGTATTACGTAAACGTGTCACTGCCGGTATTAGCAGTTCATTGATCTGTAAGCTAGCTGCTACATGAATCGCAGTCGGAAAAGAGTCATTGGTCGATTGAGCGCGGTTGACATGATCATTTGGATGCACAGGCTTTTGTGCACCTAAAGGATTACCCAGCTTCTGGTTAGCAATATTGGCAATCACTTCATTACAGTTCATGTTACTTTGCGTGCCCGAACCGGTTTGCCATACCACTAGCGGGAACTGGCTATCCCATTGACCGCTGATCACTTCATCCGCAGCACCGATGATATAGGTCGATAACTCATGAGGAATCTGGTTTAACTCGGCATTGGTGATCGCAGCTGCTTTCTTGACCAAGCCCATGGCACGAATCATGGCGCGTGGCAAATGCTCATTGCCAATCTTGAAGTTCTGTAGACTACGCTGAGTTTGTGCGCCCCAAAGTGCTTCACTCGGTACAGCGACTTCTCCCATCGTGTCATGTTCAATACGTGTTTGCATGCTCAACCTCAATTGTTATTCCATGTTTTACTCATTTAGACAGCAGCTTCAATGCTGTACTCTATTCATCTTAATGAGTTTGATTAATTTTGCAAATGATAATTATTATCAATAATTAACTTGTAGGATTCTTAATCACTGCCCTCTTAACGTATTCTGATAGAACAGCCATTCATCCTCTAACATTTTCCTTAAGGTATAGCGTGGCTGCCAATGTAACAACTGTTGGGCTTTATCCGTATTAGCACCCAGTTGATCCATTTCAGCATGCGGATATGGCAAAGCATCTACTGTAGGAACAGCGGATTGGGTGACTTCTGCAACCTGATCCAGCAAAGTCTGCATTGAGATCAGCTCTCCAGCGATATTAAAGGCTTCGCAAGTCCATTGTTGCTGTTGAGACAGCCAATGTAGCGACTTGAATACCGCATCACAGACATCCATCACATGTAGAAAACTACGTTCTACTGTATAGTCTTCGGTCTTGGCCTGACGGCGCAATTCCAGATATTCACGCTGCTTCGCACCCACCTGCATGGCCAGAGGTACAATATTCTTTGGTAGAGGTGGTACCCATTCACCTAAAATGCCATTTTCAAAAGCACCCGCGACATTGGAAAGACGTAACATCGCAATACGCCATTCATTATCCGTCTTGGCAGTATCCCGGATGATTTCTTCCACCATCTGCTGTGATTTAATATAAGGATTTGGATAAGTGTAATTGAAAGCCTGATCTTCTTTTAAATCCGTTCCGGAATGGCCATATACAGCCAATGAAGACAAATGCACCAGATTGCGTACTCCGGTACGCTGCATGGCACGCATCAAGCTCATGATACAGCTGACATTATCATTATAATATTCAAGTGGTTTTAAAACTGATTCTTCTAATGATTTAAAGCTGGCAGTATGAATGACAGCCTGTACTGAATTCTGTTCAAAAACTTTATTTAATGCTGGAGTGTTACGGATATCAATTTTGACAAAAGGCACATAGCGGCCGGAAATAAATTCAAGGCGTTCTAAGGTCTGTAGACTGGCATTGGCCAGATTATCGACCACAATGACCTCTAGTCCTTGTGCCATCAGACTTAAAGCAATATGTGAGCCTAAAAAGCCTAAACCACCCGTCACTAAAATCATTGTTTATTAACTCCGCTTTAGAATCAGTATCTTAAATTGATATGGTGTTTATTTGGTGCTTTCTCCGACTTATCCACAGGATCAAAAACGCAAAAACCGACTCAAAATTTCTTCTGAGCCGGCTAATCTGCTCAATAAGTATATATTATTTTACAGGTCGAACAAAAGTTGATTGTTATGTAATGTATGGAATTCATGACAATGAATTAAGCCTCATATCGAGGGCTTTTATTAAATTATAATCTTCAGTTATAAAACTAAAAGGTAAGAGTATGAGCTACAGCTATCCTCACTATATAAAGAAGAATGGAAGATATTTGGCCTACCGAATCCAGACTGATGAGTATGATTTCTTGGAAGTGTCAGAGGTTGATGCTATGTATTCTGCTGGCTGGTATTGGGATAAGGATTTTGAGAAAGCTAAGCAGTTCTACAGTAAGTATGAAGCGGAGAAGTTTTTGAGGGATAAACGTGGGGAATTTTGGGAAGGCGTGGAGATAACAAGACAATGAGAGCATGGACCTACTTTTATGTAGAGCATACGATAAAGAATGGGTAGATTTTTAGGACGGAAGCCGGATGGGCTTAAATTTGAAGAGTAATTATGTGGTTTTGAGTGAGGTATGGAGTTGAGAAAGATTAATCCCGTTGCTTTGAGTGTAATAGGTGGATGTTTTATTTTTCTTGCAACCTACATCCTATTTTGGGTTTTGTTTCTATGTCTTGATTCGCCAAATGCTTCGCGAGAGGCTATAGATATTTTAGGAAGCTACTTTGGTGGCATTACCACTCTGTGGGCGGCGATAGTAGCAGCTTATTTATTTGATGATTGGAAAGAACAGGCGGATTATGAGACAAAAAAAGAACTATCATTGGATATTATAGGGTTGTTAGCTGCAATTAGATTTGAGCTCATAATGACTCAAGAAATGTTAATTAATTTAAAATTAGTAGAAAGCCACCTTTTTTTAAATACCGATTATAAAAATAATCATTGGAATAGTTTTAAAAAAAATATAAACACCACATACCCTAAAATTAAATATATAAAAAGAAATAATCTTATTTATGATTTTGATATATCAAAAGATTATGCAGATTTAGAGAGATATTATGAACACATAGGAACTAATTTTCAAAATATTATAAAGGAGTATTCAAAATATTATGATGGAATGATCAGTGAGTTAAACATGGATAAAGATAAAAATTATTCTCAGCCACATGATCACTACAGTAAAATTGGAATATTAAAGCCCTCAAAAGCGAATGATTTCTTAAATGAAATCAATAAAGAATGTGGTTTTTGGATAATTTATCCAAAAAACCAAGAGTTAATTAAGTTTGAAAATATAAATGACATGATTAATAGTGCGCTTACAATTTTATCTCGAATGGAAACAAGCTTATTAGATATATGCTCCCCTACACCCAAGGAGCCTTCACATACCTCCCCACATTCACATTCGTTGTAATTGAATGAGCTGTGCAGCCTGATAGCAGGAGGCACAGCGTTAAAATCTTAATTACGCTTTTCATAGTCGATCAGCACTTTAGCCACAGCTTTTGCAGCCAGCCAGTAACGCGCATTAAATCGGGCAAGTTCGTCTTCATTGGAAATAAAACCAAGCTCTACAATCAAACCACCGGCATTCACGTATGCCAGTCGTCCACGCGCAGATTTAGACTGATCAATCCAGCCATTATCGCCACGTAATCGACTGCCTAGCGCATCGGCTACGGCCTTCGATAGGTCTTGAGCCAGTTTCTTGTCTTTTGGTAAGGCAATCGTTTCAATGCCATTGGCCTGTTTTGAGGTTGCAGCATTCATGTGGAATTCAACTGCAACACTAGATCCTTTGATCAGCTTGATGGCTGATGAAAGCGGATCATTCTGCGATCCGGTACCATCGTTTTTGACCTGAATGCCTGCCTCACGTAAATAAAAAGAAACCGCATTCCTGAAATTAGTCACCAGGTCAGCTTCTTTCACTTTGCCATTCACTGCACCAGGATCAGAATTACTATGCCCTGCCGTAATAGTGGCAAAGCCAAGATGCTGATGCAGTTTTGGTTGATAAATCTTCTTACCAAGCCAGGATAAAAACACCATGACCGACCCTGTGATAAATGCATGGTACTCAACAGGGATCACTTTAAAGTCCATCGCCCATTGCAATGCTGGAATAACGACAAGCAATAAAAAAGCTCCCAAAATTGGGAGCTTCACAGAAAGATACTTCCAGGCACTTTGTTCAATTAATTTCATTTGACGCTCCAAGTTGCAGCTTTATTTTTAAGCCAGTTTTCGATAAATGTACTTCCAAGAATTCCCAGAGCTGATGCAATTGCAATCAAAGCCAGGGGGTGAATATCGGGAATTTGTAATAAGACCCCACCAGCCAAAACGGATGAAGCTGATCCCAAAATAGTCCGACCCAAAACAAGTCGAACAGTTAGTCTTTCCTCAGATACAAGAAGTTTAGACAGGCCGATGACAGCCCCGATCACGACAAGCATCCAAAATGTTTTTTCATGCTCTTGCATGATTCCCCCTATTTTTTGACATTATAAAAGCACCCGAAGGTGCTGTTGTTTGGTTAAGTTTAGATTTCTATTTCTGAATGCTGGCCAGTTGGTGCGGGCCTTAAAATCACCTGGTTTGCAATGAAGACCCGTGCACCCAAGTTATAAGCTGTGCCGGATGTACATAGTACCGGACCAGATCCACCGTCAATCTGTACCCGATACTCTGGATGTTTCACTGATGTAATGGTGCCAATATATTCTGCATGAGTCGGATTCAAGAGCTTTCGCAATTCAAATAATGGATTACTCACGGCTGATACGCTCCACGGTAATAGTTTCATTGACCTTTTCATGTGAAAAGCTGCCTGAAACTGAATCAATTACACCCCACCACTGGCCATTTAAAGCAATGGTTTTACCAGGTAGCATCTCACCTATTTCCTGACTGACCGGGATATCAGAGAATGTGTGCAGTTCCTGAATATTGGCTTTCACCAATGCATTCTTCCCATAACTGGCACCTGACACCAGATTGAATAGTGGACCAGTGACTGTTTCTAATGGCACATCACCCGAAGTACCACGTTGTCGTACTTTCAGGCTTTCACCAGTACGACTATTCACTACAGTAATCGCATTAAAGTCAGCAGTATATTCATCATTCTTTTTGATGTTCTGCTGCATCACCAGGCTTTCAGACAATAGAATATCGTAATCATCAAGGGTCATCGTGTCCCAGTAGCCTCTCTGGTACCTTGGCAAGATAGTCAGTGTGTTGCCTGCTTTCTGGCTATAGATAAAGCCACCGCCTGCATCAACTACCGGCTTGATTGCATCAATTGGTGCAAGTTCGGCATAGCTCAGGCTTTCAGTAGACACGATCCAGCCAAATTCATCAATCAGTTTCCAATCCAAGTTGGTACCGCTATTCGCCCGATCAATCTCAGCCTGAACCAGCTGAACAGAGGTTCTTTCATTATCCTGAATAAATGAGCGTGTTGGTCCATATTTATCTGAGTTCAATGCCGTACGGCTTCGACCAGGATAAGTGTAAAGCACACTGGCAAAGCGTCGGGTCTCTTCT
Source organism: Acinetobacter sp. YH12108 (assembly GCF_013419055.1). Classification (NCBI taxonomy): domain Bacteria; kingdom Pseudomonadati; phylum Pseudomonadota; class Gammaproteobacteria; order Moraxellales; family Moraxellaceae; genus Acinetobacter; species Acinetobacter sp. YH12108. The sequence goes on along the minus strand of NZ_VPAW01000004.1, from coordinate 133,575 downwards.
GGATCTTCAAGCAAGATATGATGCTCAAAACCATTAATCATGACTTTAAGAATCACCGGCTGGTCGTCAATCGGCTGCAGCTTATCTTTTTCCGTATGAGCCACGGTAATGGAATAGGTCCAGCACCACTGAGACCTGCTGGTACTGTAAGTGCCATCCATGACTTTAATTTTCTCGCCGGTATCTAATCGCTCGGCTGTTAATGTATTCACGATATACCACCAGTTTCTGTTTGGCAGTGCTGGAATACAGTCATCTGCACCAAAATTTAAAATAACATCATGTGAATCAACGTCATGACAGAGACAGATAAAGTTTAAATCTGTACTACCCTGATATGACTCAGGCTCAGGCTTTGGCCAAGGTAAAACCGGATGCTTGCGGTAATGAATCGCTTTGGCTTTATCCCAGGGCAAATCCGACTTGGTGACAATCTCAAGCCCTTTATCCCACTCAAATGAAAAACGATGCTCAAACACCTGGGCCACTTCATGCGAGTAAGTCACAGTCTTGCGCAGGCGAATCATCTCCTGCCAGAAAGTTTCCCGGTTATGACGTAACTTGACTGATTCTTCATGCACATAGCGCTGATGAATAAAGCGTTTATCACCTTGTTCCCAAACTAGAATCAGGTCACTACTTAAGCCAGTCGCCTGCTCATGCAGTATTCTGACAGCCCGGTTTAAACTGCCTGCCTTATCAAATCCAAGCTGAGTTTGGTTGGAAATCACCAGGCCCTGATCATAAAAAAGAGCCTCATTGGAGACTCTTAAGATGGGCTTGGCCCACGGAATTTCTACTGCACTTATGGATGCTATGGCTTTTTGATACGGGATACCCATTCTGCAGAAAATACCGACCACATGATTAATATCAAAGACTGCTGTACTTGCTGAAGTAAATCCCGTTTTGATCACCGCATCAATTGAACAGTATTGGTCAATCCCTATTGCATGAATATCTGCAGTAAAGCCGGTTTGAATCACTACATCAACTTGAACCAACTGCCCTACAGTTGCAGAAATTTCAGCAACAAAGCCGGTGCTGATCACAGCATCAAGTGCATTGTATGTGTAACTTTCTGCAGTGATTTCAGAAAAAAATGCGGTACTAATCACCGCATCCATCTGGCAAAGGTTCTGATCATCCTGACCAAAATTCAGATCAGTTGAACCAGTGAGTGGATCAATGAAATTGAGATTTACAGCGTGTGAATCCGGTGGAATATAATTCGACACATGCCCACCCCGTTATGTGCTCGGCCTTAAAACAATAGAGTTCATCATCAGGGTGCTGCCCAGAATCAGACTCGGATTAGCCAGTGTTATATCAGTGCCCACTGCAAAATCAGCCACCGCCTTACCCTCACCATTGAATAACCTCGCCCAAATCGCCTCACCTGTCTTTATTACAGTGGCAGCATCAGTCTGGTTCAACTCAATGCTGTCTGCATTGAGCTTTTTAAAGCATGGCTTGGGCAGCGTTAAAGTTGCCAACTTTGCTGTATTGTTTGCTGAAGTGGTTACGCTTGCCGGTTTTGCATCACTATAAAAAACAAAGGTAGCATTGCTGCTACCCTGGTCGATATAAACCGCCAATGTCTGAAGCTGTGTTAATGCAGCTTCCATAGATGGAAAAATCATTTATTTAGGCTCCACGTTATCTTGGATCACTGCATTAAATTCACCTGCAGGATGGTGCGCCACCACATAAAACTTTGCTTTATTCAGATGATTGAATTCATAAAACCCACTTTCATCTGTTTCCACATCAAAAAAGATCCGACCCGTCTGCTTTTCATGAAGTCGGACACGGCAATGAAATGGAACATTCTGCTTTTTCACCTGACCTTTAATTGAAAGTCCTTTGTCTGTGGTGAATGTGAAATCACTATTTGCATTAATTGCTACCACTGGCGAAGTGCTTAAAATCATTATTAATCCCCGATTTTAACAATAATCTGCCCATTCGTACCGGATGACTGGATCACATTGATAGCCATATAAGCACCACTATCCTGTTCAATCACCTGCCTATCATTGTATGGCCGGCTTTGGAATAGCCAATAAAGCCCCAGAAACTCGCCACGTAATACGGTTTCATAAAAAACCACCGGTGCAAATGGAGCAACATTAGTTAGATTAAAGGCTCCGATATAGTTCTGAGCTCCAGAATACATATTTGCTTGAGTGCTTAATTGCAGTGAAGTGGATGTTCCGATTACATATTGTGCGGCCTGATTGTACCCACGAAGCACTATAAGTTTGGCCGGCTGTTGATTATCTGTTAAAGCAGTCCACTGCCCCCTGAAATATGATGTTGATTGTGTTGTATAGTTTACGGTAGCCGATAAGAAGGTATTAGATGTATCCGCATTAATTAAGGATTTAAACGCCCCAAAACCATAAGCCACAGCATTTGCTGCTGCTGTGTTCAGTTGTGCTGGAAAAATATAAAAATAATCTTTTGTTCCAACTAATATCCAATTTCTCGGCCCTGCAGGTGGGGCTCCTGTTTCTGCAGAAAAGTTATCTGTAGTCCCTGCGTAAATCCATTTTGCCCAACCATTATATGCAGTGTTTCCCGATCCAGATCCAACCCAGTTTTTATTGGGTGCAGCGGCATCAAATGGTGCTTGAACCCCCAACATGGTGTCAATGTCGGTCATATCTTCCACAATGCCCACTTTTGCAAATTTTGCATAAGTGGGTTGTTGTACCGGATCTTGTTCATCAACAACACGTAAAAATGGCCGGCTTGATAAAAGAAGATTTTTGGATCTATAGGCCGCTTTGCCACCACCACTTGGGTTGCTGCTTGAAAATGGTTTTTCCCATCCTAGTGGTGGCAATGAACAGTTGATAGTGCCCGTTGCAATGGTTGTGCCAGGAATTTCAGGCAGTTCAAAAGTGATGGTCGTTGCATTTGGCACAGAAGCAACTTTTGCTTCAGCAACATTGTATTCAGCCTGGTTTGCACCGGTGATTTTTATCACCTGGTGTGGCATTAAATTATGCGCTGCTCCAAAAACAGCCGTCACAATCTTTCCTGATACGGTCATGCTGGAAACCGTACCCACCTGAATACCATTAATAAGTGCAGCATCCAGCACATTGATCATTGAGCCAAAAGCATTTTGAAGCTGTGGCGCATTGTTATTCGTGTGTACAAAGAACTTAATATCGGTATTTGCGACCATGTCTTTATCCATAAAAAAGACCGCTCAAGGCGGCCGTACTAAATTGAGGGTTTAAGCAACTCGGTCAATATCACCACGTAACATGATCTGAAATGAATCTGATAAAAGACTTGGTTCAGATTGCTTGACCGTACGGATCACCCAGACTGGATAGTTGGCTGCAATGGTGTTAAAGCGCAGCACGTTACCATTGGCCCAACCTGCACCCCAGCCTTCCTTTTTGATTACAAAATATGGCACGCCAGTGACTGGATTTATGGGCTGACAGTCAGCATTGACATTGCCTTGACCAATCTGGCCAGAATACTCACCAATAATTCTGAAGTCTGTGTTACTGGTGAAAACCAGAGCCCAGCGTTCTTGAATTGAACCTTTATTGGTGACTTCAAGTGGATACAATGAATCATTGTAGTTGGCTGAAATAGCCGCGCCAGTCGCCTCATCAGCCCAGACATTGCTCCAGGCCCCTTGCACAAACTTTCGTGTGTAACGGGCTTGCATATCATTAATAACCAAAGCAGATCCCACAATGGTGTTCTCAGCTTCATAATTATGTGTTAGTGGCTTTGTGAAGGTAATCTGGCCACTGATCTGCACATCTCGGATCAGGCCCATGTCCTGATAGCGATATTTAGCCTTTAAAGGTGCAACCAGTGAACTCAGTGCAAAGTCACCATTCAGTGTGAACTTGCCATAATCATAATCTACTGAATACATATCAAACGGAACCTTGGCCCCGTTGCTGTCCTCAATTTCTAACCATGATAGCCGCTGATCATCTACTGCATAGGTTTTACCCGCAACATGATCCGGCATTTCAAAGAACTTGGTGGCACTTACAATCCCGATCATACCGACGCGGAAGATTGGCACACGGCCATCTAGTGGCAAGCGTGTAGCAGACAAGCCCAGAATTGATGAGTCTAGCGGAATATAGGTGTAAGCAATCGCGTTATAACGCACTGATGAAGCATCAACCCACACTGGAACATTAATAAACTTTCCACCCACATCATCAAATTCAAGTGCAATGTCATACCAGTCCTGAGATTCAATTTCAGTCCTGTTTGCTTCAGTGATCAATGTTTTCTTATAGAAGAAAATATCAACAAAGCCATTGATGTAGTTGATGGAACCATGCGCTTCAGGTGTTTCAATTACCCCATCTTCATCAGCACGAATCGTCAACTGACCATATTCAAGTGACGAAACTACCACGGTCAATGATCCGTTCCGGATCGGGATCACTGGCGTTCTAAAGCTGACCTGGTTAATCGGTGGCAGGTCGGTTGTTGTGGTCAGTGCTTCAAGTGAAATAGTGTTGTTCACACCTGGATTCCATGAATCAATGTTCACAATACCAGTACCAAGCTGAATGGAACCGGAAACTGTACCGGTGCCATTGCTTGGGTTAATGTTTCGATAAAGCGTTCCGTTCTGCTCCACATAGGTATCAGCACCGATTTTAAAACGGGCTGAATTGGCAATGATCTGCTCATCAAAGCCGGTGGTCAGATCTAAGCGCAATTTATCAGCCGTGAATGTGGTAGAACCAGAATTTATACCTGATGTATCTCGATATTTAATGCTGATCTGAGTGCTATCAAAAGCACTTAATTCATACTCTTTGCGCTCATAGCTTGCCGTCTTTGGCAAATTGATTGAAAAAGACATTTAAGCTGCTCCATAGGTTGTATATGAAACCGGTTCATAAACAGGCTGTAATTTTGTCTGTGTGACACGGGGTGTCATTTCAACAGCACCAGTTGCATAAGTAACCGATCCAACCACCTCGCCTTTTTCATTCACAATATTGCCTGTTGTGGTATTAACTGGCACATCCCGAAACTTCACAGAATTGGCAAATGCAGCCCCATCTTCAGAACGCAAGTACATAGAAAATTCTAGGCTGTTTGGTTGCAGCGCATTCCCGGTGCCAACCGTGAATGAAAGTTTTTGGTTTTCATCAGGCAGTGCTGTTTTTGATTGCGTTAAAGGTGCGCCATAGTTGTAATGAACTGTGAAAACTGTGCTTTTCTGTGGCAACTTGTTGGGAATAATAAAGCCCTCACCGGTTGCATAGTTCACTTCACCGGTAGCATCACCCGTGAACTTGCCAAATGCATTTGAAACTGCAGTTTTTTGTTCACCATCCAGCAACCAGTTCACTGTGATGCTACTGGATGCCAGACCCTCACGACCTGTATTAAATTCAAACTTGGCCGGCATCACTTCAAGGTTTGCCCGGGAAAAAGTGGTAATGGGTGTTCCCCATTGCAGCAAAATTACTGAATCCACATCCGGCAGTGCGCCTGTGGTCAGCAACCAAGTACCAGTTTCATAATTCACGATGCCAGAACCAAATGATGCATTTGATCCCTTTAACTGGCCAGAACCATCATCATGTAATTCATAGAACCGGCCCTGTGACATATAGGAAATTGACAGGCTGCCAGCTGATGGTTTTGGTACCAGCACACCAGTGAAATTCATGGACTGCGAAGCGATAGTCACTGGAATGGCAAAAGACTGACCTCGCTGCTTTGGTGAGGCTGCAGGTGTAAATGTAATGGTCAGATTTTGATTCCCTGCTGATGCGCTTGCTGTCCACTGGATCAGACCGCGCTGGTAATCAATTGTGCCGACCTGTGTGCCTTGTGCATTTTTCAGCAGCCCACCCTGATCGGAAATCGATTGGCCAGCCAAAGTGAATGACATGCTGGATGGCATGACACTGGAACCAATAAACAGGTTTTGATTCACACCGACATTCACCTGGAAGGTTGCTGTGATGGTGCCATCACGACCTGGTACCAGAACTGTACTTTCTGCAGCTGCATCAATATCCAGAATAGGGGTTTCAGTCTGAGCTGATGGAATCAGCTGGGTGAACATGCTTTGTGCCTGTACCGTATACTCGCCTACGCTGGCATCCTCTTTTAGCTGAGTACTGGAATAATAAAGCCCTGTATCAGCAATAACACTTTCACGAATGATTGTGGTTGAGGTTGCACCGGAATACCATTGACGTGCCGATAGCCCGACATAATCAGCATCCAGCGGATCATTCAGCGTATAAGTTGTAATCTTGTACTGTACCGGCTTATCTTCAATGATCATGATTGCAATTCGGGTTTCAACCTTGGTGATCCGCACAAACTGTTCATGCTCTGTTTGTTTGCCCTCATTTGAAACCAGAATAATGGTATCACCCACTGCGCTTTCTGGTTCTTCTGGGAACATGACGCACTGTAGCGCTCGCATCCCCTTGCCCTGGGTATCCAGTGGCGTGCCGGCAATCTGGCCACCTCTGCCCAAATAGTTTTCAACACGGCCTTGTGCTGCACTGCGCTGGTCGGTCCAGCTGCCCGTACTGAAAATCAGTGCTGAAACATTTGGATCTTTAGGCAGCTCAGATACAAATACAGTTGCCCCCATCAGCAGATCCGTGTCTTCAGTCACGACCGCCGGAAATATCTTGCGCATGGACACATCGCCCATGGTTCGATTCAGATCAGAGATGTCATTAAAAAGGTTATTACTCAAACCATCCTGTACGACCTGACCGTTATATTTTCCTCCACCATCCGGTGTATCAGATGAGCGTTCTGACTCATAAATTACCAGGTCTTTGGTTTCAATCGCCATCGTCTAACTCCGTAAAGCGTAAGGTCACGTTGTAATAATCATCCAGTGATACAGCTGGAATTCCTTTCACCGGTGCAGCTTCTAAAGCTCCATCCTGGTGGTTAAATTTGACTATGAATTCTCGATTGTCATGAGGCTGTTCAAACTTCAGTTTGAAATTCTCTTCCTGCAGTTTTGACCATTCCAAAACAGTCCGCAGTTCACGCAGCTTGACCCAGCCCATTTCCTGATCTGCTGGCTGCAAGGTGATTGGTCGGCCAGACTTCTTTTTGCCTTCCTGAATATGCAAAGTGCCATCCATGGCATAGGATTGAGTCTGCTCAATGGCTTTCCATGAGAATTCATCAGACCATAAAAAACCGTCCTCTAATGGGACGGTTTCTGATGTTGCTAAGCGAATGAGTTTCATGTTGATTTCGCTATACCTTTTAATTGATTTACCAGATTGGTCATTACATCCTTTTGGCTTGCATCACCTGTAAGGGATAGGGTTTGACCTCCGAATTGAATGTTGTAATTCACACTTTCCTTAATGCTTTGTGTAGCAGCATTTGATGACACAGAAGGAATTGACGGCGCATAATCACCCAAGCTACCAGAACCAGTAGAAGCCACATTGATACTGCGGAGCAATTCATTGATCTTGTTGGTTCCGTGTTGGGTGGTCAGCCCATTATCTGCAGCTCTATCAAATTCCGCATTGATCAATGCTTTCATTGCCACGCTGCTTTCCTTTCCAAGACCTTCAGCTTTAGCATCACGATCAGCGGCCATAGCCTTGGACCAGATGGTAGAAGCCAATTTTTCGGCCTCTTTATCGTCATAGCCTTTGCTTTTCAGCTGTGAAATCACATCAGACTTGGTGTAAGAATCATATTCGTAGATTCCTTTACTCAATGCTTCGCCTTGACGCTTCATTTCCTTATTGAAATCACTCTTAGCTTTAGAAACTGCATCCGCCCAGGCTTCGGTAGAAGATTTGGCTTCTTCACGTGCAATTTGCCCTGCATGGCGGTAACCATCAGCAATTCCACGTGCAGAGTCTTTAACACGGTCATTGGATTTGGTCCAATCATCCATGGTTTTAACAACGGCTTTACCAGTGTCATCAATCTGCACTTCAAGATTACGCCCGGCATTCATTGCATTTACCGCTGCAATTCTTCCAGCATCCCCTGAAGCTGCCGCAGACTGAGCAGCTTTTTGATATGCCTTTTCAATTCCTTCAGCAGTAGCCTTACCGCTATCCCGAATTGTGATGTAGTCCATCAAAGCTTGCTGGGCGGCCAACTTTAATTGCTCTTTGGTTTGGATGCCTAATCGCTTAAATGCTTCAGTAACCGGATCAATATCATCTGGTAATCCTTGAGCCTGCATTTTGATAGCAATTAAGCCCTGCTCAACCTGAGATGTTGAAATTTGTCCTTGAGTACCGAACTCCTGAAGCTTGGCTTTGGCCATATCAATTTCAGCCTGGCTTTTGGCCGTTTGTAGCCACGTCAACCAGGCTTCATAGGTAACATTACCAGCTTGCTTGCCCTCGATCCCAAGCTTTTTTAGCTCACTACCTAGCTTGTCTATATCATCTCCGGACTTAACAAACTGCTCAGACACCTTGTTAAGTGACCTATCCAGGTCTACCCCGAACTTTTGGGCTAACTCAGAAGCTCTTATGTACGCCGCAGCAGAGCCGTCAGCCGTTTTTTGGTTAAGTGCCAATAACTCTGTCTGTCTTTGATTTCGATTAGCTTGTAGCTCTTGCTCCTTGGTATTGATCTGGTTGATTTTGTCTTGAATCTGTTTAAGCTCATTCAGAACACCAGAAGCCTTGGCTTGTTGCATCTGCTTCTCTAGAGCTGCGCGCTCAATAGCGGCTTGCTTCTGATAGGCCAGATACTCTTCATCCGCTATTCTGAGGTTTTCTGTAGCCACTTTAATGGCTTCAGTTTTCTGCTGTACTTCTGTCAGTTTCTGCCCTGCAGCATCCATAGCCGTGACTGTAACCTTCCCAGCCTCATCCATTGCTACGGCGTAGCCCTTAGCCGCTAGTTCAGACTTGAGCTGTTCTGATAGCACGCCTTCATTAGCTGCTATGGCTGCATTGGCATAATCCTGTGCTGCCTTAATCCGATTCTGTGCACTAGCTGTTTCGTCTGCATCGATCTTTTCCAGAGTGGCTTTAGCACTATCAGCCTTTTCCTGATTTTTCTGCTGCTCAGTCTTCGACATTTCCTCCAGGCGTTCAACATACTTGGATTTAAACTCCATGGCCTGCTTGTCTGCTTCAGTATAGTACTGCTCGGCCTTATCCTTCATTAAATCAGCATTAGCGGCAAATTGCTTGCTCACATCGCCCCATGTGATTGCCGCCATAACGCTATTGGCTGCTGAGGCCAAAGTATAGAACGCGCCTGTAATGAGATTTAAGCCAATCTTGATACCAGATATGCCATCTTCAACCATGCCAAAAACAAGTGATAGTCCTTGCAAGACCCTTGTTAAGAAACTTACTTGCTCTCCGGCAGATGCGACATCACCAACAAATGAGCCGAGTAAGGATGTAAAGGTTGTGAAAGCTGTCCCTAATACGTCATCTATGGTTTTTCCTAATTCCCATGCACCAGATACAAGCTCTTTAAACAATTCGTACATTGAGCTTAAAGCACCTTTTAGTGCTTCTGTTTCTGCATCCAACCCTGAATATCGCTCAGTAACAGTCTCTATGGCGCCAATAGCATCCTCAAATAGGGTGGTAAGCCAGCTCATATCACCACCTAGTGTAAGCATGGCCTCTGACAACCTAGATGATATCTGATGCTTTTCATTTAGCTTGGCAATAACGTCTGTCAGGTTGTTTTTAAGTGCTACAGCTGCATCGGCTGTAGAGTTAGCCATTGAGCTGGCTAGCTCTTCATTACGATCTCTAGACTCAATAAGCGCCGTGGTTAGTTCTTTAATGGAAATTTTACCACTTGCCCCTAGTTGACGAATTTCCTCTTCAGTACGCCCGGTACTTTCTGCCATGTCTTTTACGACATTATCTGCACCAGTAATGATCGACATCCACGCATCTGCATCTACCGAACCCTTAGCCATGGATTTTGCTAAGGCATCCTGTGCTGACTGTGCTTGATCAGCTCTGGTGGCGTTGTGGGTAAAGGATAGTGATAAGCTTTCTGTAACTGCTAAGATCTGCTCCGTGGAGTAGCCTAGTGATTTCATGGTTCCGGCTGTAGCTAGGTACACCTCCTGAGCCTCTTCAAGCGGCCGGAATGTCTTATTTGCCAGATCTAAAAGTCTGGCTTGAACCATAGTGTATTCTTCTGTGCTACTGGTGGCGTTCTTAATACGCTCACCCATCTGTTGTGTGGCATCTGCAGTCTGTAATAGCTCTTTAACTGTAAGACCAAGCCCTAAGCCTGCTAAACCTGCTGCCAGTGTCCCTACTGCTGCCCTAGCTGCACTAAATCCCTGTTTGGCCTTATCAGCTACACTACTGGTTTCCTTTAGCTCTGTATTGGCTTTATTTACGGCGCTATCAAATTCATGGAATGCAGTCTCAGCCTGTTCTACTTCTCGTTCTAGCTGGTCTACTTTCTGCTTGGCTGCCTCAATGTCATGTGGCGAGGCATTGGTTTTTGAGAAATCTTGAAGTGCTTGCTTTGCTCCAACCAGATCAACTTTTAGTTGCTCAAGTGCTTTCTCAGCCTTGCTGCCAAAGTCCTTGAAATTATCAGCTGTTTCTTTGGCACCATCCCCTGCACCTTTGATAGCCTCTGTTGCTCCGTTTAGCGTAGTCTTTAGCTTATCAGCCAATTCTAAGGATTCTTTCGGCACAATTTTAGAAACAGCATCCGATGTCTTTTTGGCTTCCCCTTCAAAGCTTGCTGTTCCTTGTTTAATTGCCTGCTGTAAATCACTAAAAGCTTTCTCTGCACTTTTAGTATTCTGAACCAATCCTCTGGAGTCTCCATCTAGAATTAGTTTAAAAGTTAAATTTTTACCAGACATGCTGACCTCTAAAATTTGGACAATAAAAAACCCTGCTCAATGGCAGGGTTATCTAAGTTAGGCATGAAGCATTATGTACAAAACTTTTCCCATACAGTTTGAAACTCGCTAGATTCTATATTCTCTCCATCGATAGCAACTATCGCGGGACTCGCTATAAATCGTTTGAATCCAGTGTAACCTCCAAAACTGTTTTTGCTATTTACTTCGCCGCACATACCGCTCTGATTACGTATTTGCGCACTTTCAGGATCTTTTAAGAAATTCTTTAATGCAATTTCTGCATCAACCTCAATAGCAATAGCTCGATCACGTGCCTCTCTCTCCCGATCACGTCGTTCTTTTTCAGCTAATTTAGTGGCCTCACGCTCAGCCTCAGCCTTCTGCTGTTCTTCATTACGCGCTTTTCGGTCAGCCTCTCGTGCCAACAACTCAGGGCTTGCTGTTCCATTCTTTAAAGCTTTTTCTTCTGAAGCTTGAAGGAATATGCCTGAAAAGCTTAGTAAGAAAAATATTCCCACACCCAACCAGAGGCCTTTAATAGACGGGCTTATTTCTGTTATCTTTTTTTGAATTGGAGGCAACATCAAAATACCAGCCAATATCATAAATAAACTGCCTAAAAAGCTTTCCCCAATTAATGTTATTCCTCTGAGAATAAAAACTAAGCCAAAAAACCATAAAATTACTGCAATTAATTTATTCTTCATTACAAATTACGCCATAAGATTTTTACAATTCTGTCGCGACATAAAATGATGGTGTATTCCTGCAAATCCACTTCTTTTACATACTCAGTAGCTGCACAATATAGCTTGCCATCATCAAGCACATAGTGTTTTGGGCCTCTAACTTCTAATTTGTCTTTTAGAGATTGATGACTATCACCAATTTTTACCAGGTCACCAGATGGAGTGCGAATACTGGTAGTTGTTCTCTCAGCAAAAGTAAACCCCGACACTAAACACAAAGCTAATAATAAATATTTCACATTTCACCCCTAAATTATTATTTTCCTATCATAACTTTAGGGTAATGCATGATCAATCAGAAACCATTTCTTTCTTGAATGATTCAAAGCCTTTTTTGTCGGATTGAGCTACACGTGCTGCAACAGCGTTATTGAAGACTCCCTGCTTATACAGCTTATTTGCTGCCTTAACATAGTTCTGGAATGCGCCGTAGGTCATTTCCATGATTTCACTATGCTGATGGCCCATTGATACCAGAAACTGGAATGAATCAAACCAGGTAGAGTCATCTTTCTTTTTAATGCCGCGTTTTGGTTTTTCGTATTTGAAGTAAGCCTGGTTGATCAGAAGTACCGCTTTTAGCAACTCCTTAAAACTCTTCTCATCAGCAGCCAGTTCTACCAGTGATTCATTGTCCAGATCAGTAACACAGGCAATAGTCGAAATGACCTGTACACCGTGAGCCTTGAATAGCCCTGTCAAAATCTCATCTGAATGATTTTGGTCTTTTATGAAGTTCTTTAACGGCTCAGCATGCATTGCCCAGGTGTCAAAGTCTTTTATCTGGATCTGGCGGACTTCGATATCATTAATCCGGATGCTGCGATTTGTTGCTAAGAAAAAATCATTCATGATGGGGTCTCGAGATAATTTTAGGCACTAAAAAAGCACCCGAAGGTGCTTTTCTTTTAACTTTAATAAAGGCTGAATTCTATAAAGCCCAATTACGACCTTGCCCCATCTCATAAACGATGAGAATTAAGGCTACTATCATTAGAACGACAACAACGATTTCGGCTTTGGTCAGCATTTTCGGAGCTCCACTTTTCATCATTCATATGATAAGCAAAGCATACAATTAATAACATAAAGATTACAAAAAAATTATTGGATGTTACAAAGATTTAGAAGTTAGGGAAGTTTCTTTAGAGTGTAACTACCTACTGAAGCATTCAAACATTTCGTTAAGCAACTCAACAAAAAGTTTCAACCGAAAAGCATTCTTACGCAAAACTAGATCCTTCTAACTCCAGCCTTGAATATCTTACATATCCCGACATAGCTGCTACATCCACGATTTAAATCATTCTCTACACTGAAATTAAGTCTTAGAAACGTAGAGGAAATTCAAATGAAAAAGTATTCGAAAATTCTAATCTTAGCTTTAATGGGATTTACTGGTACCGTAGCTATCGCAGCTGACTCGATTCCGATAGAAGCCACTGCTGCAGCTGAAGCGCAACAGGTTGCTTTAGAGTATGGAAATGAAAAAGATCAAAAATCTGAATCATCTGGTGAATAAAAGAAAGCCCTTAATTAAAGGGCTTTTTAATTACTTCCAGCTTGGTGTACAAGCATTCTTCCATGACAACTCAAATTGCTTTTGACCTGTCTGATTTTCTACAAGCACTATATTTTTCTGAAGCACAATGAAACGTTGGAAACCAATATCTTTACCGTCTGCTTCTTTATAGCTTACCTCTCCACACTCTCCTATTTGATTGCGGAACTTAGCTGAATCAGGATTGGGAATGAATTCTTTTGTAGCTTCTTTTGCAAATTCAAGCTGTTCCTTTTTGATTGTTTCTAGATCAAGCTGCTGACCATTAGATTCCTTGTGTCCACACCCAGCTAAAATCACAATAAAAAAGAATAAGCTTAAATTTTTCATAATATCCCCTATGTATTAAGGGCAGCACTTTACATTAATTTTCAATCTTATCTAAAGCCTAGGGAGAGTGGATTTGTAAAGTTATGTTTTACTATTTTAAGTCTTTTTAAAATTGACCCTATCTAGCCAGGTGAAACTTCCACTTATCAAAAAACCGCCCTAAAGGCGGTTCTTAGCTTACTAACTTACTGACATACAAGATAAATAAAAGTAGAAATAATTATTACAGCTAGGATGGAGACAAATATTTCTATTTTAGTCATAGCAGTTTTATTCCTAACATGAACTGAATATCTTTTATAGCCCTATTGAGCGCTAATTAAACTAACAAAATATTACAAAATGATGAAGTATTAAAAAACCACTCTGAGGAGTGGTTATTTTATTTGTATCTGGGCGGAGTTTTATTATTTTAAAGTAAAGTTGTTATGTGCGTGCTTTCTAAGCAATGAAGGCATAGTTATACAAGTCACCCCAAAATGAGCAGCAGCATCAGGAATAAGAATTCTTGCTTTAGCAGCCGGATTAGAGAGTTCCTCCGTTACTATTACATAATCATAAGCCATTGCTGTTGCAATTAGGTGAGCATCAGCGCTATCGGGTTTTGCAAATTCATTTTTTGCCTTAGGTAAAAAATGAGTATTTGAAAAAGCCCAATTCATTAATTTTTTATATTCTACAGCAACCTTTTGGTCTGTTAAGCTTTTAACAAACATGTTCTGAGGGAGTGATTGGCTTCTTAAAAGTTGCGACAACTCATCTAAAGATGTTGGTGGTTTAATTATTTCATCAAATACTTTATCAATGCTATAAAACATATCTGCATGATGCCCCTCGACCAACCAATCCCAAAACCCACTACAAAAAGATGGGTGATAGGAAAGATTGTGAGATTGAATAAATATATTGGTATCTAGCAGGTACTTTATATGCATTAAATAACACCACCAATTTTCATAATATTTTGTGGGCTTGCATTTAATAATTTCCCAGCATCCCTTAACAGCATTTTCCCAGATAAAGCCTGGTTTACAATCGTTCTAGTTAATAAATAGCTATTCCTTCCTGGAACCAAATTTACAAAGCTAGGACTTCCATCTTTTTTAGGTATATTTTTATATGCCTCATATTCATTTCTTTGAATTAATTGATAATCAGATGTACCAATAAAACCATGAGTCAAGGCTAACCTCGCGACCATTAATTTACTAACACAGAAACTATTAGCAATAACCACTAAATCACCCTTAGTTGAATGCCAAGACTCATAAAACTCTTCTTTGGTTATTAATACTTCAGCAGCAATCTTATTGCAAAAAACTTCATTTGGATCGTTGCCATAAAAATCCAAATCATCTACCCCAGACTCACCTAACCAGATATGTGCCAATTCGTGAGCCAAAGTAAAAATTAATGCAGACGGCATATCTTGACCATTCAAAAAAACAGCTGGCGCATAGTTATTGATTAAGACAAATCCTCTAAACTCTTCAGTATTAAGAAGTTTTTTAGTTGAATTCTTTACCATGCTATTTTTAAAAACTAAAATTCCCGCTTCCTCGCATTTAGAAATTAAAGTTCTTAAGTATTCGTCTCTACTTTTTTTACTGTATAAGTCATAAGGCAATCCAATGGTCTTTCTTATATCAGCAGCAATAATACTTACATCTGTATCACGATCATATTTCCCTACAAACTCTAATTGTTCAACTTGATTTTCTTTCAGAAATTCAATATACCACTCTTGCTTTTCCTGTATATCCTCTAAAACTTCATAAAAACTTTCACTAAGTGGCTGAGCATTTGGACTTTGACGCAAATCAGGAATAGAGGGCTTATAAAGAGTATCTGGAGGTACATCTAAAAATAAAGCACCAAAAGGAACTTTTGTTATATCAGCAAAACTTTCGGCCTGATTTACAGAGAACTCCCCAGCAAGCAATTTTTTTTGCGTACGTTCTGCTTCGGAAATTTTAGAAACAACTTGGTCTAAGCGCAATCCAATATTGTTTGCAGCCCATTCCAACATGTTGATACTAAAATTCAATGTACTCATACATACCTTATAAATGTCTAATGCCAAAACTTGGCATAAGTAAATTTATTATATCAACAAGATGATCTTTTATACTATAAATTTGTGGTATATGGTTAAGCGAAAGAAACCAACTCACGCTGATTTCTTACTCACCTTCTTATACGCCTCATCAATAAACCGGTTATCCAGGTCAAAGACAAAAGCTTTAAAAACAGGCACAAAAAATACGCTAATGCGCCGTGGAGTTCTTTGTGCCCGTATAGGTTTAGCTTGTTGCCGGAATCGTTACGATATGACCATACAAGCCAAGTGTTGGGTCTGTTTCTTTGCCTACATCCGATAAAGCCTGACCAGAGATTTCATACTGACCCAGTTCCTCATGAATCAATGGGAACGTGGTTTCTGGTGACTTTTTAGTTCGCCATAAGCGCACAGCCATGTGCTTACCATTTGCCGTGTTCACCCCTTTAAAGAACAACTCATATTCTTCATTAAAGTTATTTGCCAAAGTGGTATGTGTTACGGCGCCTGTTGTATAGGTGGCTAGGATCGGCATCGTGAGGTCTGCTACATCATGGAAAATCACAGTGCCAAACTTAGCATCCACGGTGTACTGATCATCAGTAAGTGTTTTTGGTGTGCCGCTGGTTGAGTCCTTAAATGTCACTTCTGACAGGTTATAACCCTTTAATTGAATTTCCTGACCAGCAACCACAGTACCTAATGATTCATCAGCAATCGCTTTGCTTACAACTTCAGAGTTGGTACCAGATACGATGTACTCCAGATTGTCTTTGTCTACTTCTTCAAGTGTTCCAGAGAAATTCACAGAAGTTGTATTTACCATCGTGAAGTCGGTTGTGCGATTGCCCGATGTTGATTCCTGGTGCTCAATAACATCTGCACCAATCTCAAGCTCAAAATCGGGCACGTTGCCCAGATGACGCATAGCGCCAGCAATACCGTTGGTAAGCTTGGATAAATAGAATTTACCCTGCAACGAGATATATTCTTTAGCCATTACTTTTCATCCCCTGTAGTTTTTTTGGCTGGAGCAGCTTTAGGTTCAGGCAATTCCTGAATGACACCATCTGCCAGTAACTTTTTGATTTGTGCATCACTCAGCCCACCAACAATGTCGTCTTTATTAAAACGACCTACAGGCTGCAATGCTTTGTATTGTTTTGCCATGACTGGCTCCTAAATGAATTTTTGTGATTCAAAAATAATCGTGATGTATGCAAAGCCTGGACTGTAGCCATCTCGAACCGAGATCATTTCTAGTGACGTTCGTGATGCCTGAGGCTGCCAGCCGGAAAGTAATTGAATGACCTTCTCGGTTAACAACCCAGCTTCATCACTCACCGCTCGGCCATCAGTCATCTGAGATTGAGCATTACGACATGCAACCGTAACTGCCCATTGCTGACCGATCTGATTAATAATTCCACGACCTGCACTGGCTTTCTTGTCGATACGGACAAAATTGACGTGTGCTGACGGCGTGACCTGCGACATCTCTGTCACACTGACTGAATTCAACGGCGTATAGATCTTTAGAAGTTCTGGAATTTCTTTCAGCTTTTCTGCAATCTCATCACGTACCGCGAAGAAGGTGCTCATCTATAAAACTCCCGACAATGTCTAAAACCATGACTTCATCTTCAGCATCAATACCAAGCTGAGTCCGAGGTGGAATAATGGATTGCTTAACCTTTCGATACTGGCCACCCACTGCGAATGTAATGTATTGACCATTCTTGGGTAGGATTGTTGCGCCGTAATGCAGATAGGGTGCATACGCAACATCTGTACCCACTTCAACACCATTTAAGAGAACATTGTGTGTGTAGGAATTCATTAAGCGGTTCGTATCACGTAGCGTTTCACCACCTTGCATACGTGCACGCCATGAAATCTTCCATGGGTTCCCATCTACATCAGTACCCGTTAAGAATCGATGCTGCACACTATCCACAAGTCCAGCACCAATCTCATCAAACAGCTGGTCTTTTAATGAATCAAAGTTACCTAATTGCTTAAGTACTGCTTCAATCGGTGAACTATCTGCCTGAATGGTTATTGCGAAAGCCATAAACACCTCACTTCATGCTGGGCATCATGTCTAAAATGGCATCACCAAATACACCACCGGTGTAACTTGTGCCGATGGGTGCTGTTGAAGGTCGTCCTTTAGGTTGGTCATCCACGATCTGGTTTGTTTCAGGCAGCTGAATCTGCAAATGGGCCTTGTTGTCAGCAACGCGTTTTAAGAATGCGATTGCATCCTCATAACGCTTCCGAGCCTCCTCGATGGGCTGCTGGAAGTAAAGACGATAGCGTGCAATATCACACGCCATACGCTTTAAGTTACTAGGCACATTGGGAAGTGGCAAAGGATAACGACCACCGATATGACCGTTAATCTCCTCTGTTGCATCCTGAATTGCATCAGTTATTGAAGACTGAGAAGGAAGCATCGCTTTCAGATTTTCAATCTCATCACCAAATCGTGCGACCAAATCTGCTTCAGTCGCATACATAGATCACCTACTTGTTTTCGTCGGCAGGTTTTGAGTCTGCTTTAGGTTTTGCAGCAGGCTTCGCCTTTTCAAGTTCAGCCACCTTGGCTTTAAGCTCAGCAATTTCTTGCTCGGCTTTAGTCTTGTCGGCAGTTGCCGTCTGATTGGCTTTGGTTAAGGCTTCATTGGCTGCTGTTAGCTCAGCATTGGCCTTTTCCAGTTCAGCCAGACGAGCAGCGGTATTGTCTGCTTTTGGCTCTTCCGGCTCTTGATATTCTTCAATAGCCCCAGATGCTAAAAGGGCCTGAAGTTGTTTAGCTTCAAGCCCTTTGATTTCATCACCTGGCATAAAATGCCCGATGGATTGTTTTGCTGTGTACTTCGGCATGTCTTGCTCCTTATAGAGTGATAAAGCCAGTACCACCAACGACACCGTTCTTATTAGACGGCACAACCAGTGGAGCAGATTCGGTCATCAGCATGATGCCGCTTGGATCTTCACAGTACCATTGACGGTTAAAGTACTGCTGAGCAACGCCGTTGGCCAGCATGTTCTTGATCTTACAGTGAGCTACCGAACCATTGGTATCAGAGATTAGTGAGAAGTAATCTTTAGGAATAAAGCGCTTCACTTGACCTTTGTTACGGTAAGTTGCGTCATATACCCAGAATTCGATTCCATCAAAGGTTCCTTTGAAGGTTGCTGATTCTTTTACACCAAAGCTTGGATTCACTGGAACAGAAATACCCGCATATGGCGTGATGAATTCTTTTTTGAATTCTTCATTGTTCCAGAGAGCCGCCCAAACCAAGCCAGACATAACAGACAGCTTAGCTTCACCACCATCAGCAGCCAATTGACGTTCAAGCATGGTGCGAATATCCGTTACTGGCTTGGCACCCGCTTCATTCCATTTGACCAACGGCGTATATGTCAAAGACGCATCACGACGGTAATCCACCAGGTTGAGCTCATAATCATCTGAGTGAAGCGTGTATTTACCATTTTTCAGTAAATCGATAGCCATCATCATGACTGAGTTATCAATCGCATCATGGTTGCGCTTCATCACTGAGATTTGAGCAATGATCATTTGCTCTTGCTCAGATAGTCGCTGGTTACCAGTTGAGATGATACCTGCAGTACGTAAACGCTCAAGCAAGGCAATTTCAAAAGTTTCTGCTGGAGTGACCTGATTCTTTGGCTTGTAGTAAGCCGGTTTAACGTGGCGTACTTCACCAGATTGAGTAGTATCAAATGGCTTACCAGGCTGTTGCGGTGATACCAGTGGTGCCAGATCATGTTCAGCTGATAATTCAGCCAGTGGCACATCATCACGCGTGAATAACGGGCGATTAGGGAAAAGCTTATCTAAAAGCCATGTGTCCATTGGACGGTAATTCGAGTGGATCAGTGCCAGCTCACCCACATCAAGAAGTTCAAGTGGAGCACCTTCAATATTAAAAGACTGTGGCATGTTGTTTACACCTTAGAAAGTTCGATTTTGTTTTTAGTTGCCTGTGCACGCGCTGCATCATATTCTTCAGCAGCAAGCAAAGTCCCATTAAGCGATACAGCTTCAATACTGAAAACCCCGCCGTAGTAGACCGGAATTTCGATTCCATCAGCGGCCTTGATTGTGGCTTCTGCAGCCGTAACGTCTTGGCCACAAATCACATCCCATGTTTTTTCATCAGTAGCGTGTGTGAGTACATTCGCATCTGAAAGTGTAAGTAAGTCACCTTTTTTATAGGCTGTAGCGGTAGTTACTTTGGCATTGGCACGTCGTAACTTTTCATTGTCTAGGACCAGCTTTTTAGACTGGACCGTAATTTTTGGAATAACCTGGCTCATGAATTATTTCCCCTTGTTTTGTTCTGCGAATGCTTGTGCACCAGAAGTGAATTTGTGAGTGTCGGTATTATTCGACTGGCCACCTTGCCCCGGATTAGCTTGATGGCTAAACAGGTGAGCAAATGCCGGATTTACATTTGGTGCAGGTTGTTGCTGTTGTCCAGCTGGTGGTTGCTGATTACCTGCCGAGAATTGGCGAAGTTGCTTAGCCGCGAAGGTAAAAACCGAATCATCCATATTGGTATAAGCGGTTTTATCCTCTGCACTGAATTGCGTTTTAAGTTCAGTTTCTAAAGCTGTAATTTCATCAGCACGTTTCTGTGCTTTGAACTGTTTAAGTTCAGCTAGGGCATCATCACGCTCACGCTCTGCCTGCTCTTTGGCCTGTTGTGCTTTTTCTAATTCGGTCACGTTGGTGTCCTCTTTGGTTGGGTTTGGATTGGCTTTGCCCGAGAAGGCTTTAATTGATGTGTTGCGATCAGCACCAGTCGAGCAGATCGTAAATTCACGAATACGGTTTTGACGGAAGATGGTGA
Source organism: Acinetobacter sp. YH12108 (assembly GCF_013419055.1). Taxonomy (NCBI): domain Bacteria; kingdom Pseudomonadati; phylum Pseudomonadota; class Gammaproteobacteria; order Moraxellales; family Moraxellaceae; genus Acinetobacter; species Acinetobacter sp. YH12108. The sequence continues at coordinate 113,123 of NZ_VPAW01000004.1, read as the reverse complement.
TTGGGCCTTCAAATGACTGACCATTTACAGTGACCGTTTTGCCTTGAGACACTTCTTCAATCGATCCCGGATCAATCATCATCGACATCTGGAACGGGAAACCATCATCAGAGTCCTGGACAATTTCCTGTGCTTTGGCATTAGTGAGGAAATCACCAGATACATCAATCTTTCCGTTGGTATCTACCGTTTGAACAACACCGATTCGACTTGAGCCAAAGTGTTCTTCTAATAAGGCTGTCGGCTTATCAATCTCGATACCATCAAGATCAAAGACCACGCCAGAGCGTCCCCAATACCAGTGACCATCTACACGCCCACCGGCATAAGCAGTGCCTTTAAATTTCCGTTTCTGCCCTTCCTGGGCTTTGGGTACCTCAATCGCAGAGGCATTAAATAAATACTTCAGCCGTTCTTCATTTGGATCTGGCATTTTTCATGCTCCATAAAAAAACCGCCAATTAAGGCGGTTTTGTTTTCTAAGAATTAATTACTTAGCGATTTGTAAGAATGTGATTTCAAAATTATCCCCATCCCAGAAAGTAATTTCTCCAATCCAATCTAGTTTTGGTGAAAATGTATTTTGGAATTTACTCGCATCTTCGCCACGTTTAACACCTTCAATATTATTTGTACGTGCTATCACGGCTCTAATAGGCATTTTCTGTTCATGTGCAATCAAGAGATTTTCTCTAAATTCTTTATTTCCATGCCCATGCCATCTAGAAATTGAATCACTATAAATTGCTTTTCTATTTTCTGTTCTAAAGAAGTCTTGCCACAAACTCAAAACTAGTTGTTTGTCTTCATTAAAAGCAGAAACAGACCAAACTGTATTCTTCTGGGTAGCACCTAACTTCTTGAAAGCCTCAGTTTTATTCATATTAACCATACTTAGAATCTGTTTAATTTTATCAATTATAATAGTTTCAAAGTATAAACCATTTGCCCTTCAACCGTCTCAATCGAAACAACCTCAAAAGATAACCCTATCGGCATGAGAACACCGTTACCAGCATTCAGCATATCCAGATCAATACCCAAGCCTTTAGCATTCTCGATCTTAATCACGATATCTGAAGCTGTGTCAGCCATCAGTAACGGCGCATTAAATTGAACTGTTTGCCCGACTTGATAAGCCGCTACTTGATTAAGAGTTGCAGCACCTACTACGGTAGAAGCCGTATTGCTTGCCACAGTTTGAATCGCTGCCATGTCTGCACTCAGCCAGCGCTTAAGTACATCATCAGCTAGTGAGCCTGTAGCAGAGTTTAAATAGCCAGTCAGTGCGGCATCATTGCCCTGCACATAATCCAAGAAAGTACGAATCGCACTTGGACGAATGTTTGGATCAAGTGGAATAACCGTATTGGCCACCGTATCGAATAAGTCCCGAGTCTTATCATTCATCGGAGCAAACAGACTGGTGAGCTTTTTACTCGCCGTCCATTCTGCCCTGATGACTTCCTTCTGCTCGAGGAGATACTCCTTATCCAGATTTGAAGCACTGATTTTCTTATCCACCAGTGATTCAAGTTCACCAAACTGCAATGGGTGAGAACTCCAATCCAAAGCCTCGGCAATTTCAGGCAACTGATCATCAGGTGTAATGCCGTATTTCAATGCCTGCTTCTCTGTTAAAGCTACGCACGTGCATCTACAGCGGAAACCTGTGGGAGGATAATGTGTTAGCCAGAATGGATGATCAATCGGCAGTACGATACGATTCAAAGCTAAATGACTAGGACGCACCCGACTATCATCGATAGCTGAGTACATCAGGTATTGTCGTTTAGCCTTATTTCGTTGCTGCTGTTGCCATCGTCCATGTCCATAAGCACTTTGGATATTGGTACGGAACACATTGTCCAGGTAGTGCTTTGGCAGAATGATTTCAGATTCTTCAATTAGCTTCTGAAAATCCTTAAAGGTACCGCCGTCGGCAATCGATTTATTCACCGCTTTAATGATAGTTTCAATCTGCTCAAGACTAGACAGAAAGCTTACCGTGGTTGCCATCTGCCGGGTCTTTAGATCCATTGAATAAAACTCATCAGGTAGCACGATCTTTTTACTGTGAGCGTACTGAAGCGCCTCAAGAAACGTGACTGGTTGCATAGCTTACTTCCCGTTTTGAGCCGTCACATACCCCAATACATCTGCAGCATACAAAGCCTGATCTAAATTAGCTGTGAACTGTGTCTGAGTTGCGCCAGGTATTAATTGCATCAGGTTATAAGCCAGACTTTCAGGGCTATCAGACTTGAATACCAATTCCTTGACCTGATCTGGTTTCAGTAGCTGCAATTCATCCTGACCATCAGTCAGTTCTTCAACTTCCTGCTGTTCTGGTGAGAGCTTGTTTGCTGTTGCCTTAAAGTTGAATGCCTGACGCGGTAAAGCGGTGAATTGATTGAAGGCAGTTTGAGGCTGCTCAATCACATCACCATCTTCCAAACCATATTCACGCTTAAAGTATTGTGGCGTTAAGACTGCACCGGCATTCTTTAACTTCACATCACGATCCGCTTTAGGCTCTTCCAGTGATTTCTCTTCACCAATGATGACCCGGTGGCGTTCCCAGCCATTGATATCACATAGCGCGTTAATAATGGCTTGTATCGTTGGCATGATCATCCGGACATCGGCTTTATACTTTGAGTTTTGCACTTCAAGATGCACATCACCCAAAGCACGAGAGCCCGCACCATCTGTACCACTGGTTAAAGTCTGACCCAGAATCACCTTTTGAATACGGCGCTCAAGGTTCTTGTCAAAAGTTTCGAATGTCTGTGATGCGTTGCCATTGGTATTGGCTGTCTGGATCTCTACCGAATCTGTACCGCTTAAAGCAATTACCGAACTGGCATGCGCTCTAAGTAGTGCATCACGCATATCTGTCGTCTTGCCGGCAGTTTTACCAACCAGCATTGGTAAGCCAAACTTTTCAACGAACTTGGCCCAGAACTTAAAGCCAGACGTTTTGAAGAACCAGACCCAGTACAGTCGACTTAAAAGAGCCTCACCTAATGGATTCTCATAAGTAGATTTGCAACGTGTCAAAAAGTGTTTGAAGCGCTGGTCTACTTCCTGATCCTGTCGAGTCGTGTTGTAGTTAGCCAGCAGCATCAGACGACCATCATTCTTAGGCTCATACCATTGCATTGGCTTTTCACCAATCCACTTAAAACCAATAAACGGCGTAATAGTATCGCCGTCAATATGTAGGCTCGGTTCCTCAGGCTTGGTATAGATTGCCTCTAATACAGAATATCCGTACCAGCGAGCATTCTGCGCACCCAGAAGAATCTCAGACCACCACTCACGTAAATGCTCCATGATGATTTTTGATTCCGGTCGGTCCATCGGTTCTACACGCCATGATGCACTTTCAAGTTTATCTTGGCGCTTTTCAATGGCCTGATAAATCTCATCGTCATACATCATGACTTTCAATCGTGGACGTGTGACCCCAGCCTTTCGAAGTACTTCATCGCCGTCTGGCATTTTGGTCAGATAACTGATTAAAGCCTGTTCAGCCTCATGAGAATACAGTGCACCAGCTTCAGGTTTTGCATTCTCAGGCTTTTTCCTTTTCTTAGACATAACTCAACCTTATGCAGCCGGAGGGCTGTAATTAATCGCAATTACTGCATCTTCAATTGCATCAATCAGCGTATCTACCTGATCATCATGATCATGAGTAAATGCCGCATTGAATGCTTCACATTCTTCAAAGAATTCGCCAACCCAATGTGCATCTTTAGGAACCATCACAAAACGATCTTCCGGTTTATCCTTATAGTTCGCTTCAAGATGGACTTGCACATCCATGAAACGGGATAGCTTGTCTGTATTGCGCTGGACTGGAATTACAGCAACGCCCGAGTAAGTACCGAGTGTTTGGATCAATTGGGTACCAGATGCCTTATCTTCTACTTTCATGTAGCGGATTGGTTTGGTATGCCAGGTGTATTCCTTGTGCTTATCCAGAAAGGCTTTAGCCTGACGATTCAGTTCTGGTGCTTCCCATTTACCGCGCAAGAGATCTAGCAAGTACAACTTTCCATCTATGCCCATGCCTACCAGCAGGAATACGGAATAGTCATTGTGCTCTTTAGTCTTTTGAGCGGTATCAACAAGGACGGCGCGCCACTGAAGCTCTGGAATATCTTTATAGAATCCGAACCATTCAGATTTAATCAGGTCACCGCCTAATTTCTTAGGCTGCTGCATGTACTGACTAGAGAATGTATAACGGGATACCGTGGCACCTTCTTTATCCTTGCCACCCTTTTCAAGTTGTAATAAGGATTGAAGCGATTCTTTCTTTGGCCAGTAACTTTGGCGGCCTTGCTCATCACGCTCAGCATCTCGCGGTACCAGCTTTTGAATATGCTTTGGCAAGGTTGCAATGTACTTATCATCAATTAATGCCGGAATAGATATTTGAGTCCATTCACCAGGTAAATTACCTGTCATGACAAAGTTGGTTGGATCCTCAGTATGCAGGCGCTGCATGATCATGATGATGGGTGTATCAGACTTGGCTTTACGTGAGTTCACCGTATTAAGTAACTTACGATTGGCAGCATCTCGTTTGATCTTACTGAAAGCATCTTCAGGCTTTAACGGGTCATCGATGATGATACAACCTGTAAAGCCATCATCAGCCAGTGTTCCTGCGCGCCGTCCTGTTACCTGTCCACCCATGGAGGCAACATACACATGGCCAACATCATAGTCCTCAACCGTAATCTTCCATTCTTTCTTGGAGTCAGTACTATTGGAGACCGTTAAATCCCACATCAATCGATAGTCTTTCGACTTCACAATGTCACGTGCCGTGTCTGATACGCCCTCAACCAGTGATTGAGAAAAAGATAAATACAGAAATCGAGAACGTGCATTTAGAGCCAAGCCTCGCGGGATTAAATTAGTTGTCAGTTCAGTTTTACCCGCGCCTGGTGGAACATTGATGACGACATTTGCAATCTCACCTGCAATGACCTGATCAATAATCCAAGAGATATAAACATGGTGCCAATTCACCGTAAATTTAAAGCCCATGCGGGGCTTAAAGAATCGCCGAGTGAAATATAAATGCTCATCCTCACACAGCTTCTTTTCAACCTGTGTTTGCAGATCCATTTAATATTCCTCTTGGGCCTTCTTCACCGCAGCTTCAACCTGTTCTTGAGTAGCATGGACAACTGTAGTCTGTAATGCTTCACCGTCCTTACCCGTAATTTCTTGTCTGTTAGTGAATTGACCACCTACATCTTTAGCAGCCTGTTCAAGAATCTTGAGTGCTAATTTTGCATTCTTGGTTTTTTCAAGTTGCTTCTGATATTGCTTAAGCCGGTAATACTTACTGGCAATTGGAATATCTATTAAACCTTCATCAAATTTCTTACGAGTCTGATTGAATAGATCTGCAAGCTTTTTCCCGAGATTGCGACCTGCATATTTAGTCGGGTCATAGTTTTCACACTGACGACGATCGATTTCGATGTTGAACTCTTGCTTGACCAACTCCGCAACTTCTTGAGGGGTATCACGGCATGCAAGAGCTTGAACAATAAATATTTTTACAGGCTCTTTAAGTGCTGCCATAAATCCCCCTTTTGTCATGCTACGTCATGCAAAGTAGGCAAAAAAATTTAACCGATGACACAGTTCCCACAACACGCAGCAATACTTGTTTCAGATACAAACGGCGCATTTTTGGCAATTTCAACGAGACGTTTCACTGAGTCATCAGCTCCCCACCGTTTAGTCTCACCAAAGAACACTTCGACATCGTGGCCAGCCAAGTAATGCTTAGGCAGCCCAGTCATATCGCTATAAATGATTTCGCCATCTTCATCACGCTCTACACCGATGTGATAAAGCTCATGCTCAATCAACCGGCAGAAGTCTCGATCTGTAGCTTGTTCACAATAAGTAGCGTCAACGGTAATCAGATATTGAGGTACGAAACTAAACCAGTCTCGCATCTGTTGTTCTTGGCGTGCTTTCTTCCAGCCACCCACGTTAAACATAACCTTTTCACACTGGCCTAATACCATACGTTTTTTCGCTAGAGCGGCAGATGAAGCCCAGGCGAATGCAAGGAACTCATCATTGTCGTGAAGTAGTTCAGCAATATGATCATGATCTGGGTTGTGCAATTCACCACCTAAAGTAAGCCAATTCTTTACGACCCATTCTTTAAGCTCTGGTGCAGGTGCCAAGCGAATAGCTTCCTCTTCTTCGGCCTGATCAATCAGATCTGTCGGTGGGAATGGTCTGAACTGTTCCATAAGATGCCTTTAAATTTCTAAGCCACTGTATAGCCCTGTTGGATGATGAGATATCAGATACTTCAAAGCGTATATACCGATATCCCATTTCTTCAGCATGGTCATAACGATCAATGCTCCATGCTTTAGTAGCCAGCTTACCCTTACGGCCACCAGACCACGGACCACCCGCTATTTCAATCAATGTGAGATAGCCAACCAGGTGCAAATCGAAACGCCAGTGCTTAGTGGTTTTAAAATGAAAATATTCTTCATATTTGATTTCCACCCGATCAAGAATCTCTTTCAGTCGATCGAATGCTTCTAAGTATTTCTCACTAGGCTTAGGTAATGGTCTGTTACGAGGTTTTGTTTTAATCGGCTTTTTACAGACAAGAGCTTTATATGTATTAATTTCCATAATTCCCTACTTTTATTATGGGATTATCTAATACTAGACAAACTAATGAATAAGCTTAATTGATATATTTTTAATATTCTTTTACATTTTAGCAACTTAAATTCGCACTAAAAAGGTATGATTTATTTTTAATAAACAATAGTTTATTTGACTAGTTTTTATTAACAGTTATGATTGTTTCACAACAAAAAACTCTTGATAAAAAATTTTACAGCAAGCCTATGACTCTACTTGGTGGTTTCATAGGTTTTTTTTCAATCCCGTATGTCTTTTGGGGAAGATATACGGGATTCTATTTATTATATTTCTAAAAAATAAAAACCCCTCAACATCTAGAATGCGAGGGGCTTTGTTTGCCGTAATACGTTCGGCGATTTTGAAATAAAAAAGCCCGCTTAACTCTCTCCAATTAAACGGACTTGACTTGCGTTACAACGTCTTTCTTCTTTTGCAGAGCAACTATATTGCTTAAGTATTACAGCTTTATGAAACAGCTCTTTTCTTGAGTGATTGTTATTTAACTTCTTTCAAACAATCCCGGCACACCTTGATTTCTTCATCATCAATTGTGTAGTCAATCTTAGTCGCACCGTGGAAGCCGAATAAACACATCAGTAATCTAAGCATAATTTTACTCCTGGACAATCAAGCAATCATGTCGCAAGAAATGTCAGTTATTTTCACTTATAAAACATAAATTTATAATATTCATTGCTGAAATAATGTCATTAACTTTGTCGAACTAAGCAAGATTCCTTCCTGGTTAATTAAGCATTCTAATTTGGTATGATTACACTAATATTTCTCAGGGCAATAAAAAAGCCCACCATTTGGCGAGCTTTTTAAACTTAATTTTCTTACATAGGATCTATCACGTAAAAATACATAGAAAGCACTAACAACAAAACAAAGGAAATTATTAAATAAGTATTAGAATTATTAAAACTTTTTACAAAATTCCACATACTGATATACCAATTTTAAACATTTGGTAAAATATACAATACCAAATCTCAACATTCAACACTCAAAGTCCTTGATCCACATTACACAAAACAAAAAAATACCCGCAAGTCATGGAATGCGGGTATATGAACTTTGAATTCTTAAAAAGCCCACCATTTGGCGAGCTTTGATGTATGTAAATCTGGGTGGCGGCATTAATTTAAAAACCACTAGAAATTAATAGGAACCGCCATAATGCAAAAAAGCCCACCATTTGGCGAGCTTTTAAATCAATCTAGTGCTTTAACGTACACTTCGATCACTATAACACGAATATCGCATACCCCGTGCGCACAGTCAAACGGTTTTTTTAAACATATCAAAAGTTAAGTGAGGATAGCGACACTTCACAAATGCCAGTCCACACTTCAGGTCTTGGCGGATCTGGAGTACAGAGGTATCGTTGCTTTCAGCGATATCACGCAATGAATTACCCATTACATAATGAGACCATAATGTTGATACCCATTCCTGAACAATTTCATCTTCAATAGTTTTTAATTCAATAATTACTCGCTGAATTGCACGCGCTTCATTGTCATCAATCTGACAGCGAATGCCACGGCGCTGAGTGCATAAGCGATCCTTAAGCGTTTTATCACTCATGTACATTGCTAGAAGACGTTCACGCTGTTCCTGGGTAATTCGTCGAGTAGGCATAGTTTTCACCATGACCACCATGGTTTCAGTATCCCCATTCATCCAAGCCCCAAACTGACGAAACCAATCCTCAGCACTAAACTTAGTCCAATCCATTGCCTGCATAATCGTTACTGCTGAATTCATCGTATTTCCCCTACCATCTTCTCTATCTGCTGGATCGCGTGACCTGACTTCACTTGATCTGTACTAAACCGTATTACCTGAAAACCCATCATTGTTGCTGCGTTATACTTTTCCATATCCCCAAGGTAGCCTTTACCCCTTGTGTGCCTTCCTCCGCTCCAGATCCCGCCTTCAACCTCTACCAAAATCTTTTTATCTATTAAGTGAAAATCTGCTCTCCACTTGCGATCAGGATGAAAATAAAACTCCTGCTCAAACTTAATTTTTAATGCCTTTAATTCTCTAGCCAGCTTCGCTTCAAACTCATTCGGTACTTTTTCGCCTTTCACCTTAGGACGCTTAGAGCGCCCTTTCGATTTAGTAGCTTTCACCATTTTTTTGTATTCAGCGATTGAGTAGCTGGTCATGTATCCCCCACAGCACGCACTCCAAATAGCTGTCTGGTCTTTTCTGTAGCCACATACAACCTTGTGCAGTGATTACATCTAAAAGCCAGGTATCCCGCTTGAACCAGACCGCGCAATTTTTGATTTAAAGAAGATCTAGTTTTGTCACATACATGCTCTTCAAGCTCTGCTGATGTGACCTCATGTTTAGAAAAGGCCACATACACTAGGATGTCCTTGATTTCTTCGAATCGTTGGATGCTTGGTATGTTCACACCTCACCTCCTACACGCTGATCCGCCCAATTGCACTCCATTACGGTTAAACCACCTTGCTGAAATCGAGACCAAAGACGATCACCTAAATCCTTTTGAAGCTCAGCCAATGTCAGGTTCGAAATCAGCATGGTCGGCTTCATGCGGTCATAGCGTGCATACAAAACCTTGTGCACCAGCTCTCTACGCTTATCACGGTCATGCAGCCCATATTCATCCAGGATTAACAAGTCATACTGAGTGAAGTCATAAATCACAGACTTCTCTGTAGCGTCCGGCTGCTCCCAGGCATTCATGATTCTCTGTGCCATGTCCTCACTGGTGATGTAACGTGCATATTTTCCCTTGTTGAGCAATGTCCGAGCTGTTGCGCAGCTGAGATGAGTTTTTCCTGTACCAGTAGGTCCTACCATCACAAAGTTATTTTTGTGGCCACTGATCATGTTTTTGGCAAAGGAAACAACCAGATTCAATGCATTCTGTTGACCAGCATGCTGAACGATATAATTCTTAAAACCTGACTCAGCATGACGTTCTGGAAGCATTGCACCAGCAAAGTGTTTTTCACGTACGGTACGATCAATTTCGGCCTGTGCATTTCGCTTTTGTTCTTCCAGGAACTCTACGGCGCATTGTGGGCACTTCTGGAATGGCCCAGCTTGTACCATAGGGGTTTTGTGTTTCGAGCAGATCTCTTGTGTTTGTTTCAATCCCTGATTCAGCATCGACATTGCGTTCATACGAAGTCCTCCGGGATATGTACTGGTGAATTCACTGGTGCATGTTGCTTTACCGGTTGATTGTTCCAGGCAGTGTTCACATCCAGATTAGAATTTTGTTTTTCAGAGGATTGATATGTTTTTTGAGTGTATTTACGTTTGATCCACTTCACAAAGTTTGAATACATCTGGGTGTCTGTAATCAAGCCTGCGTTCAAACGTGGTTCGTAGTGAGCATTCACTTCAAGCAAAATCTGATTCACCAGCTCTTGAGTCATCGGAGTTTCACCTGATCGTTGTAACCAGGAATTCAGAGAATGTAAATCTGGTGTCCAGAGATTCAATACCTGATCAACTGAATTTTCTTGCGCGTTTTTCTCTTTAAAGTTTTCTTTAAATGTTTCTTTAAGTGTTTCTTTAATAGTGCCCCGTTCAACGGTACTGGTCCCATCACCTTTCGCGGTACTAGTCCCGTCCCGTTTGGTGGTACTAGTCCCATCACCTTTAAGGGTACTACCATCATTCGGTACTAGTCCCCTTTCGCGGTACTGGTCAGGAGTAAATTGATATTCGTTTAGGCAACCTGTTGTTCTCTCAACTTTGATTAAACCCAGCTCTTCCAGATCACGAATACATGCCATAACTGTATCGCGTTTTTTGATACCGCAATATTTTTGAAATTGAGTGATAGCAATTGGATGGGATGCACGGTCAAATCCAATAGTTTGACGCATGACAAACATTAAACACTTAAATGCCTTATCGTTCAGTTGAGCCATAATCTGGCTATCAATTAACGTGTTAGGCATCTTGGTGTAGCGCTCTTCTTTATGCGACATAGCTTTGCGCTCATTTTTTGGAAAATGAACTACTTGCCCTTGAGGTAGCGGTGGTTCATGTGCTAAATTTGATTTCATATTCATTGGTTCCGATAATTAATGAATCTAAGAGCCTGACCTTCCACGTCAGGCTTTTTCTGTTTGTAGTGCTGACAAATACTTTGCACACTCGCCTTTCATGGCTTTACGCAAAGATTGAATTTTGTGTTCAATTTCTTCCAGGATGCGATCTGTCTCATCCATTTCAGTAGGTGTCACCACACCATCTTCCAGAGCAGATAAAACTTGCTTATTTGCTGCACCATTCCCAACATTCATACCAAGCAATGATTCAAGAACACCTAGCTGATGATCCTTTCCTTCCGCTTGATCCACTGGAACTAATGCAAAACCCAATTTATGCGCCCATACTTTTAAAGAAGCTGGGTTTTGTGTATAGGTCAGCATTGCTTCAAATGCCTTTAGGCTCGGCAAATGGTTTTCCATATTTGGATTGGCATAGTTCAAAATCGTGTTGTGAGACACACCAACAACATCTGCAATCTCTTTGGGTGTAATCCCATTTGATTGGTGAATCATCTTGTGTAGTGCGGTTTTACTTTCCTTGGATATATCCATGTGAACACCTTGATTAAGTTCACGTTTATTAAAAACGTTAAATTATTGATAATTGGTTTAGGCGGCGTCAGGCGCTTTCTTTAAGAAAAAATCAAACAATTTCTTGTGGGATAGTTTGTTATTGCTGGCATCAACAATTGCTTGGATGGTTTCCATACGGGGCTTTTTTCGACCATGAATTAAATGTGATTCCATGTAGCCGTAAGACACTCCTGCGCGAGAACAAAAAATATGTCTCTCATCCTCGCTTAAGGATTTCCAGTATTCGTATAGGTTTCGCATGAAAATACACCTGATAGGTAAATTAATATTAAATATACCTTCTAGGTAAAATTTATTCAACCTATCAGGGTATTTATTTTTTCTACCTAATAGGTAAATTTAACAATGGAATTAATAATGGGGTTTAGCATGTCCAGCTTGATGCAGATTCACGAAATACGACTTAAAAACACTCGAGATTTAATGAAAAAATCTGGTTTGAGTCGTACTGATTTTGCTGAAAAAGTTGGCCTTTCTTACAATCTACTTAGTCAATACATTGGGAAGAATCCAACTAAAAATATTGGTGATGAAACAGCACTCAAAATAGAAGAAGCATTTGGCAAACCAAAAGGCTTTTTGGATCAAGCAAGTGCTGTAAATATATCTTTAGATGAGGCTAGTCAGAGTGAAAAACTGACTGAGATGATGCCAGTTTCTAATGTAAGACCATCAAGAAGGAAATTAAGGAAGATTCCGGTGTTAGATTTTGTACAAGCTGGCATGTGGAGAGAGGTTGTATACGATGGAGTTCATCCGAAAGATGAGACTTATACAACCTACGAAGGAAAGGATCCTAATGCTGTTTTCTCATTAGAGATTGATGGCTTGAGTATGGCGCCTGAATTTATGCCAGGTGATGAAATTGTTGTAGATGCAGCCTTAGATCCAAAGCCTGGTTCATTAGTCGTTGCTCAGGAAATTCAGCATGGTGTAGCAATGACTACATTTAAAAAATACCGTGTTGTTGGGGTCAATGAGCATGGAGTTGATATTATTGAGTTAGTTCCACTAAACCCAGACTTCCCTACTTACAACTCGTCTCAAATTGAAATTTCAATCATTGGTGTCGTGGTTCAGCACCATAAAGACTTTAAGTATTAATAAGAAAGTAAGTCACCGGTGACTTTGTGGAAATAAAAGCCACTATATGCGGCTTGGGGTTATTTGAAAGTTAATGTGCTGTGATCCTTCGAAGAGTGAGGCGCGACATGCAAAAAATTGAAGTCAATTCCCGCAATATTAGCCATGTGTTTTATCAGCACTTCTTATTAACGGTAGTACTTAGGACTGGTGAACGGTTTATTTACAAGCTTTTGGAGGCAAGTACCTTCAGGGGTTTTGTTGATTCAGCAGACAAAGACAAATTTTATAAAAGCCATATTGAAACGAACAAGAAATTTAAACGAATTCAGCTTCTTGGATAAGTAGCAATAACCTGAACATAGTTGTTTATATAAGCAGTATTACAAAGTGGATGACAAGCAATGATTTCAAAAATACTAATTCTTTTGATTGCACTACTACATGTTTACATTTTGATTTTGGAAATGTTTTTATGGCAGACACCCAAAGGATTGAAAGCCTTTGGTAATACGCCGGAAAAGGCTCAAATAACTAAACCACTTGCACAAAATATGGGTCTCTATAATGGTTTTTTAGCTGCTGGCCTATTGTGGGCTGCTATTGCTCCGGCCGAACTTCATCAGAGTTTAGCCTATTTTTTTCTTGGCTGTGTTTTGGTTGCTGGTGTGTACGGTTCAATCACAGCAAGTCGAAAAATCATATTCATACAAGCCGTTCCTGCTCTAATAGCAATAATATCGGTAGTTTTGGGTTATTAAAACTGCGAACCCGATGCAGTCTTTTAAAATTTATGGGACTGTATCGGAAATTTAAAATAGTAAGTCACCAGTGACTTAAAGCCGCTATATGCGGCTTGGGTATTAATTGCGAACCTGACGCAGGGCTTTAAATAGATTAAGTGAAAGAGCGCGACAACTGCCGTCAAACTCATAATGAAACTAAAAATACAGACTGTTAAACTATGACAATAACCAACGCAGACTTGATTGATGATGATGCTATGAGCGAGAAATTCCATGTAGTTTATGATGGCAAGGCACTAGAGGAGCACCTTATGGATGTTCGTGATCTTGCGCCTGCCATGATGGCTATAAGCGACCTCCTGACTCATGCAAACAAAGAGATCAATGGGGATAAGCTTGAAATTCAACTAAATGTCAAAGCAAACTTTAAAACAGGTTGCTTCGGAATAGAATTTGTTGAGCACCTATCTTGGGTGAATCAGATTAAGGATATGCTGGCTGGCCCTACTGCAACAGCCTTGGCGAACGCAAGCGGGATCTTAGGTTTAGTGGGTTTTTTTGGCGGAGCTACTGTTGGTGTAATCCAAATTTATAAAAAACTCAAAGGTAAGCCTCCTGTTAGAATAGAAGAAACGACTGATAATGCAAAAGTTTTTTATTCCGAAACAGAATATTTGGAAGTTGATAAAAGAGCATTGCGCCTCTATCGAAGCAAGGTTATTGCATCTGATATTGAAAAAATGCTAGAGCCATTAAGCAAGGATGGGATTGATTCATTTTATGTTGTAAGGGAAATGCTTGACGAAAATGTTGAGCTTTTTATTGATAAAGAAGAAGTTGAGTATTTTAAATTTCAAGACATTGATGATCATTTAAGTGAAAGCATTACAGAGACTTTCTTACAGATTGAATCAATATCTTTTAAAGAGAAAAATAAGTGGCGATTCAATAATGGGGGGTCAACAATTAATGCTTCTATTTCTGATGAAGCGTTTCTTCAAAAAATTGATTCTGGATTGCTTCGTTTTGGTAAGGGTGATCTGCTTAAGGTTAAGTTAAAGACTATTCAGTTCCTAGCTCACACCAAGCTTAAGACAGAGTTTGAGGTGGTAGAGGTTATTGAACACAAGACCACCAAGCAAGAAGAATTTGATTTTTAAACCCCCCTAACAAACTCCAAACAACCCACCCCAGCGGTGGTTTTTTCTTTATGTAAGGTAAGTGTAACCTTGTCTTTAAACGCTACATTATAACAATTAGTATAAAGATACCTATGATTCATAAATAGAAAGGTAAGTCTCAATGAAATATCTGTTAGGCGCAGCATTGTTAGGATTAGCAATTACTGGCTGTACTTCAAATCCAAAAAACGAAGTGGTGCAAGAAAAAGTTGTGAGCAATACTCCAGCTGAAACTCAGGTAATTAACTTTACTGGTCCAATGGATCTTACAGTTGAATTGAAATCTTCAGATAATTTTGAAACTGCAGAAATGACAGATAATTCTGGCAAGGTTTATCATCTTAAACGAGCTATTTCAGGAAGTGGTATGCGTTTGGCCAATGATGACGGCGTTTCAATTCACTTCAAAGCTGGTGAAGGTATTGTAGAGTTTATGAAAGACAAACCTATCAGTATTACTGAATACAAAAAATAAGATTATTGCTCTAGGACAACCCACCCCATTGGTGGGTTGTCTTTTTATTATATGAAGTAATATTCCTATTTATTAACCGATGGAATTTCTAGAAATTTTAAGTAAAGTGAATTAAGTTTTTGAATAATTAGTGAGCTAATCAGTTTAAAATTATAATATATGACGCTGTAGTCTAAAAATTGTTTTTCCATATCTCTCTTAGTACAAATACGGACTAACTTAATGAATAATATTAACTTTAAGAATTTCGAAGAGGCTGGCCAAGCTATTTTAAAATTCTTATCTCAACGATTTGGATTTAAGTTATGGATGATTACCCGTACTGAAGGTGATGACTGGATTGTGTTACTAAGTGAAGATAATGGCTATAACGTTAAGCCAGGACAAGTATTTCGATGGGCAGATTCGTTCTGCTCACACATGGTACAAAATAATGCGCCCCGCATTGCCCCTTACTCGCCCGATGTTCAAGTTTATACAGATGCACCAATAAATAAACTTGTCACTATTAAAGCCTATATCGGTCAACCTCTTTTAAAAGAAGATGGTTCCTTGTTTGGCACTCTTTGTGCAATTGATCCCGAACCTCAGTCTAAAGTCCTTGTTGAGGATGCTCCATTGTTTGATCTTATAGGAAAGGTGCTTAGTTACACGATTCAAGCTGAATTAAGAGCAACCGAACACATACGTAAAGCTGAACGCTTTGAAATGGAAGCATTGTCTGATCCAATGACTGGACTTTATAACCGTCGTGCTTGGGATCGATTAGTTGAGTTAGAAGAAGAACGGTGTAAGCGATATGGTCACCCTACTGCTGTGCTTATGATTGACCTAAATGATCTAAAAATCACTAATGACAATCTAGGACATGCTGCTGGTGATGAGCTGATCAAAAGAATGGCTGTAGCTTTAAAAGGCATAGTACGTAGCAATGATATTATTGCTCGCCTAGGTGGTGATGAATTTGCCGTACTCAGTATCGAAACTAATCTGCAGAATGCTGAGAAGCTTGTAACAAGAATTCAAAATGCTTTTGCGAAAGCTGAAGTTAGTGCGGCAATTGGTCTTGCAATGCGAAATCCAACATATGGATTATCCACCGCCATCATAGAAGCTGATAGAAAAATGTATCAAGATAAAATCTTAATTAAATCTATTAATAATGATTGATAAAAAGCCGCATACCCGAGCGGCTCTTGGATCGGGTGGAGAAAAGAATGAAAGCCTTGCTTATAATTAATGGTCTCAATATCTCTGATGAGGAAATTAAAAGTTTCAACAGGAGAGAAATTTCTGGTTTTGAGCGCATTAGCTTAAATTCATTTATTTTTAATTTAAGTGAGTCCTCTAATTTATTGGCAGATATTCAGAATTATTTACAATCACGTGGTAACAAGTACAGCATCTTATACTTTGAAAAAGATCCGACTATTTTCACCTACCTTAAATAAGTTAAATATCAATCACACTTAATTCATTGCTTAACCAAAAAAACATAAAGTTTATTTACGGTATTTATTATAACCTCAGCGTCTGTAAGACCTTGAAGCATTAAGCGATCAACCATATCCTTGCGCCAGTTTGATAAAGCCCTCTCATCCTGTGTGGCTTTATCAAACAATCCACTTTCTCCGATAAAATTTAAGAGCTTATCAGTAACACTAATCAGCACCTCTGCGTCTGTAACGCCATTAAAAATTAAACGATTAACCATATGAGCACGCGGATCATGCTGCAGGCTTTCTACTGTCAAGTAATTTAGCTTATCCATAACAAACTCCAAACAACCCACCTTATGTGGGTTTTCTTTTGCCTATTAAAACTTATTTCACCTGAAGAGTAAAAATAATTTTACTATTTTTACCTACAAGGTATTTACTTTATTTTACCTCGCAGGTATATTTTATCTCACAGATATTAAAAAACTCCAGCGTTGTTCGAGCAACCTGGAGCATGACCCACTCTCTCTCAGTGAGTAAAGAAATTATGAATGCAAAATTAACTCCACACAATAGCTTCAAGGTGACTCTTGTTGCTACTGCCTTAACTGTAAGCGCATTAGCGTTTGGTTGGCGTGCTGACTTTGGTACTAGCCAAGCAGCTCCAGCTCAAAACATTCAATCTGAATACGGCATCGTATCTTTAAAGATGCTTGATGACGTACGCGGTGAAGCGATCCTTAACCTTGATGGCTTTCGTTTGGAAATCACTTCGTTTGAAGTTGCAGCTCATCCGGATGACTACGGTGTACCGGGTTCCGAGTTCACCAATGTAGAAGTAATAGAACTAGGTGAAATCAAGGTATTCGATGCCAATGGTAATTCTTATAACGACTTTACTGATTATCAGGATCACCGTGAAATCAACGCAATGATCGCTGGCCACATCATGAAGCATCGTCTGGTGGAGGTGCAGTCATGATCTTAAATTCCCCTGAACAAATCTTTGCTGCACTAAGCAAAGGTCAGCCGGTTATGTGGTGTGAAGATGGAAGTGAAAACTGGTCACCTCTAAACAGCCAGGCACAAGTTAATTTTGCAGATCTGTACTCAGGCTTTCTGCAATTTAAAACTGAAGAACTGCCTATCTTCAAACTGCCGATTGAATCTGAAGTCTATGCAAAACAGGCTCGATACTTTGTTGAGTTTGTCCATCACCTGCATGGTTTTGAAGTCTACCGTGTTGGTAAGGAAAACCGATTCAGCTACTACGCTGTCCGGGTTAATGGTAACCGCCCTTCTACACGTGACTACTTTGCCAATCTGGATATTTTCCGTATCGGCAATACCAGCGGTGTTTTGCAAAGCGTAGATAAATTGACGTTACACGCTTCGATTAAAAACGGGATTGAACGTGCTCGATCTGTAAAACGTAGAGCTGAATATAACCAGGTATTAGAAAGCACTGGCTTCTTTGGGTCTGAGGACTATAAGAACTTTAAACGCAAAAATCGTCATCCAGGAGCTGTGTAATGTCAACTGTATTTTTTAAGAAAGCGGAACGTAAAAACGCGAAATTACGCCTTGCTCTGGCTGGCCCTACTGGTTCAGGTAAAACCTTAGGTGCACTTCTTTTGGCTAAGGGAATTGGTGGAAAGATTGCTGTTGCTGATACCGAGAACAGTAGTGCTGAGCTATATGAAGATGTTGTTGAGTTTGAACATGCAAATATTCAGCCTCCCTACACTCCTGAAAAGTTTATTGATGCTATTCAGGCTGCAGAGAAAGCTGGTTTTGATACTTTGATTCTGGACAGTATTACTCATGAGTGGTCTGGCGTTGGTGGTTGTTTGGAAATTGTCGACAAGCTCGCCAGTACAACTTTCAAGGGTAATAGCTGGGGCGCATGGAGCCAAGTTACCCCAAGGCACCGCAAATTTATCGATGCAATGCTTCAATCCAGCATCAACATTATTGTGACCATGCGCAGCAAGATGGATACCGTTCAGGTTGATGCAGGTAATGGTAAAAAGAAAGTTGAAAAAGTCGGAATGAAAGCTGAACAGCGTGATGGTATCGAATATGAGTTCACCACTGTTCTAGATCTAACTCACGACAACTATGCAGTTAGAACAAAAGACCGCACCCGAATTTTTAATGAACCCATGCTTCTTTCTGAGCAAGCTGGAGTATTGCTTAAACAGTGGTTGAACTCTGGATCCGCTAACGCATGCATCAACGGCAATCAGTTCTTAGAACTTGAAGCACTTATGCAACAAGCTGGAATTGATATTGAAAAGTACTGTGCTAAGCGAGGATTAAATAGTCTTCATGATGTCCAACAGCAGAAGTTTGACGAAACATGCGCTGGTATTCATTCCATCATTCAGCGCAATCAACAAGCACAACAGGCTAACGAACAGCAACTACATGCTGAAAATGAAGCACGTCTAGAAAATGATTATCAAGCTGCACTGAAGGATATTCAGAATGCTAGTCACGTTAATGATCTAAATCGGCCTGCGGATTACTTCAAAGGCACAAAGTACGAACAACAAATTTTAAATGCCTGTCAGGCGAAATCAGATATGGAAGGATGGTCAGCATGAATATTTTAAATAGCAAAGAAGCTTTTGAAGCAATGATGGCTGGCCGAAATATCATGTGCCGCGCTGTTGGTGAATTAATGGATTTTGATGATCTGTCTCAATTCCCTGCCACTATTTTTGCTATGCCAGGCTATGAGTTCTGCATCAAGGTTGAGACCATGGAGTTGGCTGGCATTACATTTGCTAAGCCTCTCAAGCTTGAAGAGGTTCGTGAAGGTCAAGATTTATATGTCATCAACTCTTATAGCTCATCTATCTATGTTGTTGAATTTGGCAAGATGACTTGTACAGCATTAATAGAATCTATTAATAACGGATTTGCCCAGCATGATGCTGAAAATGCAAAGCTTCAATTACAAGCAATATCTAAAGTGCTAGGCCGTGAGCTAACTGGTGATTGTCTTGTTGTACGTCTTGGTGATGAGGAAAAACCTAAAAAGAAACGCTCAACCAAAGCCAAGAATGATGCTGATCAGTTAAATACTCCGGCTGACTCTAATACCACTATTGCAAATATTGAAAAACAGCCTGAGCCAGAAGTAGTTCAACCTATCGAAGTTGCAGTACAAGATCCATCTATTATTACTGAAGTTCCAGGGGATCAACCTACTGAACTTGATGAAACAGATCCAGCTATTCTGAAAGTTATCGAAGCTATTGAAAAATGTGGTTCAGATTATGAGTTAAAAGGCGTTGAACGTAATCTGGATAGCAATCAGCACAAACTAACTGAAACTGAATACAGAGAACTCAAAAATCGTATTGCAGAAAAACGTGAACTTCTTCTTGCTTCAAAAAAACCGGTAACAGTAGATTCTCTAAAAAAGTTTGCAATGCAAAGTGAAGCATGTACTGCCTACATTGATCAAATTAAGGCATGCACCACAACAAATGAGCTGGCTGATTTAAGCAGCGCAATTATTGCAGATGACAATCTAAATATTGATCTGCAAGAACAGTTGTGCAACCAGATCAATGAAACAGCTAATCAATTAAACCAGACCAAACCTAATGTTGAACAGCCATCTGAAAACCTAAGTGTCACTGAGCTTCAAAGATTGCAGCATGAGGCTGAAAAGCTAGTACAGAACAAAGCTCAAGATGAAGAATATCAAAGCCTTCTTACTGATCTATTGGACCGTGCAAGCAAAGCAAATACCCCAGCCGAAGCAAATGCCTTAGTGGGCTATACAAAGGCTTGGTCTGAAGAACAGCGCAAACCATTAATTGATGCAATTCATAAGCGTCTGGTCGAACTGAATAAGGCAGATGCACAGCCTTCATTAGCTGTACGTATCCAGAAAGCTGAAGACCTGACTGAACTGGATGCTTTAGAAATCGATGTATCAGCATGTGATGAAGTTATTCAGCCAAGATTAATGGAACTTATTGAGCAGCGTCGCATCCAGCTGGATCAGATTCCTGCAACTAGTGAAGCTCAGTGAGCCACCTAAATACCTCTAAAACCCGAGTCGTGCAAATTCAGCACGGCTCCAGAATCAAAAAAAATGTTGGGGATTGAGATGATTTTCAAAATTAAAAAGAAACATGAAGCTGGTTTTAAGCTGTGGCTCGAAAAGCTGGGTTATTCCAAGAAAGAACTTGCAGATGGTAGCTCTACTTTCTCAGGCAAAGGTACACGCAAATCACTGAGCTATGTGTTTTTAAAGAATGATTTAACAGGTAATGCAGCATGCCAGATGCTATTTGATGAATATGAAATGCATCTGCGCTGCCCGAATGTTTCGAATGAAACCAGCGAAAACTTAACAAAGATTGTGGCTAATCAGATTATGAAGGTGGCGTGATGGATAGTACTAATCAAGTAGTTAAGCCAACTCCCTATGACGATGCTCAGTTTCTCTGGTGCACCAAATGGTGTGAAGAAAAAGGTTTAAGCCCATACGATGCTAAAAACTGGGCTGATGCGAAATTTGAATATTTAAAACTGCAGGAGAAAAACAGTGACTGAAGTTCAAGAAAACATTGCTGTATCCAAAGGTCAGGAAGAAAACGTTATTGATAGATTTATTGCTGACGGTGGTTTTGATCAGGCTTTTAAGGATGTGTTTGGTTTACCGGAATCAGTACAACAAAGTTTAAAAGAGGTAACTTAATGGCTCGATACACCATCACCGTTGAAGCCGAAAGACCGCCTCAAATTATGCTGGGTCAGACTATCGGTGGTGCAACGGTGAAGGAGCTTAAAGAGGTTGAAGTCGAACTGGTTTCAGCTTCTTATCTGGCTCAAAAATACAATCTGTCAGTGACCACGATTCGAGAAAAATTAGTTTCGATTAATCAAGGCACACAAGGCAAGGCGCTATACAATCCAAAGTTGGCCCATGACCTGCTGACAACCAAAGTTAAAGTAGGCAGACCGAGAGCTAATTAGCTCTCACTGTCGTTAAACATTTCTACCAAATCCTGAGCATCTGGATTGTAATAAGTATTCACCAGCATTGAGATAGTTTTGTGGCCTGTAATTTTGGCTAACACTTCAACCGGTAATTTTCTCACCTTCACCATTCTGGTGATGGCTTCATGTCGTGAATCATGGAAATTAATATGTGTAAGCCCTGCTCTTTTTTTTGCTCTCATCCATGTAGCACAGCATATCTGCTTATCAATGGGCAGAAGTTTATCTGTTCCTTTAGGTAATAAAGAAAGCAGTCTTTTGGCTTCACCAGATAAAGGCACGTTTCTGGATTCACCATTTTTTGTCATCGGTAAATGCACAAAGCCTTCTTTAATATCCTTCCTACGCATTGCCAGTATTTCACCCTGACGCATGGCGGTCTCCAGAGCAAATCGAAATGCCCATGCTACATAGTGGCGTGATGTTTCTGGTGTTGTGGATCCATCCCAACTTAACGCCTTTAGCAACAATTCTTGATCTTCTTCTGTAATACGCTGGCTTCTGGATTTTTCCTTGCTCGGCATGGTGACCGCATGCCAGACGTTAGAATCAATCAAAAACAGTTCTTTCATGGCATAGGTAAACACGGCTGAATAAATGGCGTGTTCATTCCTGAGTGTTGCTATCTTCACTTCTTTTTTACGGTTATTTCGCCATTCTGCAATGTCAGCAGGCTTGAAATCATAAATAGACTTGTCAGCTAAATTTGGTGCAATCCGGTCAAGGTTTTTAATTTTAAAATTGATAGTCCGTGCAGATCGCATGTGACGACCATGCTCTTGATAGTATCTAGCACAAAGTTCCCTAAATGGATAATTCGGCTTTTCACCTTGTTCTATTGCCTTTTTACCAGATCGAAGTTCAAGCAATTTATTATAGGCCCACTGTTCACATTCCTTCGCTGTGTCTCGGGTGGCTGAATATCTTTGCTTGTCGAAAGTGACAATGATGCGCCAGCTGGATCCTCGCTGGATGGGTTTGGGTATTTTCATTTTATTGGTGCAGATTTGGTGCAGATTACTTTGCATTTTATCGGTAAAGTAAAAAAATGAAAGGATATAGAAGGGATTTTGTGCAGTTTTGGGTATGGTTTAGTGACGGGATAGGATTAACATATTGTTTTAAATTATTGTTTTTATTAGAATTAAATCTGATTATATTTTATTTTTTGTCTTTTTATCAGAAAAGATCATCTAAAATCATTGTATACTACCTACTTTCTTTGTAGCCAAGATCATCATCCCGCGTTGATCAAGCCTGTAGTGAATTTCGATGAGCACCTTAATTCTTGTTACCTCCGCACCGACTTCTATTTATGCCTGGCATGCGCTTGGACTCGCCCAAGCTTTACAACATAAACAGGAAGCTTTCCGTGTATTTTTCTATCAAGATGGCGTGTCGGTCGCAAATGCATTGCAATGGGTGCCCGACGACCAGCGTCATCTCACACGTTCCTGGCAGGATCTGAATATCCGCTTACCTGTTTGTGTCAGTGCAGCCTTAGCGCGTGGGATTACAGATCAGGAAAATGCTCAACGTCACAATATTCAGCAACATAATCTTGCTGATGGTTTTGAATTGGTCGGTCTAGGCGAGCTTGCTGATGCTGTTCAGTCCTCACAACGTCTAATTCAATTCTAGATGCTTCATTTTTCAGGATGTGTTGCTTTTAAAAGGAATCTTGTGTGAAATCTGTACTTGTTATATTAACTCAAGCCAACCTGAACAGCTTGCAGGTGCATGAAAGTCTGTCTGCCACGATGGTACTGGCGACCTTTGGCGCTGAAGTTAAAGTATTACTCCAAGGCGCAGCCTTGAGTCTTTTACGTTCTGAGCTTCAGTTTGACCAGCTTAAATATGCCTTTAAACTGGCTTCAAATCTGGTGGATAGTTTCGAATTTTATGACCTGACCCCAATTCTGGTTGAACAGAAAAATCAGGACTCTCCTTTTGTAAAGCAAAGCGAGCAGGAGATTGAGTTGATTGAACTCAATTCAGAATTCGTTCAAAAATTTGATCACGTATTGTATTGGTAAGGACAAAGGATAAATAAATGTCAGATCAAACCCTTTACCTGATCCAGTCAGATTATGCAGCGACGGCGTCAGTCCTTGATCAGTTAGCACAGCTCCATGCTTCAGATGATCAGGTGGTCCTGATGGGAGAATCTGTGCTGTATCTGGACCATGCCTTCGTACAGCAACTACCGCAAGTTTATATCCTAAAAAATGATGCAGAAATTCTGATCTCACCTTTATCGGAAAATGTTGCTTTACTCGACTACTCCGAATTTGCAGATCTATGTCTGAAATTTAGTCGTTGCATCTCAATGAAATAATCCATGAGTCACATATGAATCTAGAACTGGACCAAGATGGTCATTTAGTCGATTACACCATCTGGAATGAAGACGTTGCCCAAGTACTGGCAGATACACTGGAACTTCAACTTACTCCTTGGCATTTTGAAGTGCTACAGGCAGTCCGTCAATTTTATCAGCAGTTTGGGCATTCTCCTGCAAC
Source organism: Acinetobacter sp. YH12108 (assembly GCF_013419055.1). Lineage (NCBI taxonomy): Bacteria > Pseudomonadati > Pseudomonadota > Gammaproteobacteria > Moraxellales > Moraxellaceae > Acinetobacter > Acinetobacter sp. YH12108. The sequence continues at coordinate 89,274 of NZ_VPAW01000004.1, read as the reverse complement.
CCGCCCGCTAATTAAGTTTTTGATGAAGACAGTCAGCCCGGAAATTAACAATGCCTTATTGCAGGAAAAGTTTAATACGGGTTTAGTGGCACGTCATTTAAGCCGACTGGCTGGTATCCCGAAACCGGCGAACTGCTTATAAGTTTTAATCTAAAATATGAATGAAGAAAAAGCCCGTTTTAACGGGCTTTTTCTTATTAAGCTTATCTATGATCTGTATTCACGGCTAAATAAAACTTTTAACTAAGGAAGGTTAAAAACCATTCTGATCTAAAGCATTTAAAGCTTGATCAAGCTGTGAAGAGATTTCAGGCAAAACTTTCTGTAAAAATTCTATTTGAGCTCTCGCTTCTTCCGGAGCAACGACCTGAGCATTTACCAGATTCTGCTGCTGTACCAGCAAACGATCCAGCTGGCGTTCATCTGGCTTCTCGCCTTGACTTAAACCATTCATCATTTGGGTAAAATCCAGATAAAGCTGCTCTCTCTGTTGTAATAAGACCTGCTGTTCAGAATCCACTTCCGGGTGTCCAGCCGTTCTTGCCGGTACAGGTGGTTTAGAAATTAAACTGGAAGTAATCAGTGACTTTGCTGGAAAAGTCATCTGATCATCAGGTTTCAGTATATTGAACTCTGCCTTATAGATATCCTTATGAACCTGATAAGCAATCCCAACCAGAATACCGGTTAATAACATTCCCGCCAGCAGATATAAAGTAAGTGTTTTATTCCTCATATATGCCACCTACAATGCTTAGAGCAACGTTCATAACACATTGCTCTTTTTAAGAGCCATTATTTGCTACGGCGTAGACCAGTCTGCTGGGGCATAACCGATCCGGACACGCTGTGGATGATTGCCTACAGGCACACTGGTCACTTTATTGCCTGTCGCGAAATCAATTACGGTCACCACATCCGTTTCACTTTCTGAAATAATGCAGCTACGGCCATCCGGACTTCGGGTAGCCCAGTATGGTTTACCTGCAGGAATCAATTTTCCGGCAGTCAGACTCTGACGATCAACAATAGTGGCGTAATTATCCATCGTGCCCGCAACACAGAGCTTCTCACCATCTGCACTGATCGACAGGCCATGATGGCGGGAATCATTCACCCATTTGGTACGATCTTTGGGAATGCTATCGCTACCTGGCAACTGCCCAATACGGGTCACTTTATTCTGGTTTAAGTCATACTCAATCAAACCATTAAAAAATGATACCTGAGCATAGAGTTTACTTTCATCCTTGCTAAAGACCATCGGCCGCACTGAATTAGATAAATCTTTTCGACCAAACGCATCCAATGCCGGTCTAAAGTCAATTTTCTTAAGCACCTGATGGGTATTGGCATCTGCAATGGTGATATAGCGTTTACCTTTGGTGAAATCCTGCCACTGCGCATCAAGAGAGGTTTCTACATTACCAATGGCCGAGTTCAGAATTTTTCTGCCATTATCAAAGTAGATATTTTCATGCGGTTTATCACCCGTCGCAAATCGACCAAGTTCCTTACCAGTATGAATATCCAGTACATGCACCACATTTCCGGAAGATGCGGAAACCGCGACACGCTGGCCATCTGGTGAAACTGCCATATGATCCGCGCGGAAGCCTTCAACTGGAGTACGCCAGTTAATTTTGCCTGTCTTGATGTTGATAGAGACCACATCGGCAAAACTTGGACGGGATGCGACAACAGACTGTCCATCTGGCGTGGAGTACATATCGTCGACCAGCTGATCATTACCTTCACCCGCAGTAGCTTGAATATAGGTATAGGCAATCAGTTTAATGGGATTGAGGTGAATCTCTTTCAGACGCTCCTTACGATCAGGAATCATGTTGATCACACCAACCTTGCCAAAGTCACCTGAAGATCGAATCACTGTAACTGTTCCATCCCAGTTATTACCCACAAAGAAAACTTGCTGGGAATTGGGCGGTTGAGGCAAGGTAGACGAATCTGCCTGTGCAGTTGAAAAGACTGAGAGCATGGCCATCGCGGACAAGCTCATACAGAACCGTGATAATCGTTTTTTCTGGATTTCCAAGCGGTATTCTCCATATTTTCTATTTTATTGTTTTTATCTTTGTTCAATCCACAGTCAGGCCGTGGATCTCAATCATCCACTATACAATGAAGAAAAAACCATGCTGAATTTTCCGACAGAATAGAAAGATAAGAATCCAGAAAAGTTGAAGCGTCCATTGATATGAACGCTTCTCAGTAAGATAGTTTTATTGAAAAATGCTTAGAACTTTAGACATCCAATACATCAACGAATTGAGCATCTAGAACCTTAGCTAGGTCCGCAGGTTTTAAACCAATATCCAGACCGCGTTTACCCCCACTGACATAGATTTTATTCAGCTGTTCTGCAGATGCATCAATGACAGTTTTCAGGCGTTTTTTCTGCCCAACCGGACTAATCCCACCGACAAGATAACCGGTTAGACGTTCTGCCTGTTTGGGATCAGCCATTTGTAGCTTTTTACAACCAAAGGCTGATGCTACTTTTTTCAGGTTTAACTGATGGTTGACTGGAAGAACTGCTACAAAATACTGCTTCTCATCCGTGACCAATAAGGTTTTAAATACTTCTTCTACTGCCAGCCCTAACTTTTCTGCTGCTTCCAAACCAAAGCTTTTGGCATTGGCATCATGTTCATATTCGTGAATGCTATATTCAATTTTTTGAGATTTTAATAATTTGCATGCAGGTGTCATAACAGCTTCGATAGTATTTTGACGGGATCTTCATTATAGCTTATCAAGTCTGCTTGGGTTTTATTCTGTGATTCTGAATAGCTTATATAATCAATATGTGTTCAAAATACAATCAGATACCATTAGCTTTTAATCCAGAATATCTATTCATATTGCACTTTAACTGAACTTAGCTATCCCATTTATCATTGTAATTCCGCATACCATCTTGTTCTTAAGCTTAAAAATTCATCATTTAAAAACATAGGCAACATTCAGATGAATAACAACGCCTATACATGAAGTGCCATTTTGCCAATGTTATTGAGCGAACATAAACAATAAAAAATAAAGGGAATACTTAGAAAATTGAGCACATTCGTCAATATTAGACGAGGCCAATAAAAGATTAATGAAGAATCATAAGTTTTTAATTTTACGTTTGTGATCAGTATCATTTAGCCAATGTTTAATAGCAATGAGCCTATCTTTTTTTGCAGAAAAATAATGTGTTATTTGCTTTACTAGCGACATAAAATCCATTTAATACTAAACTTCACTTCATACCATTTATCAAATAACTTTTTGATTTTTATTCCAAGTTTGATATTTTAGTTTGCATAATAATGAATAGAATAAAATTTTGATTCATCCAAAAATATAATGAAAACCCGGTCTTTTACTGATAACCATAATTTTTGATATGAGCAGAGACTTCGACTAATAATTTTTATTTTTGACAAGCCATTGCCGAATAAACACCCAATTTAAAAGAATTATGAATAAACATTGAGGTCTAACTTACACAGCATAAATGTAACAATTCAGCCAATTCATCTAAAATATAAAAATGATGTAAAAGACGAAGATTTGGTAGTTTTGAACATTGCTAAATGCTTGCAAAGTTTTCATTATATGGCCACTACGTGGTACATGCTTTTCTATATCAATTCAAAGAAATTATAAAAATAATGTAGGAATTCATGCCATAATAGGCGAAGTTTGTAGACATCTTGCAAACCTATCCTGAAACTTTTTAACTGGAGCACCATAGATGACTTCGACCATTTTGGTTATTCATGGACCGAATTTAAATTTGCTAGGAAAGCGCGAACCCGAAGTTTATGGTTATTTAACTCTAGAAGATATTAATCAGCAGCTCACTGCTCAGGCTGAAAAAGCTACTTTACAACTTGACACTTTCCAGAGCAACTGGGAAGGCGCAATTGTTGACCGAATTCATCAAGCCCAACAAGACGGCGTGCAATATATCATTATTAATCCTGCTGCCCTGACACATACCTCAGTTGCAGTTCGGGATGCACTTCTTGGCGTGGCAATCCCGTTTATTGAAGTCCACCTGTCTAACGTACATGCACGTGAGGCATTCCGACATCATTCATATTTATCCGATAAAGCTATTGGCGTGATCTGTGGTCTAGGTGCGAAAGGCTATGCTGCCGCACTCGACTATGTCATTGAAAAAATACAATCTTCTAAACAATCTTAATTAGGAATACTGTCTCATGGATATCCGTAAAATCAAGAAGCTCATCGATTTGATGATTGAATCTGACTTACAGGCGATTGAAGTTAAGGAAGGTGATCAGTCGATCGCTCTGACTCGTCGTAATCCAGTAGTTGCAGCAGCTGTTCCTGCAATGCCTGCACCTGCAGCTGACGTCCCTGCAGCTAAATCTCCTCGTGGTGCAGTTGAAAAATCTCCAATGGTTGGCGTGTTCTATGCAGCTCCAAGTCCAGGCGAAGCACCTTTTGTAAAAATTGGTCAAACTGTTTCTGCTGGCGAAACACTGGGTATCATTGAAGCAATGAAAATCATGAACCCGATTGAAGCAACTCAAAGCGGCGTGATTGAAGAAATTCTGGTGAAAAATGGTGAAGTGATTCAGTTTGGTCAGCCACTTTTCCGTTACCGCGCCTAATCACTTCGGGGATTCATAATGTTGCAAAAAGTTTTAATTGCAAACCGAGGTGAGATTGCCCTGCGCATCGCCCGAGCTTGCAAAACTTTAGGAATTAAAACAGTCGGTGTCTATTCAGACGCTGACAAAGACCTGATGCACTTACGCTTCTGTGACGAAGCCGTGTGTATTGGTCCTGGCGCGAGCAGCGACAGTTACCTGAATATTCCAGCCCTGATTACAGCCGCTGAAATCACCAGTGCAGATGCCATCCACCCTGGTTATGGCTTTTTATCTGAAAATGCTGAATTTGCTGAAATCGTAGAAAGTTCTGGTTTTATCTTCATTGGTCCACGTCCGGAACATATTCGCCTAATGGGGAATAAGGTTTCTGCGATTATTGCCATGAAAAAAGCGGGTGTACCAACTGTACCTGGCTGCGATCATGCCGTGACGATTCACAATGCGCTTGCTGAAGCCAAAGAAATTGGTTTCCCGCTCATCGTGAAAGCGGCTTCCGGTGGTGGTGGTCGTGGTATGCGTATTGTAGAACGTGTAGATACCCTGCTTGAATCAGTACAAGCCGCACAGCGTGATGCAGAAATGTGGTTTGGCGATGACACGGTTTATATGGAACGTTTCCTGCAAAAACCGCGTCACGTCGAAGTACAGGTTCTAGGCGACGGTAATGGTCATGCGATCCATTTATATGACCGTGACTGTTCTTTACAGCGTCGTCACCAGAAAGTGCTTGAAGAAGCGCCAGCGCCTAACCTGCCAGAACAGGCTCGTGCTGACATTCTTGAAGCCTGTGTCAATGCTTGTAAATTGATGCAATATCGTGGTGCCGGTACATTCGAGTTTCTGTTTGAAGAAGGTGAATTCTTCTTTATTGAAATGAATACCCGTGTTCAGGTAGAACATCCTGTGACTGAAATGGTCACCGGTATCGACATCATTGAGCAGCAGTTACGTATTGCGGCTGGCTTAGGTCTGGATATCCAGCAAGAAGATGTACGCGTACAAGGTCATGCGATCGAATGTCGTATCAACGCAGAAGATCCATCGAACTTTATGCCATCTCCAGGCAAAATCGAGACCTTCTATGCGCCAGGTGGTGCAGGTATCCGTTTAGACTCTCATATCTATCCAGGTTACAGCATCCCGCCATATTATGATTCTATGATTGCCAAGCTAATTGCCCATGGTAAAGACCGTAAAACTGCAATAGCACGCATGAAGCAGGCCTTGGATGAAATGATTCTGACAGGTGTGAAGACCAATATCCCATTACACAAAGATCTGATTCTTCAGGATGAAAATTTCTGTGAACAGGCAATGGATATTCACTATCTGGAAAAACATTTGTTGAAGCAGCTTGAAGGTGCTGAAGACAAAGAAAAAGCTTGATCCGAGACTTGATCTAATAAAAAAACCGCTGAATTCAGCGGTTTTTATATCTAGCCTTCAATCAAGGCAAAATGCGTCGAAGTACAGCAAAACATTGCTCTGCTTTTTCATTGGCACAGAAATTAATGGTATTTGAGTTCTGCCACTTCACAAAATACTGCGAAATCTCGCCTGACTGATCCACCTGATTACCGGAACAGTCTTTTTCATTATTGTCGTATTTAACCTGCATAATCAGCGCTGGAATCTGTGCAGCAGGATCTTGTGAAGGCTGATAGTCATACAGCCCTGTGGTCCATTCTGAACCGCTTTTAATCACGACGTTGTTATTGCCTTTAAAATTATAGTATTCAACACATTTCTTATTATCTGGAATTTCCATTCCCCATAGCCCGACAATTTCAGGACGGGTATTAATGGTAAAGGTATTCGGAACTTCGATAGGTTTCGCAATACTATTTGCAGTTTGATTATTGTTTTCTGTTGCCATTAGCCAAGATGAGCTCATGAGCAAGACAAGGCTAAGACAGGTTTTTTTCATATTCACAGGCTTCGTTTCAATCCTAATAATTAATTTTAACTTATCATATTTTTCGGGATCATATTCTGCTCTGCATCAGTTTAAATACCGAAATAAAACAAATTTTTATCATTATAGTTTAAAAACATGGATTTCCTTTTTTAATTTTTTTGTATATATTTCGTATACAAACGTATATTGATAACGTAAGTAAAAACAGATTATTCCAAGAATAAAGTTGTACTTTTGGGTAAAAAGCATTTCCCAAACAAAGTGATATTTCACAAATAAAAATTAGATACAGGACTTAGATTTGCGAATACCTCGAATCACAGACCAGAACTTGAATCCTGAAACATATGCCTACTTGGTCATTCTTTTCATTATTTTAGTGACTTGTTTGATTGGCATTATGACCAGAACACAGGATTACTTAGCCATACTCTGGCCTGCCAATGCTGCCTTACTGGCCATGTTTTTACGCTTCCCCCATTTAAACAATATGGGCGGGTGGCTAGGTGCTTTCTGTGCGTTCATGTTTGCCGATTTGGCAACAGGTAATAATCTATTACAAAGCCTGTTTCTAACACTTGCCAACCTGATTAGTACGATTGTATCGCTGTTTTTTATCCGATATTTCCAGATCAACTATAAGTACTACAATACTGGTTTCACTTTCGTGCATATGTTCGGCATCTGTGCATTCGCAGGATGCCTGGCCAGTGCAGTGTTTGCCGTTGCGACCTTACCCAATCTTCCCCATTCCTTTATGACCAAGGAAAATTTATGGATAGATTTTGGGCTGTGGTGGACAGGCGAAATGGTAAATTACATTATTGTCCTGCCTCTTTTCCTGGCCTTTCCTAGAACCAAAGATCTCAAGTATTTATTTAAAAACCGCAGAAAGAAGCAGAACTCTTTTAGTTATCTGCTGCCAGCAGGTACGGTAATCCTGTGTATTATCCTGAGTAATATTTTTGTCGGTCCAGGTGCCCTGCTTTATCCTTTGGCAGCTTTAATCTGGGCAGCACTGACCTATCGCATCTTTACAATTGCAATTATTAATGCCTTTGTAATCATTTTGATGTATTACAGCCTGACCCAGTTCTATGCCACTACACATGATACGCTGGCAGACTCGACCATTTATATCTCATTAAGGATCGGACTGTTTATGCTGGCATTGTCACCGCTGATCCTGTGTATCATCAGTCAGAACCGCAATGATCTGTTTAAACGGGTATTGTATTTAGCTAACCATGACAGTCTGACGCGGACCATGAACCGGCATTTTTTCTTTCAGAAAGGCGAATATTTACTGCAACATTCCAAAAGCGTGCAGTTTTCCCTGATTATGCTGGATATCGACCATTTCAAACGTTTAAATGATCATTTTGGCCATCATGTGGGCGATAAAGTACTGCAACACTTTGCTGAAATCATCCGTTCCAATTTACGTTCTCAGGATCTGTTTGCACGTATTGGTGGTGAGGAATTTGTGATTTTGCTTTGGGATACTAAACCGTCCAAAGCCCAGTTTATTGCCGAGCGTATTCGTGAACTGGTAGCTAAAACGCCAATGTATCAACCTGATGGATCACCTTTATCGATTACTGTGAGTCTCGGGATTACGCATCAACACGCCCCACTTTCTCAGGATTTACAGCAACTGATCAATACCGCGGATCAGGCCTTATATCAAGCCAAACACTTGGGACGTAATCAGGTGGTGCTTGCATCCTGAACTGAAAGCCTCTACAACCTTATAACAATATCAACGCTAGGGAATGCAGATGAAATTTGAAGAATACTTACAATACGATGGATTAGGACTGGCTGAACTGGTTAAAAATAAACAGGTGCATTCAAGTGAACTTTTATCAGTTGCTTTAGAACGCAGTGCAAATATTAATCCTGAAATCAATGCCATTATTATTCCCATGCATGAGCATGCTTTGCAGCGTACCCAGCAAGAACTGTCTGGTCCCTTTGCCGGTGTTCCATTTCTAGTCAAAGACCTGTTTCAGGAATATGCAGGTTATCCGACGTCTTATGGATGTCAGGGTTTAAAGCGCATTGGGTATATAGCTGAAACCAATGCCGAGATTGTTAACCGTTGGGAACAGGCAGGTATTGTGACCTTTGGCCGTACCAACACCCCTGAATTCGGAATTAAAGGCATTACAGAGCCAGATGCCTGGGGAAGCTGTAAAAACCCGTGGAATTTAAGACATAACAGTGGTGGCTCGTCAGGCGGTTCTGCTTCTGCTGTGGCAGCCGGCATTGTGCCAATTGCCGGTGCAGGTGATGGTGGTGGCTCAATTCGTATTCCGGCTTCCTACTGTGGTCTGTTTGGTTTAAAACCAAGCCGTGGACGTACGCCGTGGGGACCGCAAATGAGTGAGGCAATGCACGGTGCTGCCATTCAACATGTACTCACCAAAACTGTTCGGGATAGTGCGGCAATGCTGGATGCCACCCACGGTGAAGATCGCAGTTCGCTGTTTACGATCCAACGTCCGCATACACATTATCTGGAAGTGATTCAGCAACCACCAAAAAAATTAAAAATCGCATTTAATACGCGTTCCAGCATTGATACGCCTGTTTCTCAAGATGCTATTAAAGCGGTAGAACAAACTGCCCGTTTACTGGAATCTTTAGGTCATGAAGTCGTTGAGGATCAACCGCAGATTGATGGCATGCAACTGGCTAAAGATTTTATTACGACGTGGTTTAGCCAGTTTTCTTATATGCTGGACGAAATCCAGAAAGGCTATCCATCCAGATCAGGCGATTTTGAACTGGATTCTCTGGCGCTAGCCGCTTTTGGTGCCAAAACAACGGCGATTGAATATATCCAAAATCTGACCAACTGGGGACAATATGTGACCCAGATGAATCATTTCTTTGATGATTATGATCTCTACCTGACACCAGCCACGGCCACTGTTGCACCCAAAAATGGCGAAGTCAAGACACCAAACTGGCAGAAGCCGATTCTTAAAGCTTTATTAAAAATGAATAAGGCACATTTATTGGCACAAGGTAAGCTGGTCGACCAGATTGTGAAAGAAAACCTAAAATGGGTGCCATTCACCCAGTTAGCCAATATTACCGGCCTTCCAGCAATGTCCGTACCGCTATACTGGAATGAAGATAACCTGCCTTTGGGCTCACAGTTTATTGCACCATTTGCCCGTGAAGATTTGCTGTTACAACTGGCCGCTCAATTAGAACAGGCTCAGCCCTGGTTTAATCAATATTCCAAAATCCGCGTTTAATTGTTCGATGGTATTTTAAATCTGCTTTTGTAATTCGACCTTGTTGGGTAAGCCAAATACCAGCAATAGGCCCAGCAAGGTCGACAGCGCAGCAGCAATAAAGATTGATGTTCCACCGACCTGATCCCAATAACGACCGGCAAGAATACTCCCACTCGCCACGCCTAAGCCCCACATGGTGCTATACAGTGCCTGTCCACGGCCTTGCTGTCCAGCCGAGAAGTTCTGGAAAATAACCCGCATGGCAATCATATGGAATAAGCCAAAACTCAGGGCATGAATGGTCTGGGCAAAAAACTGTGCCAGAAATGACGATGGAAATAGGCCGACAGTCAGCCATCTTAAACCAGTCATTAACAGGCATAGCATTGCCAGATGACGCCATGACCAGCGTGTCAGAAAGAATGTAGCGTAGGCAAACATAAGGATTTCAGCTATGACCCCAACCGACCAAAGCAATCCGATCTGACTGGTACTGAATCCATTCTGGCTGAGATAGTTACTATAAAAACTATAAAATGGCGCATGTGAAAACAGCATAATCAGCTCAATCAGAAAAAAACTGTATACCACTGGACGCTTGAAGATCGGCCATAAAGCTTCGAGTTTTTTCTGAGCTGTCGGTGCTGCTGAGGGTTCTTTAATCGTGAACGACCAGAGAAAAGCCAGAAATGAAATACAGAGCAATAAGACTGGTAGCATACTGATGCTGATAATTTCAAAAATTGCACCTAAACCAAATACGCCAATAATAAATCCAATAGATCCCCACTTACGGACTTTGCCATAGAGCTCTGCCCTTTTCTCACCTAACCAGAATAAAGTTACGCCTTCAAACTGAGCCAAAATTGCATTTTGAAAGAAACTGAAAATCAGCATGAGCAAAGCAACTGACTGAAAACTATTTGGAATGATAAATATCATGAACCAGATACAGGCTTCCATCCAAGTAGCTATACGCACCAGCAACATGCGTTTCCCGGATTTGTCTGCAATCCATCCCCAAATAAATGGCGCAAAAAATCGGGTGACAATCGCAATCGAAGATAAAATCCCAATTTCCTGATAATTAAAGCCTTGATCCTCTAGATACAGACTCCAGAAAGGCATGAATGCGCCCACAATCGCATAATAAAAAAAGTAGAAAAAACTGAGTCTGTAATGAATAGCTAGAGATTGCATCAAACTAGATACTCTTTCATTTCTGATAACTTAAAATAAATATAAGTCGCGCTGAGTTGCATTGATTGGGTCTCGGTCATATTTAAATTAACTATAGATTTATATTCATGGAATTTTAAAAGGCTCTTAAATCTTCGAAATAAATACTAGGTTACTTGACTTGAATCATAGAAATACCTAGGCATAGACAGTTTCATTAAAAGAATTAAAGAGCCTATAGCTGTTTTACAAGGCTTATGGGTCATGCATGAAAGCGGTATAGAAAGCTGTGAAGAAAATTAAAACTTATAAAAATATGAAATTGGTGTAAGTTTATTTTGATCTATATTCCAAGGATTATATACAGATATCTCTCCGGAATTCTCTACAATTGTTAAGTCGTCTGATACTTGAATTGAATGGACAACACTTAAAATAATGTTACTGTTTCCTTGATAAAGTTCGACTTCATTTTTAGTAAAAATTACTTGAGCACCTAATGACCGAGTACCTTTTACTTCTACATAAAATTCTTTACCATTTTTATATGCTAGGAGGTCATAGGGTTTATATGCGCAGACTTTTTGCTTTTGCTCGTTATATTCTTTTACCTTAAATCCTTCATTTTCTAAATATTTTATAGTTACTACAGTAGAGTACTTTTCAATAGATTTTCTTATCTTTTCATTTTCCTCAAACCCTAATCCTTCAATCTTCTGATTTTTTGTATTCTCTTTTTCCATAATAATATCAGTATTACTTTGAAGAACTATTCCTTCATACATATTTACATATTCAATTGCTTTTGGTATCCATTCATAAATAACTGTATTGAAGTTCTTTAAAGTTTTGTCTTGTTCATACAAATAAAAACTATTAGATTGGCCAGGATTTCCTTTTCTCTCCCCATAAATTGAATGCCCTATACGATAAGCTCTATTTTTTTTAGGTAAAAGAAAAGCATCACTAGCTTTAACTTTTAAGAAATATCCATTAAGTTCTGAATTAATACCTGGTCTTGAAATATATTGTCTTTCTCTATATACCGTTGCATTTTTATACCAACCAACTATCACTGCACGCGTTACTGGGCCTCTAGCATTAACCTCTAACTCAGGGTCAGTTGTAAAAAATATCACGAGTACATTATCTACTTTAGTTTCAGACTTTCCTATTTTGGGATCAATACGTTGTAAGTTAATACTTCCAAAATTCACTCCATCTGGTTTATATCCTCCAGGCTGAAAGTAACCATAAATATAGTTTTCAACACTCAAAAAATTACATGCTTCAAAACCAATATTATCTTCATTATATTTTCCTCCACCAACAGGTCTTTCATCAGCTGCTCCTTGGTAATAACCCATATTTCCAATACGAGCAAATAATACTTTTTGCATTCTTTATATTCCCTTAATTTTAAATACATTATAGTCATAGGTTTTCTATTTTAATAATTATTAATTTGCTAAATCAGTTTGAAGTAAATAAACTTATCTGACTACTCAATGCCACCTTTCCATAATTCAGATACATATCTGCATCCTTTGACTATATCTTTCAGTACCTATTCAGGCTATGACTCTTTAAGCTTAATCCTCATGATATTATCAATATCCATAGACTTAATTGAGCATTAATTTAGCTTATTTGAGATTCTAATATTTAGACAGCTTAACACTGTAAGATTATAAGTCTTATTAAACCTATGCTTTAACTGTTATAACATCTATCAATGTAACATTCTTACCTATTCTATGAAATTAACTTGTATATTCTTATTAATTTGAACAGGCATTCTTAATTTTACTCAAAAAAAACCCACATCATTGGGGACGATGTGCGCAGAACTCTAAATTCAAAATGTGGAGATTTTTGAACATATGGTAAAATATAATGAAAATATTGTATGCAGTCAATCACACTTAGATATTAAGTCGATGATTAACAATCATATTGACCGATAAAATAGAAATAAGTCACTTATTCAAATTTCTAGTTAATCTCAGTCTCTTTGACCAGATCTATTACTTAGCTAAGCTATTCAAGCCAGATACCTAGTAAGAAATTAAGCCAAACTTTTCTTTAGGCAATAAAAAAGCCCACATTGCTGTGGGCTCTTCCCCTTTATCATTTTGCGCTGATTCAGGATTGTTGACGAAATGTACAACGGTCAAACAATAGCCAATTCATGACAAATATAAATATATATAGAAATTAAATATCTATCCATATATAAAAAGTCTAAATTGTGATCTTTGGAGTCAATAATTTCTAGTATGAACTTGATAAAGCTTTATTTTAGGTAACAAAAAAGCCCATCTTTCGATGAACTTCTGCAAAATAGCACCCAGCAATGAGTGTATTATCAGATCATCTTATCAATCTAATCCACATGACTGGTTGCCCGTATAAGTCTTCCTTATTACACTGATTAATCCAAAGACTTTTCAACACAATTATTTTTCTAAATTGTTGATTCCATCTCGGTGCATAATATTGATGACTATCATCCTGCTATTCACCTTGATCTCTAGTCCAAATCTTTAAGCTTTTAAACGAAATGAGTGATCTAAAAGTCAGCAAGACTTTCCTTCATCATGGAAAATAATAATACTGCGCAAACAGCAAACAAGAGCCCTATCAAAGCAAATAAAGGATCCTGATAAATAAGACCTAAAACCATGAGAGAAACAGCAAGGATGACAAGGAAAATAATGCCGCATATTTTAAAGAGATACATATCCAGAACCTAAAGCAAAAGCTATGCTTTCAAGAAGCAATTTTTGTTCCTTTTTTAAATAATTTTTATATTTATTATCAATATAAGTTGATCAATATTCTATTTTATTGGTACGAATCTAGTATATAAAATACGGAGCTACTCTGTACCCATATTTCGAGCAAAATTAAGAAATCCAGACATTAAAAAGCCACCCTAAAGAGTGGCTCAATGATCAAATTTTTTTATTGATATTCAATTATAGCGGTCACTATTTTCAAATAAGAATTTTAATAAATATTCTTTCTTTACCCGAAATAATCTCGACATGCATTCCTCCATGAAAGGTCAAAATATTCCTGATCTACCTGCCGTCTTTCAATCAGCACAATATTTTTATTCACTACAATAAACCTTCGATGCTTCATTTCATTCGTAGATTTATCTCTGAAACTAACCTCACCACATTCTCCCTCTTGTTGATGAAATTGAACCAGGTCTGAATTCGGTAAAGCATTCCTTACCATCTCCCTAATTTTTTTTAAATCCTCATCCTGTAGGATCTTAGAGTCAGCTTCTTGCTGTGTATTTGGTTGACTACACCCCAGAAATATTAAAGCTACAAGAGGCAAGATAATTAGTTTTTTCATAAGCTGTCCTCCTGAGAAAGAGGATCACATTATTTTTAAAGTATGGCTATTATTAAAATGAATAGTTTTGTAAACCATTCAACTTTATCAATAAATTTAATCAGGAAAATTTAGAACAGATGAAAAGGAATAATAGCTAAAAAGAGCTTGCTGTTTCTCTGAAAATAGCAAAGTTCTGAAAATTATATAGGACTTGTCAGAGATGACTCTACTGAGAAAATCAGAGACCCCACAACCTTCTCTTGCTAGTAGTGAGGTCCTTTAAAGAGATTATTGAACAGGATTTGCTGCTTGACTATCTACCTGTTCATTCTGAGGAGCAGGATGATTTGAACCATCCTTTTTGTATTTCATTTTCTTATAACAATAACCCGCAAGTACACCTGCACCAATTAATGTTAATAATTTCATTTTTCACCTCATGCTCATAAATGCAAGCCTATATAACTAACATCTATATTTGTAGCTTTCCAAAGCCATTTGGAGTGTTTTTTTAAATAAAAAGTTAAATTATGTATATCTGTATAGATTAAATAAAATCTTAATCTTTTCATAATATTAAATTTATTTAAAATATTATTGAGTTAAATATTTTTAGGCTCTAAATATATACTTATAAAATAAAAATCCTGCTTGCTGGTCAAAATCCAACTTACGATATTCAAATTGTTTTGCACTTATCTCTCTTATATTTTAATTCTCATGATAGATCATCATGAGAGCGTTCGCCCATGTGTTCAAACTATGAATTCCCCTCAAAAAGCCGTCTCTCTTTATTAGATATTCATGAAGAACAGCTTGAACTGGATATGAAAACACATGTATATCCTTTAGCTCCCGCTCCCATCATTATGCGCGGTGCTGACGAGTTTGAACTGGATATCGCACGTTTCGGACTTATCCCTTCCTGGGCCAAAGAATTAAAATTTGGCCGGCATACTTATAATGCCCGAACTGAAACAGTCGCCTCAAAAGCAAGTTTTCGGCATGCCTGGAAAAATAATCAGTTTGCCTTGGTGCCTGTAGATACGTTCTATGAACCCAAATACATTGATGGCAAATCTCATTGGTATGCTATTTCTCGCGAAGACGGTGACCCTGTTACTGTTGCAGCCATTTATGATGATGCAATCATTGAAGGTGAAAAAGTTCGATCTTTTTCAATGCTCACGATTAATGCAAATCAGCATCCCTTTATGAAACAGTTTCATAATCCGAATGATGAAAAACGCTCGATTATTGTGATACCGAAAGAGTCAAGACAGGACTGGCTGCACTGCAATCATGAGGAAGCAAGTGAGTTTTTCTTCGAAATGCGGGATGAATTTATTGCAAAGCTACGAGATTCCCGTTTGTCGGAAAACTGAAATATAAAAGCAATTTAATTATTAGTATCTGATTTTAAAGCATTTAATTTATTTGTATAAAAATAAAGCAATCATTACAATCTTGATTAATGTAACAACAATCAAGAAGTAGCAGGTTTATGACAAATTCGCATGGGGGCTTTAGAATTGGTGCAGGCAGAAAAAAGGCCGAAGAAACCAAAGTAATTCGTGTACCTGAATCCAAAGTCCTGGATATCAAAGCATACTTAAAATCACTTAAAAAAGAAAATGAAATCAGTGATATTCGCCAGTTTGATCCTGTTACCCAAATGGAAATTCCTTTAGTTACTGAACGCGTTCAGGCTGGTTTTCCCTCACCTGCACAAGATTATATTGATAAAAAACTCGACCTGAATGAATTCCTGATTAATAACGCTAATGCTACTTTTATTGTTCGAGCCAATTCGCTGTCAATGTTGAATGCAGGTATTGATATCAATGACGCCCTGATTGTGGATCGTAGCATTGAAGCGCAACATCGAGATATTGTGATTGCCTGTGTAGATAACGAATTTACTGTCAAACGGCTGATTATCGATGTAAAGGGTTGCTGGCTAAAAGCCGAGAATGACGACTATCCCGATATTCATCCTGTAGAAGGTCAGCAATTTGAAATCTGGGGTGTGGTCACCAACGTCATTAAAAAATTCAGATGAAATATCAGCAGGAAATCTATGCGCTGATTGATGTCAATAACTGCTATGTCAGTTGTGAGCGCCTATTCAATCCGAAACTGAATCAGGTACCTGTGATCGTGCTGTCAAATAACGATGGCTGTGTAGTTTCACGTTCGCAGGAAGCAAAAGATCTCGGCATTAAAATGGCTGTTCCATTCTTCCAGATACGCAATATTGTCGAACAGCATCAAGTTCAAGTGCTATCCAGCAACTATGCCCTATATGCAGAAATGTCCAAACGTTTTCATTCTATTCTGTCTGAATATGTAGCCCCTGATGAACAGGAAGTTTATTCCATAGATGAATGCTTTCTGAAAATTACAGCTTATGCAAAAGATCATGATTTAACAGAATATGGTCAGGATATGCGACGGCGTATTTTGCAATGGATTGGCCTACCCGTCTGTGTCGGTATTGGTCGTTCCAAAACCGAGGCCAAATTAGCCAACTATATGGCCAAGAAAGCCAAACGCTTTAATGGGGTTTGCGATCTTTCTTCTATGCATCCACAACATAGAGATTACTTCTGGAGCTTG
This sequence comes from Acinetobacter sp. YH12108, assembly GCF_013419055.1. Taxonomy (NCBI): domain Bacteria; kingdom Pseudomonadati; phylum Pseudomonadota; class Gammaproteobacteria; order Moraxellales; family Moraxellaceae; genus Acinetobacter; species Acinetobacter sp. YH12108. The sequence continues at coordinate 72,292 of NZ_VPAW01000004.1, read as the reverse complement.
ATTGATGTTGCTGAAGTCTGGGGAGTTGGGCGCCAGCAGAGTAAAAAGTTAAAGAACTTAGGCATACATACCGTTCTTGATTTAGCTCAGGCTGATTGCCATCGAATCGGAAAATTATTTTCAATTGTTATGCAAAGAACTGTGATGGAATTACAGGGAATTTCCTGTATTGAACTGGAACAGACTTGCCAGCCCAAGAAGCAGATTATTTCTTCACGCTCATTTGGTTCCCGAGTAACAGATCTTGAAGTTTTAACGGAAGCTATGAGTGATTACCTGCAAAATGCCGTCAAACGCCTAAGAGAGGATCAATCCTTATGTGGCTGTATCATTGCTTTCGCTCAATCCAATCCTTTTGACAAGAACAGACCCTTTTATCATCAATCTATCAATATCGCTTTTCCTGAACCCACTGATTCCGCTGTTGTCATGAACCGGGCATTGATGCAACAGATGCATGAACTGTTTTTAGAAGGTGTAGAGTTTAAAAAATGCGGGGTTATTTTAACGGCGCTTGAACCTAAATCGGCCTATGTCTATGACTTGCTCTCTGATCATGCTCAGATCGAGAAAAATGAGAAGCTTCAACAAGCGCTAGAAAAAGTAAAAGAAAGATTTGGGGATCAAAAGCTGGCAATTGGAGCAGCTAAAATTCCTGACCGGAGCTGGGCCATGTCTCAACAGTATCTAAGCCAGAATTATTTTAGTTGGGATGGACTGTTAAAGATTGATCGGTAATTTCATCTTCCCAGTAAAGTGAAGCAGAAATTTTCCGAAACTTAAATCAAAATCTAAAAAGCCCTAAATTCAATTAGGGCTTTCTGATATCAATATCTTACTTTTGCTCCCTCAGCGGATGCTCAGGCTCGGCATTAGGCTTTTTCTCAGGCTTTACACCCTTATAGGTTGCTTGATTGCCTTTATCATCATTAGATTCTTTTTGCGGATTATCTTCTTGCTCTGTTTGGTGTTCTGCATGAGTTGTCATATATATTCCCTTTCCTCTAGATGCTTAGAAAATTATTAGGACATATAAGGTTAAACATCAATAATATTTATGTTTTCCATACATTTTAATAAACATATATTCTTCTAATCAGAGCTTATATAGACTTCTTGTTCTAATCAAAATCTGTCTGGCTGTGCAACCTGCTTCCAGAAAGCACAGCTCATAGATCAATTTAAAATTTGGTTTCTTATTACTTAAAAGAAAGTATCTGCAGAAACGTTAAAACGTTCAGACAAAGCTTTAATATGGCGGATATTGAGCTGACGTTTACCATTCAGGATTTCAGAAATGACCGACTGGGTAGCTATATCAGATAGGTCTGATTGGCTGAGGCCATGCTGTTCCATCAGGAAAGCGAGTGCAGTACGACCATCGCCTTCTGGCATCGGCAAATGTTCATGTTCATAAGCTGAGACTAAATCACCCAGTTGAAGAATCAGTCCCATTAAGGGATGCGACTCATCATCACCTACAATATCCAGAAGTTCATCTAAAGCTTCAGTAAGGGTATTAAAGTCTTCTTCAGTTTCTGGCTTGCTGAGCAAAGGTGCAACATAACGCCAGTGATCAACGGCCTGTTTAATCATTGCATTCATATTAAGCCTCCTTCCAATGACCTTTGTCATATTCCTGATGGGATAAGACATGGCGAATATAGACACGTTTTGCCTGATACATCACAACTGCGATCAACCTGATCTTGTTGCCACCAATATCAAAGACATGAAATTTCCCGACTTTATCGACTGCGGGAAATAATCGCTTCATGTCGGCAAAATCCTTAGGATCATTGGCCTTGATAATTCGATACCAACCATCTAATGCAGTTTCAGCGTGTGGCCACTTTTGTATTGCTTCCAGAATCCGAGCGTGAGTGATCACATGCATAATTATTTATCGCATTTTGCTATATTCAAAGTATAATCTAAATATCGCATATTGCAATAACACTTAAAGCATGAATTTAGTTGAGATGGATATTAGTAGGATCAAATAATAAGCTAAAAATGAGTAAATTCTTATTTTTAATAATCTTTATTAATTAACTGTCAATAATTTATAAAAATATAGCGCTGATATGTTGGTTCTATTTTCAAATATCAATAATAAAAAATGAAAACCCCGTCGAGCTATATCAAACGGGGGTTCAACATCCATCTATACCGCGAAGGTCTAGAGAGTTAATTTAAATCTTTCAAGCAATCACGACACTTTTTGACTTCGAAATCATCGACTGTGTAATCAATTTCAGTCGCACCATGAAGACCAAATAAACAACATATAAATTGGAACATGTGTTTCTCCTGACTGTGAACAGCTCGATCATGGATCGAGCTTAGTTGCTTTAAAGATAATGGCTTACAGCTCCACGATTTATTTACCTTGAAACGATTGAATCACTCACCTGTACTGCGATCGTACAGGCAAGCTATAGCCTCTAAATTTGCACACTCTCTTCATGTTTTGGCGCTTGGTCTTTGGTACCCTGATCCTTGCTCATCATCCGGCACATTTTTTCTTTGCAAGATTTAAAGCAACATCCCACCATGACACCCATACCAAATGCACAGATACATCTCATCATAGCTCTACCCTGTCTTTTCATGAAAAGAGATATATAAATAACATCTATTCATGTTTCACACTTGAACGTATTTTCAGGTTTTATGTTGTATATGAAAACTTATGTGAAGGATAAATATCGGAGAATCATCTGTTTTAGACATATTTATGATCTAAAAAATGGGCCCTGCTTAACTGTCTGGATTAAACAGGGCTTTTTAACTTGCTGATTTTAAATTATTTTATCTGAGTTGTTGTAGTGGTGATAAAGTACCACTTGTCATGCATCTAATATGTATATGAAATATAGAGGCTTTTTTACTAAATGTTGAATATAGGTTATGTTTTATATTTTACTGGCTATTTTTCATCAACTTAGATGCAATTAAATACAAAAAACTTTGGTTCATGTGATTTTCATTCAATCAAGTGAGTCATAAAAGCAGAGATGCAACTTATACATATTGGTAGATATTTTATTTATTTTATCAAAGTCCTTTTCATTTTTTATTTTCTCAGCTGTCAATGAGTTTAAAGGCAGGTGCTCTTTCACTCATTTCTCTTTATAATTTTTCCAACGACTGATAACAATATATTGTTGCCATGAAAATATCACTATTCATAATTACCCTATTGGCATTGGCGATCACAGGCTGCCAGAAACAACAGGCAGATGTATCAGCTGAACCTGATCCAGCAGTGAAAGCTCAGTTTGAACAATCAGATGCCCGATTGAGTGCTTATTTAGATAAATTAGATTCTTCTACTATTAGCCTTGAGGAAAGAACACATATTTTATGTGAGGATTATCCTAAAGAATATAAAACTCATTATATGCCGGCCCTAATAAAACTAATGCCACAAGAATATGAGGAGCAGGAATTACTGAAAGATCTGAAAAATGCGCTCGACTTTTATAAAGTAAAATCCAATATTCAATGCTGATTTATTCTGAACAATAAAAAAACCGCCTTAAAGAAGGCGGTTTTTTGTAGAGATTACACAGCTTAGATATGAACGCTGCAGCTTTGACTAATCTTATTGATTACGCAAATTTTGCTGCTGGTTATCTTGTTGTGGCTGTTGCTGTTGTTGCTGATTGCGTTGCTGGTCCTGTTGGCCCTGCTGACGCTGTTGGTTTTGCTGTCCCTGCGGCTGTTGTTGCTGCTGGTTCGGCTGTTGCTGATTTTGATTCTGGTTTTGCTGACGTTGTTGGTCTTGCTGTTGCTGTTGTTGTTGGTTCTGTTGGTCTTGCTGATTTTGCTGTTGATTATTAGCCATGGTGTAACTCCTTACTATTTGCTTTAAATCGCCGATGATTAGGTTTCGACTTAATATTTACTCTACCTATTTTTAAAAATTCGCCAAGTTATTACCTGTTACATATTAATTCAATGTAAAAAAAGGTAAGTTAAGTAATTGAAGTCTGGATTTATAAGAAACATAAATTACTTTTAATAATAGAATAAACACATATTAAAAGCTTTCTATCTTTTATAAATTTTATTTTTCAATTAAAGTCATAACTTAATCAAAAAATTGTATATAAACTTAAATTTAAAATAAAATTTAGAAATACATTTTGCTACTTATATAAAATATGATTATATTTATAAGATATTGAATTTTATTAATTATTTAAAATTATAATTTCTTATACATGTTTAACTTAATTTTCTAAAAATTAGATCATTAAATATAATAACGAAAAAAACCATTTTTAAATAGCAGAATATATTACATAGAATCACAAATAAGGCCTTTTCAGTTGCCAATTTACCTTGACTTTATATTTTTAAAATTATTATTAGATTTTTTTATTAAATCTAATCAAATTTTATTTTAACGACCTTTATCCAATAAATAAGCCTCTTATTTTAAGAGGCTTATTTTTAATAAGTTATTTTTAGATTGCGACCACTTTTACAATAATGGTTTGGCTTTCTTCTTGCTCTTCGGCTAGATATAAACGCTTTAATTCTTTGCTTTTAACTTTAAACTTTAAATTCTGGTAGTGAATGATGCTTGGGATCTGATCAAAATATTGACCATCTGCCTCAATTTCTTCCTGAAATAAAGGAGTACCCAGTTGATAATCTAGACTTTTTAATACGGAATACTTTACTGTGGTTTTCATTCTTACAACCTACTTTCCTTACGCACTTTATTTTTATTTTTACCACTGATTAGAGCAAGTTAAAACCATTAATTTCAAATATTGTCCAAGCATTAAGCAATCAATTCAATAACTGCCAAACTTACGTTTGGAATACTAAAATTACAAAAATATTTTACCTTTCATCATAATAAAGAAATAATCTCACAGTTGATACAAAAGCAAAATGGGACTACATTGGAATAAAGATTACCTTCTAAGACAAAATAGACATTATGATTAAAACATGTTGTGGCCTGCTGGAACAAAGAAACATCAAGATTGCTTTTATTGAAAGTGCAAGTTCTGGCTATTTAACCAGTCAGTTTTCAATTTGCAAAAATGAAGGTGCTGAAATCTTGCTGGGTGGTCTAGTGTGCTACGATCCGTCTGTGAAGATTAATGTCTTGGGAATTTCTCCGAATCTGATTAGTACCCATTCAGCTGAATCCATGCCTGTAACGGTTGCTCTGGCTGAGGCAGGCAAAAAAATGTTTCAGGAAGCTGACTGGATTATTGCTTGTACAGGCTTGCTTAAACCAGGCGGTAGCGCGACCCCAGATAAGCCGGAAGGTACTTTCTTTGCCGCTGTTTATGATGGTCTTCAGACTCACCAGTTCCAGTATTATATTAAAGGTACTCCACAGGAACGTCTCAATAAACTGGCAGCCGTCATCGCACATGACATGATTAATCTACTCAACACCCAAAGCTAAAACTGTTTATATTGAGTGCTGATCAAACTTCATTATTTCTACTGTATTTATAGTTAAATTACTTCCATAAAAGCACGTTTTTAATGAGGCCTGATCAGTGATGAAAATAAGAATTGCAGCCCTTTTGCTCGCCCTTGGTATTCCTGTATCCGCTTTCGCCACTGTTGGTGGCCCACAGAATATTGAAGTTTTGGGTTATGAAGTCAAAGACCAGAAACTTTATCTGTTGCGGCATTATCTCGATGGTCGCGGACGCTTGCCTCAACTGTATTATTATAATTTTAAATCTAAAACACCGAATCAGTTAATTCAGGTGAACTCCCTGTATATCAATCCAAAAACCAAGCAGATTGACTACGATCAGGACAGCCGTAAGTTTAACCAGGAAATTGCCAAAATTAAAAAGCGACTAATTCCGCTGGTACCACTGAGAAAGCAAGCCATCCAGCTCAAGCTATTAAAGACCAGCAAAAGTACCGCCCCTGCATGGCATGACCCTAAACAGAAAGTCCCAAAATGGACTTATCAATATCGAGTGCAATCTGGCCAGTATAAAAGTCCTGTTCAACAAGCAGTCAGCTATAAAGCAGATTTAAGATTAAACCAGACTTATAAAGTACCGAAACAGAATAAAATACTGGTGACGGTAAAATACTTAGGCCTCCCATTCGAAACCGGTTATCATATTGAAGATCCAGCATTATTAAGTCGTTAAACCAACGTCAATAAATAATCAGAAAAAAAATAAGGTCTCGTGGAGACCTTATTTTTTATATTTAGAATATCTCTGGCTTACGCAGCAGAAGTGCGTTCAGCAATTGGAACCACTTTACGTAATTCTGGACCGGTATAATCCGCGCTCGGACGGATAATCCGGTTATCTGCACGTTGTTCCATCACATGCGCCGCCCAACCTGTGACGCGTGACATCACAAAGATTGGCGTAAACAGTTTGGTTGGAATACCCATAAAGTGATAAGCAGAAGCATGGAAAAAGTCTGCGTTACAGAACAGTTTTTTCTCGCGCCACATCACTTCTTCACAACGTACTGATACTGGATAGAGCACAGTATCACCCACATCTTTTGCCAGTTTTTCAGACCACTGCTTGATAATGCCATTACGCGGATCATTGTCTTTATAGATCGCATGACCAAAGCCCATGATTTTTTCTTTACGCTCCAGCATGCCCAGCATTTCGCGCTCGGCTTCTTCTGGAGATTTCCAGTTTTCAATCATGTCCATTGCCGCTTCGTTGGCACCGCCGTGTAATGGACCCCGTAGTGAACCAATTGCGCCGGTAATACATGAATGCAGGTCAGACAAAGTTGATGCACAAACACGCGCTGTGAAGGTTGAAGCATTAAATTCATGCTCTGCATACAGAATCAGGGATACATTCATCACCTGTTCATGCAGCTGATTTGGCTTCTTGCCATGTAGCAAATGAAGGAACTGAGCACCGATTGAATCATCATCGGTATTTTCATCAATGCGTACGCCGTCATGGCTATAGCGATACCAATAGCAGATAATTGCTGGTAGCGTCGCCAGAATACGGTCTGCAACATCCTGTTGCTGATCAAAAGACTGTTCAGTTTCAAGGTTGCCCAGCATCGATACGCCAGTACGCATCACATCCATTGGATGTGAGTCCGCTGGAATGCGCTCAAGTACTTCTTTCAATGCTTGTGGCAGTACACGCAAAGATTTCAGTTTTGCTTTATAGGCTGCCAACTGTTCTGAAGTTGGTAATTCACCAAAGAAAATCAGGTAAGCGACTTCTTCAAACTGACAGTTTTCTGCCAGATCCTGTACGTCATAGCCGCGATAGGTCAGGCCTGCACCACTTTTGCCTACTGTTGAAAGTGCAGTTTTGCCTGCGACTTGTCCGCGCAATCCTGCGCCAGTGAGTACTTTTCCTTCAGCCATTGTTTTAATTCTCCTGCTTGAACAGTTTATCTAATGTGTTTTCGAAGCTGTGATAATCTAAAAATTCGTATAATTCTTTACGCGGTTGCATTTTATCCAGAACATGCACCTGTGTACCATTTTCACGCACTGAGCGCATCACTTCCAGTGCCGCTTTTTGCATCGCACGGGTGGCTGATAGCGGGTAAAGTACCATGCGAATACCCTGCTCAGCCAGTTCTTCAGTGGTGTAATATGGGGTATCACCAAATTCGGTAATATTGGCCAATACTGGGACACCAACTGCATCACATACGGTGCGATACATCGTAATATCCGTCATTGCCTCAGCAAAAATGGCATCTGCACCTGCTTCGACACAGGCACAAGCACGGTCAATCACTGCCTGCAGACCTTCTTTCTGTAATGCATCGGTACGTGCCATCACCACAAAGTTTGAATCGGTTTTAGCATCGACTGCCGCCTTGATCCGGTCAACCATTTCCTGTTGGGTCACAATTTCCTTATTCGGACGATGACCACAACGCTTTTGCGCAACCTGGTCTTCGATATGCACAGCTGCAGCGCCAGCAGCAATCATCTGCTTGATGCTACGTGCGATGTTAAATGCACCGCCCCAGCCTGTATCAATATCAACCAGTAAGGGTGTATCTACACGTTCAGTAATGCGGCGTACATCTTCCAGAACATTATCCAGACTGGTCATGCCCAGATCAGGCAAACCGTAAGAATAATTCGCGACACCCGCACCTGATAAATAAATGGCTTTATAACCGACTTGTTTGGCCATCATGGCAGCATAGGCATTTACCGTGCCCATAATTTGCAATGGTTTCTCGACTTCAAGCGCTTGTCTAAATCTTAAACCTGCAGACATTTGTTCTGTCATCTTCCTTTTCCACAGTCTTGGCTATAATTATTGAAATTCGAGTATACTCATTTGGCTTGCTCATTCCATAACCCGATAGAACAAATACTCTAAAACTTTAGTCAAATTTTTAAGTTTTGCTTTAGCTAATGGGGCAAATACTGCACTTTTTCGGTGCGATTATGAAATATGCGCATATATTTGCTATGATGCGATTTCAATCATTATTGACTTGTAGATGTATTATCTCCTATGCAAGACCTCGCCCTAGAACCGCTCGCCAAAGATCTGCCGCAGACCAAACGTGGTCATGAGCGCTGTATTGCACTGCTGATCAGTGCAACCGAGCTGTTTCTGGAACGCGGTTATGATGCTGTCTCTCTGGATGATATCGTCCAGCATGCAGGCGGTTCCAAGGCTTCTATTTACAAGTACTTTGGCAACAAAGAAGGCTTGTTTAAGGCCATTTGCGATTATCGTCGTATCAAGTTTTTTGAAGATATCAGTATTCCGATCGAGCTGATGGCTCTGGATTTTCGTAGTTATCTGGTACATACGCTGCTTAATTTTTATCATCAGATCATGCAACCGGAAAATTCAGCCTTTATGCGTCTGGTGCTGGAACAGAGTCAGCGTAATCCGGAACTCGCGCAGCATATTCATGAACGAGGCCCAGTACATGTACAAAGTGCGATTGCCACGGCTTTAGAACAAGCAGATGCGCAAGGTTTATTGCATTGCGAGAATCCGCAATATTCGGCCCAGTTATATTTTGGCATCTTGCGTAATCTGGAATGGCGGATTCTGATGGGAATTCCGGTACAGGAAGATGATCAGGAAATCGACAAATACATCAGTTATTGTGTGGATCGATTTTTAGACGGTCATCAAAAAGTCTAGTTTTTTTTGCATTTTTCATTGCTTATAGTATATTAGCCGATTCCGTATTTTTTCTTAAACTAACCAACAACTGATTGTTGATCGAGTTTTTCGGCAATTATTGTGGAGTAACGAATGGCTCTCCGTCACTTTCTCACCTTACGCGATTTATCAACTTTAGAACTTAACCAGATTTTGCAACGCGCAATTGAGCTTAAGCGCAAACAGCATAACAATGAAGTGTTCCAACCATTTGTTGGTAAAGTGATGGGCATGATTTTTGAAAAATCGAGTACCCGTACGCGTGTTTCGTTTGAAGCTGGCATGAGCCAATTTGGTGGTAGCGCAATTTTCCTGTCTTCACGCGATACCCAACTGGGTCGCGGTGAGCCAATTGAAGATTCTGCACGTGTGATTTCCAGCATGCTGGATATTGTGATGATCCGCACTTTCGGTCACGATATCGTAGAACGTTTTGCTTCTTATTCAAAAGTTCCAGTGATCAACGCTTTGACTGATAATCATCACCCTTGCCAGTTACTTGCTGACATGCAGACTTATCTGGAACATCGCGGTTCGATCGAAGGTAAAACTGTTGCCTGGATCGGCGATGGCAATAATATGTGTAACTCTTATATCGAAGCAGCGCACATGTGGGGCTTCAAGCTAAAAGTTGCAGCACCGAAAGGCTATGAGCCTCAAGAACAGTTCCTGTCTGAATTCGCACACTGTGTAGAACTGGTCGATACTGCTGAAGATGCAGCAGTCAATGCCGACCTGATCGTCACTGACGTTTGGGCAAGTATGGGCCAGGAAGAAGAACAGAAAATCCGTGAAAAAGCTTTTGCAGATTATCAGGTGAATGAACGCCTAATGGATCTTGCACACCCAGACTGCCTGTTCATGCATTGCTTACCTGCGCATCGTGGTGAAGAAATTTCTGAAAACATGCTGGACCACAAAAATGCTGTGGTTTGGGATGAAGCAGAAAACCGCCTTCATGCACAAAAAGCACTGGTTGAATTCCTGTTGAATGAAAACCTGAAAAAAGACTGATTCCTTCAAAAAATCTTCACAAATTAAGCACCAATCTCTGGTGCTTTTTTTGTTTCAGCTCTTATAATCAGAATTGAAATGACATAAAAAGTGATGCGATACAATGCAAAAAAAATATTGGACTTTGGCACTCCTGGCAGGTTTTAGTAGTGCTGCTTTACCGGTGTATGCTTCTGAATTCGACCAGTATCTCCAAGGAAAAGGCATTCTGGACAGCAAGTTTAAAATTGAGAAAAAAGCTGAGCTGAACGAGCTGCTTACCGTGCTAAGTGCGGAAGATTCCAAGACTTTACCGCTACAGATCGATCAGAATACAATCATAGAGCAGTTACAACTTACAGCCAATAAAACCACGCTTAAAGGCATGATCACGACACCCGACTTTAGCCAGTTTGAGAAAGACTTAGGCCGTAAAGAAGTTCTTAAAGTGATTCGTAATAATCTTCTAAATAACTGCCAGATCTTTTTTGAACATCGCTATCAGATCGTCAATCCTTATAAAATCGAACTTAGTCTCAGCTCCCAAACACACACTTATAATGTTGACCTCTCCCAGAAAGACTGTAATGTAAAATAATCTTGTCTAGAATCAATAAAGGCAGCTTTGGCTGCCTTTTATATTTTGATAAATTCTATTTTGGTAAATATAAACAGACGGTCAACGGATCAAACCTTGCGGCTGTAAAATAATAATTAATGCACCTAGAATGACCACGATTCCCCCAAGCAGGTCCCAACGTGAAAGGCTGACCTGATCAACGAATCTCAGCCACATCAATGCTGAGAAAATATAGATGCCCCCATAGGCAGCATAAATACGTCCAGAAGCCGCCGGATGCAAAGTCAAAAGCCAGACAAAAGCAGCTAAAGCTAATGCGGTTGGAATCCATAACCACTGACTCTTAGCCTGATTTAAAATCAGGTAGGGAAAATAACAGCCCAAAATTTCCATCAATGCCGTCAATAAAAATAGAAAAAACGTAGTTAAAAGTTTGCTAATCTGAATATCCATATATTTCGCTAAATCAGAAATTCTTTAAACCAAGAGTACATAAATTAAGGGTAAATAAAACAACAAAACCCGTGCGAACACGGGTCTGATAATGATCTATTCAATGATTAAGCTGGTTCAGCAGTCTGATCTTCGAAGACTTCAAGTTTCAGACCGACAGACTTACCATTTTCTTTCTTCACAGAAACTGAAACGTTACCACCATTTTCAGCCAGTTCACCAAACAGGATCATTTCAGCCAGTGGTTTTTTCAGATGTTCCTGAATCAGACGCTGCATTGGTCGAGCACCCATCAAGCGATCATAGCCATTTTCAGCCATCCACTCACGTGCGCTTTGATCCACCTCCAGCACCACTTTCTTCTCATCCAATTGTGCCTGAAGTTCAGTCAGGAATTTATCCACGACATTTTCAATAATGGTATTCGGCAATGCCTTGAATTGAATCACGCCGTCCAGACGGTTACGGAATTCTGGCGAGAACGCTTTCTTCATCGCTTCCTGGTTGTCATTACTGTTATCCTGTTCCATGAAACCAATGCTGACGCGGGAAATACTTTCCGCACCAATATTAGTCGTTAGAACCAGTACCACATTACGGAAATCGGACTTACGACCATTATTATCCGTTAAGGAACCATGATCCATGATTTGTAATAGCAAGTTGAATACATCTGGATGCGCTTTTTCAATCTCATCTAGAAGTAATACACAATGCGGATTTTTGTGAATCGCATCGGTCAGCAAACCACCTTGGTCAAAACCAACATAACCTGGAGGCGCACCGATCAGACGAGAGACTGCATGACGTTCCATGTATTCGGACATGTCAAAACGTACCAGCTCTACACCCAAAATTTTCGCCAATTGCTTGGTGACTTCAGTTTTACCTACACCCGTTGGACCTGCGAAGACAAAACTACCGACTGGCTTATCAGGCGATTTCAAACCTGCACGAGACAGTTTGATCGCAGAAGCTAAAGCTTCAATTGCTTCATCTTGGCCGAAGACCACACGTTTCAGATCACGCTCAAGGTTCTCCAGTACAGACTTGTCATCTTTAGAAACCGTTTTCGGTGGAATACGGGCAATCTTGGACACAATGTCTTCGATGTTTTCAACTGTAATCAGGCTGTCATCTTGCTCAGCTTTCAAACGGCGTTGTGCACCGGCCTCATCAATCACGTCAATCGCTTTATCTGGCAAGAAACGGTCATTAATAAATTTCGCTGACAGTTCAACCGCAGAAACCAGTGCCTGATCGTCATACTGCACATGGTGGAAATCTTCAAATTTAGATTTCAGGCCACGCAAGATATCAATTGTTTCTGTAATCGAAGGCTCATTCACATCTATTTTTTGGAACCGACGTGATAAGGCATGATCTTTTTCAAAGACCTGACGGTATTCCTGGAATGTGGTTGAACCGATGCAACGCAACGAACCATTTGCCAATGCAGGCTTAATCAGATTCGATGCATCCATGGTGCTGCCCATGCTTGAACCTGCACCGATGATCATATGAATTTCATCAATGAACAGTACTGCATCTGGTTTTTTCTTCAAGGCATTTAATAGTTGTTTTAAACGCTTTTCGAAATCACCACGGTATTTAGTTCCCGCCACCAGTGCGCCGATGTCTAGGCTATAGATTTCAGCATTTTCCAGTGGCTTAGGTGCCTTGCCATTGACAATTAACCAAGCCAGACCTTCAGCAATTGAAGTTTTACCTACACCTGGATCACCGACAAGTAAGGGATTATTTTTACGACGGCGGCAAAGAATTTGTGCTGCACGCTCAATTTCTTTTTCACGGCCAATCAATGGATCTGTCTTGCCGCGTTGAGCTTCCTGATTCAGGTTTGTCGTATATAACTCTAGTGGACCAGAATTATTGGAAGAAGCCGATTCACCATCTAGCTCTTCAATTTCTTCTTCAGACTGCACTTCGTCTTTACGTGTACCATGAGAAAGATACTGGGTTAAAGTCAGACGGTTAATCTGATGACGTTTAAGCAGATAAACCGCAAAAGAATCACGCTCAGAATACATCGCAACCAGAATATCGGCACCTTCTACAGTACGATCACCGCCACTGGATTGAACATGGAAAATTGCACGTTGCAAAATCCGGTCAAAACTTTCTGTAGGATGAGGTGCCTGATCACTATTTTCACCGAGTTTAGGGGTATGTTGTTCTACGTACTCTTCTAATTCTTTACGCAAAACGATAATATCTGCACCACATGCTTTTAAGGCATTCACGGCAGAATCATTGTCGAGTAAAGCTAATAATAAATGTTCTACGGTCAGGAACTCATGTCTCTTTTGACGAGCCATGCTGACAGCCAAACGTAGTGATACTTCTAATTGACGACTGAGCATGCAACCCCCTTAATCTTTCGGCTCAATCTGGCAAAGTAAAGGATGACCTTGAGATCGAGCGTAATTATTGACTTGGTTCGCTTTGGTTTCCGCAATGTCTCGAGGATAGACCCCAGCTACACCTTTTCCTTCATAATGTACAGTTAGCATTACTTGTGTAGCTTGGTCAAGATTCATTGCAAAGTATTGTTGTAAAATTTCAATTACAAACTCCATTGGAGTGTAGTCGTCATTCAATAATACCACTGCATACATCGGTGGACGCTTCAGTTCAGGAGGTGCAGTCTGGACTGCAAGGTCAGCGTCATCATCGTGAAAAGGCTCGTCTGTTAAACGCGGGCTAATATGCCAATCAACCATGCCGGACTCGTAAAAAGAATTTTTGATCTCACTTAAACATTTTGGACGTTTATTGCTTGGCATACGATTTCTATTTCACACTTAATTTGCATTTGCTTCAGTTTTTGGAATCTCTGACAGGACTGTTGACTGGCTTTCAACAGCTTTCCCCTGATCCCAGCTAAAACGGCGAATCACAGGCTTAGCCCCTGAGAGACGCACTTCAATAAATTCTGGTTTGAAGCCTTTAGGCATGGTCCAGCGACCAGTCAAACGTTCATAATTGTCGAAATTAAAGTTTTTATCTTCAAGCGGCACGACCAGAATTTCAGTACCCTTAATCAAACGTAGCTCCACTGTACCAGAGGCGCGATTTTTGCCCGGGCTGACCTGAATCAGATCAATCTGGTATTCGAAGGCATTATCAGGCAAGGCTTTAATCCCCAGATGTTGAACTGTCAGCGCCAGACCACCGCGTTGACGCAAAATCTCACGATAGATCGTACCAACGCTTTCAGCCTGCTCTTGAGCATCACGCGCCTTATTTGCAGCCAGATAAAGATCATTAGCATTGCTAACGGCCAGATCACGTTCCTGTACCGCTGTATTCAGAGATTTATTCAGTGTTTCCAGACTGGTTTTCTGTTTTTGTACTACTTCAACCAATTGTTCTGCATCCGCCTCAAAGCCCACCGCAGTCAAACCTTGCCGATGCCCGACCGTATAGCCCAGCAAGCCACTACCCAGAATCAACACAGCAGCACCGATTACCAAAGGTGTATTGCCTTTCATCAATGGTTTCTTTGTAGAGGGTTCCTGGATCGTCATGTTTGACTCATTATTCGGCATTTTGATCTCTGTATACTTTGTTCAAGACACACATTTAAATCCAAATCTAAATGTGTGTGAAGTTCTAATACGTTTTTTATGGTAATAAACCAATATTATTCAAGCCTGCATTTTCTGCAAAGCCGAACATCAGGTTCATGTTCTGTACTGCCTGACCAGCTGCACCTTTGACCAGATTGTCCTGAGCCACCAGAATCACCAGTTTGGCTGGTTGTGGCTTATACAGTGCGATACGCAACTGGTTGGCACCACGCACCGAACGGGTTTCTGGCGAACTGCCTGCTGGCATCACATCAACAAACTGTTCATTGGCATAGAACTGCTCGTACAGTGACTGCAAGTCAGCTGCCTGACCTGCTTCAGTTAAATCGATATAAATCGTTGATAACATCCCACGAATCATCGGCACCAGATGTGGCACAAACAGGATATGGTCAAACACGCCTTTTTGACCTGAAATATTTTCTAGTGCTTCTACGATTTCAGGATGGTGACGGTGGCCCGCAACGCCATAAGCCTTAAAGTTATCAGCATTTTCAGAATAGATCATGCCCAGGCTGGCTTTACGACCTGCACCTGATACACCTGATTTTGCATCGATAATAATACTTTCTGGTTTTACCAAGGCCTCACTTGATTTTAATACTGGTGCCAGACCAAGCTGAACCGTCGTTGGATAACAGCCCGGATTACCAATCACACTCGCCTGTTTGATCTGGTCACGGTTAAGTTCAGACAGACCATAAACAGAATCTTTTAACACTTCTGGGCAAGCATGTTCCATGCCATACCATTTTTCGAACTGTGCCAGATTTTGCAAACGGAAATCCGCTGCAAGGTCAATTACCTTGGTATTGGCTGCGACAAGTTCTTCAGCATGTTTCATGGCAACCCCATGTGGTGTCGCGAAAAATACCACATCACATGCTTTTAAAAGATCAAGGCTGAGGTCAGAAAACTGAAGATCCGTATGTCCACGCAGACTCGGGAACATGTCATCGACACGGCGGCCTGCTTCAGTACGTGATGTCAGTGCTTTAACCTCTACATTCGGATGTCGCAGTAATAGACGTAAAAGTTCAACGCCTGTATAACCTGTACCACCCACAATACCCACTGAAATCACGATGATTACCTCAAACTAGATGTTTCCTTTATGGGCTGTAGTATGACAGGAACTTGAGGTTTTCTAAACTGTTTCACTAGGGATTGATGGTTTTTTATTTACCCTTTTATTTTGAGTGTTTTTAAAAAATTTGAGAGGATGATACCTATTGCTTAGGCTATTTGGAAGTAAATAAATACTATCCTCGTTCCTTTAAAGATATTCTTAAGCTGCCCACCAATATGGCATGACAGTATTTTTCAGAATTTTACGGTGAATTAAATAATTTGGGTCATGCTTGGCCACTTCCGCCCAAAAACGAGGACTATGGTCAAAATGCCGGGTATGGGCCAGTTCATGCACACATAAATAACGCACGATTTTTTCAGAAAATAAAATGATGCCGCTATTTAGCATAATGTCATGTTTGGCCGAACAACTGCCCCATCGTGTTTTCGGCTGGCGAACATTACAAATGTTAAATGATAATCTTGTTTCTTGACTTACTTTGTTCAGATAAACAGGCAGCTGCTCTTTGGCATAAGAAATAATAAAAGCTTTTAAATATCCTTCAGGATTTCGATCACTAATCGACAACTGTAATATTTCAGCATCAAAAAGGAAGTTCTGCTTCTGACTTTGATACACGATCTGGATTGGCTGAGCCTGATTGAAAAGCTGCAATTCTGCTGGTAAGGATCTATCAATACTTTGATTTTTTTCCTGCTGCAATTTCCAGGTTTTGAGTAGCCAGCTTTCCGCTTGGTCAATAAAATTCTGAATCTGTTTTTTGCTACAAAATACAGGTGCGGTTAAACGGATTTGATCACCCTCTACACGCAGTCTGAGACGTGTTGAGCGAACATTTCGGGTGATTTGGATTTCGGGCAGGTCGTTTAGGGTCATTTTTTATATTTAATCGTTATTTTACTAATCCCCCTCGATCCCCCTTTAATAAAGGGGGAAGTTCAAACTTATAGAAGTTTCGAGGAGCTTTATCAAATTAAAGACTTTTCCCTCCTTTGAAAAAGGAGGGTCAGGGAGGATTTCTTAAATCGCTGTACGCTCTTCAATACCATTATTGGTCGCAACAATCGCAATATCCGCTTTATTGATCGCGAAAATACCGTTACATACGACGCCTGGAATGTCATTAATCGTTTTTTCCAGCTCAAGCGCATTCAGAATATTCAGGTTATGCACATCCAAAATAACATTTCCATTATCAGTCACGACACCTTCACGGTAAGCAGGATCACCACCTAACGCCACCAACTTACGTGCGACTGCTGAACGTGCCATTGGAATCACTTCAACAGGTAATGGGAAATCACGACCCAACTGCTCTACCCATTTCGAATCATCGACGATACATACGAATTTTTTCGCAATCGACGCCACGATTTTTTCACGTGTCAGCGCAGCACCGCCACCTTTGATCATGTGCATATGGCGGTCGATTTCATCCGCACCATCTACATAGGCATCCAGACCGCCTACGCTATTCATATCGACAACTTCAATGCCTAATTTTTTAAGACGTTGTGCAGTGGCCTCAGAACTTGCAACTACTGCTTCCAATTGAAGCTCAGGCAAAAGTTCGATTAAGAAGTTGACAGTACTTCCAGTACCGACGCCTAAAATGCCCCCTTTTGGTAAGTGCTTTAACGCAGCTTTTGCTGCAGCTTGCTTTTTCTCATCTTGGGTTGCATATAGACTCATGACATCACTCAACTATTTTGGACTTTCGCAGTATTTTTAAACCGCAAAGCCGCGTGGTTTGTTACAATAAGTGCTTATTTTAAACTGTTAGATGGAAAATTAACATGCTGTCTCGTTTGGTTCGACAAATTTTACAAGCAACTGTATACGATGTTGCAATCGAAACCCCACTCGAAGCAGCGCCACGAATTAGCGAACGCTTAAATAATAACATTCGCTTTAAACGTGAAGATT
This sequence comes from Acinetobacter sp. YH12108, assembly GCF_013419055.1. Taxonomy (NCBI): domain Bacteria; kingdom Pseudomonadati; phylum Pseudomonadota; class Gammaproteobacteria; order Moraxellales; family Moraxellaceae; genus Acinetobacter; species Acinetobacter sp. YH12108. The sequence continues at coordinate 54,469 of NZ_VPAW01000004.1, read as the reverse complement.
TACAACCGGTTTTTTCATTCAAACTACGCGGTGCCTATAACCGTATTAGTCAATTACCGAAATCACAACTCGAACGTGGCGTTATCACAGCTTCAGCAGGCAACCATGCCCAAGGCGTGGCGCTGTCAGGGAAAAAGCTGGGGATTCGCGCGATTATCGTGATGCCAAAAACTACGCCTGATATCAAGGTTCAAGCGGTAAAACGCTTAGGTGGCGAAGTCGTATTGCACGGTGATTCATTTGATGTTGCCAATAAATATGCGATTCAACGTGCCGAAGAAGATGGCATGACCTTTATTCCACCTTATGACGATGAACTGGTGATGGCCGGTCAAGGTACGATTGCCAATGAAATCCTGCGTCAATGGCGCGATGTAGAATATGTCTTCGTTGCTGTTGGTGGTGGTGGCCTGATTGCCGGTGTTGCAGCGTACTTGGGAGATGTTGCTCCGCATGTCAAAGTTATTCCTGTGGAATATGATGAATCCGCGTGCTTAAAAGCGGCCTTAGAAGCCAATGAACGTGTGATTCTTCCATCTGTCGGTTTATTTGCCGATGGTACTGCGGTGGCACAAATTGGTGAAAAACCATTTGATGTGATCCGTCTGCAAAAATCAGATAATTCTGGCCCAATTGTTGAACCTGATGTGGTACTGGTCAATACCGATGAAGTCTGTGCAGCAATTAAAGATACTTATGATGAATGCCGTAGCATCGTAGAACCGTCAGGTGCAATGGCGTTGGCAGGGATTAAAAAATATGTCGCTGAACACGGCATTCAAGGCAAAAACATCGTATCGATTGTTTGCGGTGCGAACATGAACTTCGACCGTCTGCGCTATATTGCCGAACGTACAGAACTCGGCGAACGCAAAGAAGCTATCTTTGCCGTAACTATTCCAGAAGAAAAAGGTTCATTCCTGAAATTCTGCCGTGCACTACAAGGCCGTAATATCACAGAGTTTAACTACCGTTCAAGTGATGCTTCTGCAGCTCAGGTCTTTGTCGGTATCAGCCTGAAAAATGGTGAAAAAGAACGTCAGGAAATCTATGAAAACCTGAAATTCGACTACGATGTTGATGATCTGTCTGATGACGAAGTCGCAAAACTACATATCCGTTACCTGATTGGCGGTCATGCTGATATTGAAAATGAGCGTCTGTTCCGTGTGGAATTCCCGGAACGTCCAGGTGCCCTGCTAATGTTCCTGGAACGTCTTGGCCCAACGCATAACATCACCCTGTTCCATTACCGTAACCACGGCGCTGCAGAAGGTCGCGTACTGGTCGGCCTGGAAGCAGAAGATGCACAGCAAAATCCAGATGGTTTGATTGAGACATTGGAAAGCATTACTTATCCATATGAAGAAATCACCAACAACCTGGGTTATCAGCGTTTCTTGAAATAATCAGTTTGATATAAACCGCCTTTCGAGGCGGTTTTTTTATGTCCAGCTAAAAAAATGTATGAAGTATTTATGTAAGGCCAGATAGCTGAAAACTATAAAAATCTTTAAGATACGTACTTAGACATGAACTGATTTGAAATAAAAAAGATTTAGGGAAATATGCATGGCATTATTTGCAGTCATTGGGCTGGGCAGCTTCGGTGCAACAGTGGCGACTCAACTGATCAGCCTGAAACATGATGTGATTGGAATCGATCTCGACAAAAAATATGTGGAAAATATTTCCGATCAGCTTACCCATGCGGTGATTGCCGATGCAACCGATGAGCATGTCCTGGATGAACTGGATATCCAGCGCTGTGAAGCAGTCGTAGTCGCGATTGGTGAAGATATTGAAGCCAGCATTCTGTGTGTACTGCATCTAAAAAATATGGGTGTAAAGAAAATCTGGGCCAAAGCCAAATCTAAAGCCCACCATATGATTTTGACTCATCTGAACGTCGAAAAAATTATTCACCCTGAAGAAGATATGGGCGTCCGTGTGGCACAATCACTCAGCTACCCGATGGTTAGCCGTTATATGTCACTTGAAGATGATCATTATATTGTCAAAATCGAGATTCATGCCGATCATCATGATACTCCTTTACACCAGTTAATGAGTCAGGTTCCCGAAATTAAAGTTCTTTTGCATAAACGTGGCACTGAAATACAACATATCGTAGATCTTGAACTATTACTTAAGGAAGGTGACATTCTGGTGGTCGAAGGATTGCTGGACCCTCTACGCCGTTTGTCCAAGCATTTTAAGGCCATATGAAAAGCTCAAATTTAAACCAGAACAGGATTGTCAATCTCAGTCCACCGAGTCTGCTGGCCTTAGGTTTTCTCGGGCTGATTTTTATTGGTTCTTTATTACTGATGCTGCCCTTTGCCCATCAAACTGAAATTAGCTGGTTAGAGGCGATTTTTACAGCTACTTCTGCAGTGACGATTACCGGGCTATCTGTGGTCAATGTTGGTGAAGCTTATACACCCTTTGGGCAGGTCGTGATTATGTTCCTGCTGCAATGTGGTGGCCTCGGCTTTATGACCTTTGCCATACTCGCCTTCATGAGCCTGTCACCTAAACTTGGTTTAAGACAGCAAGTGATGGCACAGGAATCTATTGGCCAGACCAGTTTGAAGAAAGTCAGTTTTACCATTAAAGCGGTATTCCTATATTCCCTGTTTTTTGAAGCAATTGGCACCCTGATTTTAACCTTGGCGTGGCTGGAAGATTATCCTTTTGGTGAAGCGCTGTTTTATGCGGCTTTCTATAGTGTTTCTGCGTTTAATAATGGCGGGTTTTCTCTTTTCCCGAATAGCTTGATGAGCTTTTCCGGCCAGTATTTCGTGACCTTCACGATCAGCATGCTATATATCATTGGCGGGATCGGATTTCTGGTTCTGATGGATGTAAAACAGAATAAAAGCTGGCGCAAGCTCAGTCCGAATAGCAAGCTGATTCTAACGACGATTATGGGCCTGAACCTGAGTGCTTTTATTGTGCTCTGGTTACTCGAAGCCTCTAATCCACAGACTTTAGCGCTGATGAGTGTAGGTGATCAGGCACTCAATGCCTGGTTCCATGCCACTGTTCCCCGCTCTTCGGGTTTTTATAGTCTGCCCATGGACCAGATGAGCGATGCCTCAAGTCTAGTCACCATTTTTTTAATGTTTATTGGTGGCGGTTCCTTAAGTACGGCGGGTGGAATTAAAGTTGGCACGTTTATTATTGTGGTCATTAGCGTAATCAGTTTTTTACGCCGTGAAGATGAAATTCGCTTGTTCAACCATTCTATTTCTGAGAAAACTACTTTTAAAGCCTTAGCGGTTGTGTGTATTACTGCAGGTCTGGTCATGACCGGTTTTATGAGTTTACTCATTCTAGAACCCGATCATGATTTTTTAGATTTGCTGTTTGAAGCAGTTTCTGCCGCCTGTACAGTTGGATTAACACGTGGTGTCACTGGAGAATTACAACCAGCGAGTTTAATCATTCTGATGCTGATGATGTATGCGGGTCGTCTAGGACCTTTGACCCTTGCCTATTTAATTGCAACACCGAAGAAAAGCCGTCTTAAACATCCGCCTTCAGAAATTCAGATTGGTTAAGATTTAAATGAATAGGTATAAGCAAAAAACCACGCCTAAGCGTGGTTTTTTACATGAAACAGATTAGTACCAATTCATTAAGGATACACCCAAGCCCACATAAGTCGCACGGTGATTATAATCAATCAGACTTTCACCATAACCATCAAAGAGCTGGAATTGACCGCGTAGACGCCCACTGATCGGAAATGACCAGTCAAACTGTACTGCACCACGGTTATCATCACCACCTTTTAGCGTATGACGCAACATCAGGGAAAAATCGTGGGCATTATGACGATAAAACGCAGTTAAATCCCCACGCCCGATATAGTTTTTAATCTCGGGATTATTGTCATCAGCCCGGTCTTCTTCAATACGATACCAAGGGCGCAGCATCATGGCGAAGTTGTCTTTTTCAAAACCGAGATTCAGCATTACCCGGTTCCAGCTACGAGATAATGGATCGGAACGGCCATTAGATTGATGATTCAGGGTTAGTCCCAGCATACGCCAGTTCAAACCAAACAGATCATAATTGGTACGGAAGATCAGGCTGGCTTCAGGCTCATAATTGGTTTCACGAAATGGTCTGGACTCTTCCGAGTTATATACCTGCCAGCGTGAAGACTGGGTATAACCCAGCCAAAGATCCCCGTTATCACCCAGAATATTTTCAACCGCCTTGGTTTTTAAAGATAACTGGAATTTCCCCTCAATCGAGGTCAAATTCTGGTCTTCTTCAACCGTGTTATTTGGGTTTTCGCTTTGCGGAAACTCGTTTTTCTTGGAAGTCCAGAATCCTGGCATCAGATAAATCGGCTGATAGGAACGGATATTCCAGGTACCCAGTTTACTTTCCGGCGACAATTCCCAACGACTATCCAGCAAGGATAAAGTCGGAGTCAGCTTTGATCCTTCTGAAGCATAGATATTGGAAACGGTCTGTTCAATTTTTGCTTTGAGGTTATCAGGTTCGGGCGCAATTTCTATGGCTGCACGCCGTTCAGAAACAATATCTGGCTTACTATCGGCCGGTATTTTAAATACCGCATCATAACAGGCCAAGCGTTCTGAATTGGTTTCAACCGCAGAGCAAGCCTCCGCCGTTGCCGGCATCGGACTACTTGCTACAGTTTTATCTTCCGCATTAACTTGCGTCCCAACTACACAGCCAAGCAAAACGCCCAGCTGCAAAGTTGAGCGCTTAATAGAATTAAGCGCCATCCTCTATCCTCATTGTTTTTATTTATTGAACTTGCTGAATTGTAAAGCCGAGTTGTTCTAAAGTTTCTCGTTTGGCAAATGGCGCAACCACCGCTTTTGAAGCTTGCTGTTCAACCAGATAAGTCTGTGCGACACGTTTCAAATCATCTAAAGTGACATGCAACAAACGTTCCCGAAGCTGTTTACGGAATGCTGGCGTACGTTGATGCAGGTAGGCATAACAGGCAGTAATCGCTTCACCTGCTGGTGACCCCGGTTTGTCCATACTGGCAATTAAACCCAAGATGGCTTCTTCCAGCTGATGCGGTTGTTGAGGTGCGTTAAGCAACCATTGGATACTTGCATCAAAGTCCTGGAAAGTCTCTGCTAAGCGTGGATCGCGATAACTATAGAAGCGGAAAGAACATGCATTTCCGTCATAGCTTGCGCCACCACCATAAGCACCGCCTTTTTCACGGATTGCGCTATGCAGATAACCATTACGCAAGTAGCCTGCCAATACCATCAAGGCAGCAGCATCAGGATGTGAAACTTCTACCGCAGGATAAGCCGCTGCACAGAACTGCACATTAGTCTGAATCAACCAGGCTTCATCATTGCTATGATTAACTTTTTCAACCTGAGTCAATTCTGCAGGTGCAATATTCACTTCCAGTTTGTCCCACACGTTTTGAATTTCTTCAATCAAACGCTCAGACTGCTGTTCTTCACACACTAACAGGAATTGTTTTGGCGCTTGTAGCAAGACTGTATGAATGCGTTTTAATTCATCAATCATAGCATCATAAGCTGCTGTATCTTTTTCAGCCTGATTGACCAAGTTAATCAGCCAGTTCAAAGCACCCAGACCGGTATTATGATAATCACGCAAGGCTAGAGCGCTATGCTGACGTGATGCCACTTGCATCGCATAGCTATGACCCGAACCGGAAATACGTGATTGCCAGCGAGTTTTACGCTGTTGTAATAACTCAATAATACGGCCTTTTTCATCAAAGCGTAGCTGCTCAAAACCGATCTTTAACAGACGGATCGCATCCAGATGGCTAGCCAAAGATTTAGTCGTTAAAGTTAACCACGCACTGATCTTGTTTTTGTCATCCACTTTAGAACGCAATGAAGCGCCCATGCCCAGACCACCACTGACTGCTGTTTGCAGTTGCTGGAATTGCAGGTAATCATATTCACCCGCACCAACTTCACCCATTAAAATAGACAACAGGTTGAAATACGGTGATTGCACCACTTCATCTGGAATTTTCACCAACACCTGTTGGTAATAAATCCCATTGGTACCTGCATGATAAAGATTCAACGGCGTATCTACGCGGTTACAGATAATCTCACGCAACTGGCCTTGAACAATCTGCAATTCCGCAGGCACATCTTCCAGACCCACCTTAGGTAACAGATTCAAATCATCTGGAGTATCTTGGCGGATATTTAACGCTTCAGTTTGAGCATTGATCTCTGCTTTTTGCTCTTCAGTTAAAGCTTTACCAATTTCAGCCAGACGTGCTTTTTCTTCTTCCGCTTCTTTGGCAGATTTAGTTGCATCTGGAACTAAAGTCAGTTGAACACGGTGCGGATTATCCAGTAGATGCTCTTTAATCAGATTCGACAGCCACATTGGATCTTGCAACTCTTCTTTTACTGAAGCAATCGCAGAATCCACATCCCAGACTTCAACCGGATCACGATGGTGAATTGCACTGCTTAAACCGCTCAAGATCAGGCTTAGGCCATAAGGTGTACCATCACCATTGATTTCACGCTGATGCAATTCGATCTGATGCAGGATCGCATCTACTGCCTGTTGATCAACAGGTTTAGAGGCAACATCTTCCAGAACTTTGAAAACTCCGTTTTTGAATTCTTCAGCATGTTCCGGGTTTGAACCTTGAACCGCGCAGTAGAAGGTCATTTCAAAGTTGGAATCATCTACGCCCATGAATGGGCCAGTTGACTGTGCATAACCACAGGTTTCCAAGTAATGACGTAAGGGAGATGCTGAATCTTCCAGCAAAATCCCTTCTACCAGACGCAAGCCTAAACGTAACTTGATATCACTCGCTTCTGGCAATAACCATGACAATACGTGATAAGTCTTGTCCTTCAGATCTTCCCCATCAACTGCATAGGTTTCTGTTACATTGAGTGGCGCAGTTAAACGGGTTTCTGGCGTTGAATAAAGTGTTTCACCTTTTCCAAATTTAGACAGCGCCAGATTTTCAAACTGTTCCTGTAACTCAGCAGCAGATTTATTACCAAAGGTCATAAATACTGCATTACTTGGGTGATAATGCGTTTTATAGAAATTCACCAACTCTTCATAAGTCAGGTCTGGAATATCTTTAGGATCGCCGCCTGAGTTGTAGTGATAGGTAGTGTCCGGGAATAAGTGATGCGCCAAAGTATGATAAAGCTGATCTGAAGGTGAGCTCATTGCCCCTTTCATTTCATTAAATACCACACCTTTATATACCGGTTCGCCATTTTCCAGTTCAATACGGATGCCTTCCTGAGCAAAATCCAACGGATTCAGGTTCGCAGCGAAAGCCGCATCCATATACACTTCTAATAAGTTCTGGAAGTCTTTATCATTTTGAGTTGCGAATGGATAAGCCGTCCAGTCTGCCGCTGTAAAGGCATTCATAAAAGTATTAAGCGAACGGCGAATCATCAGGAAGAACGGATCACGTACCGGGAATTTTTCTGAGCCGCACAGTGCAGTATGTTCCAGAATGTGCGCTTCACCTTTCGAATCCATTGGCTGAGTGCGAAACGCAACAAGAAAAACATTTTCATCATGATTGGTCGCCAGATGATAATGGGTGGCGCCAGTCACTTTATGCTTATATTCAGACACTAAAATGTCTAAAGCTTCAACATGTTGTTGACGTACCAACTGAAACGCAGGATGTACAGTTTGAGAAATGGTTTCAGTGACATCTACAGTCATGCGATCTCCTAATGCTTAAATTAAAAAATTATTATTCGCATTATAGCTGTAGTTGTTTGAATTATTCACGCAGAAAACCGAGGATTTTGATCGAATTAAGTAAACCTGATCATCTGATTTTTAAATGATCAGGTTTGGCAATGATCTCTAGATCATATACTTGAAATAGTTATAACTCGGGTGGTTTTCAACAAAGACATAGTTCTGTTTTTGATAGAAACTGGCGGCCAGTTTAGTATCGGTCTGTAAACAAAGTGCTGAATAAAATGGTCGTGCCAACTGCTCCAGATAAGCTAGAAGCTGCTTACCTACACCATGTTGACGATATTTTGGATGCACATAGAAGCGACGTACCCGGCCAATTCTTTCTTCAATGCCGTTATCGCCCCATTGCTGGTTTAAGCCGCCACAGGCAATCAGTTTATTGCCATCATAGGCACAGGCCAGAAATTCATTATTTTGACTGAAACAGTTTTTTCCAGTGCGGTATTCTTCAATTAACTTATCAATCAGGTCATAACCTTCTTTACGCGCCAGTGTCGCTAAAGTGTCAATCTGATCAGGGAGCTGCTCGGCTGTTACAATCTTAATATCCATATACCCACACTGTTTTAGATGATTGTTCAAATGTCGCACCAGTATAACTGCTTGGTACTCTAATCTTATAAATAAAATCCAACCTTTAAATCAATGGCTGCACTCGCTACCGTTTAAAAATAAATCAATTCTTAGACCAAAGATTCAAGCTGAATAAGTTACAGTATTTTTTAAAGTATTCTGAAAATTTTTCAGTGAACTACAGCAAACCCGAGCAATCGTGTAAACTTAGCACTTTCATTTTTAATGTGATATTTGGATATGTCTACTGTTGACCTTTTTGCGATTGGCAATGCGCTGATTGACCAGGAATTTAAAGTTTCTGATGAGTTTTTAACTGCACATCACTTGCAAAAAGGCACCATGCAACTTGCGGATGGTGAAGCTCAGGCTACTCTGTATCAAAACTTAAAAGCAACTCAAACTTATAAAGGTCAGGCTTCAGGCGGTTCAGCAGCCAATACTACAGTTGCATTTGCAGCTTTGGGCGGCTCTGCATTCTATGCCTGTCGTGTCGGTAATGATGATTTGGGTCATATCTATCTGCATGGCTTAAATGAAGCTGGCATTAAAACTACAACCCAATCGATTAGTGAAGGCGTAACAGGTACCTGTATGGTTCTGGTCAGCCCAGATTCTGAACGTACCATGCATACCTATTTAGGTATTACTGCTGAACTCACAGATGAACAGATTGACTTCCAGCCTTTAACAACTGCTAAATGGCTCTATATCGAAGGTTATCTATCCACTTCCGAAACAGCACGTCAGGCCGTAAAACAGGCGCGTGAAATTGCCAGAGCCAATAGGGTTAAAATCGCATTCACTCTTTCTGACCCTGCGATGGTGCAATATGCCCGTGCCGGTCTGGATGAAATGATTGCAGATGGTGTAGATCTCTTGTTCTGCAACCAGCAAGAAGCATTAATGTATACCGGAACAGATACAATCGAAGCAGCTCTGGCTAAACTTAAAGAATTAAGTCAATACGTTGTCATTACAATGTCAGCTGAGGGTGCGCTTATTTCCAATAATGGTGAAACCTTCACTGTACCGGGTCGTGCTGTAACTGCCTTGGATGCGAATGGTGCTGGCGATGCTTTCGCGGGTGCTTTTTTATATGCACTTAATGCGGGTCTTGGTTTAAAAACAGCAGCAGAACTGGCAATTTTAGTGTCTAGCCAAGTGGTAGCGCAATTTGGTCCACGTCTGGCGGTTTCAGAATACGCAGCATTATTAAAAGATGTTCTTAAGGAATGTGCTTAATGTTTAAAATTTGCATGACTGACGATATTCCAGAGCGTGAAGCGCGCTCTTTTGAACTTCCGAATGGGGATACAATTTTTATCACCCAGCGTGATGGTTCGTTTTATGCTTACCAGAATATTTGTCCACATTTACAGGTAGAACTGGAATTTTTGGAAAACCAGTTTCTAGACCGTGATCAGGAGTTTATTGAATGCTCTACTCATGGCGCGCTGTTCGTAGTCGAAAGCGGTGAATGTATTTCTGGACCTTGTCAAGGCCAATCACTTGAAAAAGTTGATATTACCGTGCATTCTGATGGCGGAATTTATCTTTCAGAATAATAGCTAAAACGGATTTTGCCATGCCTGAGTTTTTACTTGACTATAACCTGATGCCATTTCATCTCAGTTTATTGTTCATCATTCTGCTTGGCGTGGCAAAAACAGTTGCCTTCTATTTTAAGCTTAAACCCAGTCAACTCCTGGAACGCATTTCTCCATATGACTTTCAGAATGTTGAATGGCTAAATGTCAAATTTTCCAAAACCCTGATTGTTTTTTTCTTCCTGATGAATTTTAGCTTTTCCGGCTATTTTCTTCAGTTTCTGATCTATTCACAGGAATATCATTTCTTACCTGCCTATTACATCATTCTACCGGCATTGATCATTGCGATTTTCTTTACCGTATTTATGATTCATTGTCTGGATCAGGTTATTCCACCTAAATATAAAAAGAATGATGTAAACCTATTAGGCCGTTTAGCTACAATTTCAAGCGGTAATGCCCGTCCTGGCTTTTCTGCCCAAGCGCGAGTTCGGGATGAGTATGGTCAGTTACACTATGTTCAGGTTGAACCTGAATTTGGCGAACTGGAATTTCAGTCTCAGATTATTTTAATCCGTCTTAGAAAATCGCATTATGTGGCCAAGAAGATCTGTAAATCCAACCGACTCTTTAGCTTGAATCTGGAAGAAGCTTAAAGAATTCAATAGAAAAAATCCCGGCTAAAAGTCGGGATTTTTTATTGGATAGATAGATTTATTTTTTAAACAAGCCTGAGACCATATTCAATACATTCTGAATATCATTATTGGCTTCCTGCTTGCTGGTTTGCTCACCTTGTGGTGTCAGTGAATCAATAATCTGCGGCAAGACCTGAGAAATGGCGCTATAGACATCCTGTTTAGGCACATGGGTCTGTTCTGCGACCTGTTCTACTTCCTGGTCATCAAACAGGTTTTGTACCTGCTGCGGATCGACATTGGCATTTTCACCCGGGCCAGTAGAGACCCAGTCATCAACCTGGCTATTTAAACCTTGTCCTTTGAGTTTATCCAATGCTCCTTGCAAACCGCCCTGTTTCTGAATCCAGGCCAAGACCAGAGGCAAGACAGCAATCAATAAAGTCTTTGTTGTTGAACTGCCACCCAGTCCAGAACTTGGTCGAGCGGAAGATTGGCTCCCACCGCCGAGCTGGCTGAGTACAGAACCTAAAATTGCACCTAGGCCATTTTGCTTGTTTTGCTGTTGTGAGTTTTGATGCTGCTGATTTGGGTTCTGGTTTTGCTGATTGGCATTATTGATATGACCCAATACTGATCCAAGAATATCTGCCAATCCCCCTTGCTGGGATGAACGCTGCTGGGATTGGGCTTGGTTATTTCCTAAAGCTTGCTTGGCCAGCATTTCCACAATACTACTAAGATTGGTCATAACTCATTCCTGTATACGCCTTCTCTACAGAATAGAGTCTGGGCTTATATTTTCCATGCAGGATTTTGTTAATATTTGCAATACTGATATAAGTCCTTCCTAGCTTTCCAATTTTACCAGCGATATTTATCCCAGTTTTCAGGGTTAGCCCAGAATTTAGAGTTAAACCAGTCTGGCACATGTTTATAAGTCAAAATATTGAATTGCCAGAGTGCAAAATCTGCCTCATGAACTGTCTTGTCAATCAACTGGGTCAGACCTAAAGACCTGAGCAGTTTTTCATCCTGCAAGCGACTCACCACCACCAGACGTTTTGCAAATAAATCACGCATTTTAACCAGAATTTGACTCTTCTGCTGTTCTGGTAATGCTAAGGTTTCAGGAGTATCCAGCATCACTACTGCCAGGTCATAACGCTGTTGAAAAGGCAGATTTAAAACCTCAGATACGTTAAAATAGTGCCATTGAATAGATTGCTGAAACTGAGATTGGGTCAAATCCTGCCCGATACAAATAGCAGTATGAATTGGCTGTTCCTTGGCGAAATCGTCTAGCATTGAAGTGATGACATTTTGTTCAGCCATGACTACATCCTTATGATTTAATTGAGTAATTTTTTATGGAACTTCAGGGCATTTGCCATAAAATGCACGTCGGTCTTACAGACCTTAGTGTAACTGATCAAAATACCCAGCGGGCAAATGTTGAATATAAATTAATATTAGATGGATCAGAAATTAACCTTCCATTCCAGTTAGGTCAGGAAATCGAGATTGAATGGACTGGAAATATCTATTGTGTTTCTTGCGGCAAAAAAACTTCTAAATCATTCTCACAAGGCCACTGTTTTAAATGTTTTAAAACTAAAGCGTCATGTGATATGTGCATCATGAAACCAGAAACCTGCCATTATCATTTAGGTACTTGCCGGGAAGATGAGTTTGCACAGAATGTCTGCTTCCAGCCACATATTGTTTATCTGGCCAATTCTAGTGCATTGAAAGTCGGAATCACCCGTATTAATCAAATGCCGACTCGTTGGCTGGATCAAGGTGCAACTCAAGCCCTTCCTATCATGAAAGTGGGTTCTCGCCGTCTTTCCGGTAAACTGGAAGTGATGTTTGGTACTCAGGTCGCAGATAAAACCGACTGGCGTAAATTACTCAAAGGTGAAGCGGAACCTTTAAATCTGATTGAGGTTCGCGATCAGCTGATTGAAGAATTTGCACCGAAAATCCAAACTATCCGTGAAGAGTTTAATCAGAATTTGCAGTTTAATGAGAATATTGAAGTTTTGGATAAGGAATTACCACGTGAGTTCATCTATCCGATAGAGCAATATCCAGAAAAAATCAAATCTCACAATTTAGATAAAACTCCAGTGATCCGAGGCAAACTACAAGGGATTAAAGGCCAATATCTGATTCTGGATACTGGTGTGATTAATATCCGTAAATATACAGGTTATGAGCTAATTTTTAGAGCGGAATAAAATGACCGGATTTCAGAAGAGAGTTATATGCTCTCTTCTTATTTTGGATATTATTTCTTACTTAAGAAAATAAAAAACCAGCCCTCAGGCTGGTTTTTTTACAATCAAATCTTATTTGATTTTTGCGTGAGATTTTAAGTAACGCGTATAGTCATCAAATTCTTGTTGACCACGAAGCTGTTGATACAATTTCACTAGTTCACTACGTTGCTCTGCACTTAAAACATCGATCGGATTTTTCTTCACTTCAGAAACTGCCACAACCACCAATTCATTTGGCATATTTGCTGTCGTTACTGACCAGTGACCTGCTTTAGGCGCTGGTACGCTAAATGCTGCACGTTGTACATCACGCTTAAGCAGACCTTCTGCGCGTGTATAGATGCCTGCATCTTCAAATACCAGTTTACCTTTCGTAACTGATGCTGCAGGCTTGGTTTTAAACTCATTCAATGCAGTTTGAACTTCAGCTTTAGCCGCAGCAAATGCCTTATCTTGAATCAGTTTAGCTTTTACTGCTGGTTTAGCTTCTGCCAGTGTCTGCTCACCCGCTGCATGATAATTGCGAACTTTTACCCAAGCCACATCACCATTGGCTAACTGAATGCTTGAAGATGCATTACGGTCGCCATTTTTCACGTCATCATTAAAAAGTTTAACTTTGACAGCTGCATTACTTAGCAATGGATCACGTGTCGCAAGGGTCACACCATTTGCTTTCTGAACCTGAACACCCTTCACTTCCTGAGCAACAACATCCAGCGAGTCCACACTTACGACCATGTCATTCAGACTGTTTACCGTATCAGAGAATGTATTAGATTTTTTCGCTGCCAATACTTCTTCAGATAAACGTGCTTTTTGAGATTCAAACGATGGAACTGCTACATCAGGCAATTGGACTGAAATAATATGGTAGCCATAATCCGTTTTAACAGGCGCTGAAACTTGACCAGATTTTAAAGATGCAACAGTCTGATCAAAGGTAGTACCGAACACGCCTTTTTCATAGACAGCGATAGCACCACCTTTAGATTTAGATTCAGGATCTTCAGAGTATTGAGCTGCTGCTTGTGCAAAAGTGGTACCAGCTTTGATTTTAGCTGCAATTTCGTTTGCCAGTTTTTTGGCTTCAGCATCGCTACGGCTATCTGCAGTTACCAGAATATGTTTAACCTCTGGTTCCACATTCTGCTTCTGGTCAGCCACAAATTTATTATAAGCTTCCTGCAATTCTGCATCAGTGACCGCTACATTGGCAGTATCAATATTGCTCGGCTTGATCACCACATAATCCACATCAACGCTAGTCGGTTGCTTGAACTGGGATTTGTGCTTTTCATAATATGCTGCAATATCAGCTTCTGATACTTTTACTGCTTTTTTATAGCTGTCCAGATTCACGCTAGCGATATGAATATGACGCTGTTCAGTTTGCAGATCTGCAATTTGCTGCATCTCAACCGGACTGACCAGTGGATAATCCATAAAAGTAGAAGACAGCATTTTCAGTGCATGGTCTTTACGTAAACTTTCTACTAAAGCATTGTTGGTCATGCCAATTGATTTCAGGTAATTTTCATATAAAGCATTAGAAAATTTGCCATTCTCCTGGAAAGAAGGCTGCTGAGAAATCATTTGTGCAATTTGCTGGTCACTCAGGCTAATCCCCAGTTTTTCAGCCTGTTGCAAAAGCAAGGTACGCGCAACCAGGGTATCCATCGCTTTTTGATCGATGAAGCTTTGATTTAATAAGGTTTCATCACCATTGGCATAACTTAAGTATTGTTGTTTGAATGATTTTGTCAGTGACTCTAATTCTTGTTTAGAGATATCAGTTCCATTGACTGATTTTGCTGCATCAGAATTCCCGCCGCTAAAATATCCTTCAATACCTACAAGTGCTAAAGGGGTTAAAAACAGAACGAGCAAGACCTTGCCCAACCAACCCTTAATAACTTTACGAAAAGATTCCATAAGTATTCCAATATTTTATTTGCAGAGGATTTTAACCGAAAAAACCCATTGAATGAATGTGTTAATCAAAACAATTAAATCTATCAATAAAAAACGCGCCAAAGAAGGCGCGTTTTAGGATTGAAGCAGCTTAAGCAACAGCGTCTTTTAAGCCTTTACCTGCTTTGAAGCTAGGTACTTTGCTTGCTTTAATTTCAAGAGTAGCACCAGTTTGTGGATTACGGCCAGTACGTGCAGCACGCTCTTTAACGCCGAAAGTACCGAAACCAACTAGAGTTACTGTATCACCCGCTTTTAAAGCTTCAGTAACAGAAGCAATTGTAGCATCTAAAGCTTTACCTGCGTCAGCCTTAGATAATCCCCCTTTCTCTGCAATTGCATCAATTAATTCTGATTTATTCATGAAAACTACGTCCTCTTAATATCGTTTATTTAAGGTCCAAGAATTTGTTTAAACTACCATAACGCCTTTATAGCAATGCTTTAGGTATAAACGCAATACTTATAAACCTCTTTTTTTTCAAAATATATGCGAAAAAAACATTGAATTATGAAGAAAATCATTTTGTGTGTATTTTTTTCGATAATTCTTTCTGTATTTTTTCTTGCTGCAAGGTCAATTCATCAACCTTGGCATGCAACTGAAGAATTAAACGCTCCAGATGTTGTACATCCTTCAGTGTGACTAATCCTATACGATTCAAGGAATGATGAACAGAGTTGTCGATCAGTTTTTCAACCTTATCTTTGGTATCTGTCACAGATTCGCGTGCTTTTTCGGAGACTTTTTCCACAGTTTGATCTGCAATATCGACTGTTTTGGATTCTAGCTCTTCTCCGACCTTGACCAGCGAGTCAAACAGTTTATTGCCTTCTTCCTCTGCCCGGGAAAATGCCCCAAGGCCAGCCAACCAGATCTGCTTGGTATATTTACGAAAGTCCAGCATTGAACGTCGCTCTGAAGCAGACTTTGACTTACTCTTCACTGGTTTTTCAATCAATTCCTGATCTGTATCTTGTGTCGTTTTTGTTTTATCCATGTACACGACTCCTGCTTATTTTCTATGCAAATATCATAAAATTATCTACAAAATCACCGCATAATAGCAAATTAAGGGCTTGATAGATTTGCTAAACTGTTCTACAAAGCACTTTATTTCAAGTCTAATTTGATTTAACCCTGAAATCTTTTACTCAGCAGGATGCTTTTTCATTTTAATTTTCAGGTAAGGATTGGTTTTATATATGAGTGAATCGCAACAAAGTCAAAATCAACCACATTTGTTGCTTACGATGACTTTAATCGTTTTAGAAACAATATTCACGTTCATTCTCAAACATGACCGTGTTGTTGCTCTTCAGGCGAAGAAGTTTGTAGATGAGAATATTACAATAAAAATCAATAGTTATATTCCATATTTTGATTTCTATGTTCAGTTTACCAAAGATGGGCTGTTATTTGACTATAAAGCACCAGGCAGAGTTATTGATCTGGATGTTCGCACTACTTTAATGGATCTGATTAAGATCTTTATCTTTGGCAATCGCAGAAGCATTCGTGCGATGCGTATTGATGGGAATCAGGTTTTAAAAGACGAGTTCCGTGATTTACTGACTTTATTTGCCTTACCTAAAGTATTGTCCGACTGGAAACACTGGTTATCTGAACCACCGGCAGATGAGACCGATATTGTTTCATCAAGAAAACGTATTGCGCCTTTATTAAAGAAAATTGAAGATCAGCGTTCTAAAATTAATAGCCTGCAAGTTGAAGTTAAACAGTATCGCAACCGCATTAAACGTATGGAACGCCGTCAAAAGCGGATCAATATGGTCTTTAGTATAATCACAGTACTTTTGATTGCGTTATTAGTGTATAATTGGATCAGCGCGTAATTCTTTCATTTTCAGAAAATTAAATACGCTCGCCATTCACAAAAATAACTTGACTAATTTAGTCGGGATTCATAAAATCTACACATCTAGTCTAACCATGTGTATCGAATCATGCGCCTAACCACTCGCGGTCGCTACGCAGTGACTGCTCTACTTGATTTAGCTTTGCAGCCATCTGAACAAACGATCACGCTTGCTGAAATTGCAGCACGTCAAACTATTTCTGTTGCCTATCTCGAGCAGTTATTTGCGAAACTAAAACGTTATGGTCTAGTTTCGAGTGTTCGCGGTGCCAATGGTGGATATCATTTAGCACGCAGCGCAGATGAAATTACTGTGTTAGCAATTATTGAAGCTGTAAACGAAACAGTTGATGCGACTCGCTGTGACCATAAAGGCAACTGCCAAAATGGCGCGATGTGCTTGACTCATGATTTATGGCAAGAACTCTCCCACCACATTGCCGATTATCTCGCAAAAATCACCCTTGCTGACCTTGTAGCCCGTGACAACGTTCAAACCGTGTCATTACGCCAAAATTCAGCAAACATTGATTCAGCCCTTTTATCGGTTACAGGTATTTGACATGAAACGTCCGATTTATCTTGACTATGCAGCAACAACTCCGGTAGATCCTCAAGTTGCAGAACGTATGATAGAATGCTTAACTTTCGAAGGCACCTTCGGTAATGCAGCATCTCGTTCACATGCTTATGGCTGGCAAGCGGAAGAAAAAGTTGAATACGCCCGTGAACAAGTGGCGAATTTAGTAAAAGCTGATCCGCGTGAAATCGTATGGACTTCGGGTGCAACAGAATCTGACAACCTTGCATTAAAAGGTGTAGCTCAATTCTATGCATCTAAAGGCAAACACATCATTACTTCTAAAATTGAACATAAAGCAATTTTGGATACATGTCGTGAGCTTGAGTCTGAAGGTTTTGAGATTACTTATCTTGAGCCGCAACCAAAAACTGGCTTAATTACTCCAGAAATGGTTGAAGCAGCAATCCGTCCAGATACCATTCTTGTTTCCCTGATGATGGTAAACAACGAAATCGGTACGACAACTGATGTTGCTGCGATTGGTGAAATCACCCGTGCGAAAAAGATTTTCTTCCACGTTGATGCTGCACAGGCTGCGGGTAAAGTTGAAATCGATCTTTCTCAATTAAAAGTCGATTTGATGAGCTTCTCTGCACATAAAATCTATGGTCCTAAAGGTATTGGTGCCCTGTTCGTACGTCGTTCACCACGTGTCCGTCTAAAAGCACAAATGCATGGTGGCGGTCATGAACGTGGTATGCGTTCTGGTACTCTTGCGACTCATCAGATCGTTGGTATGGGTGAAGCATTTGAACTTGCAGGTAAAAATTTACAGTCTGAACAAGCTCGTTTACGTGTTCTTCGTGACAAGCTTTGGAATGGCTTACAAGGTCTTGAACAAGTATTCCTGAACGGTCACCCAACTCAAAACGTTGCAAACTACCTAAACGTAAGTTTCAACTTTGTTGAAGGTGAATCATTGATGATGGCACTGAAAGATGCAGCCGTATCTTCAGGTTCAGCATGTACATCTGCAACACTTGAACCATCTTATGTACTTCGTGCATTAGGTCTTTCTGATGAGCTTGCACACAGTTCGATCCGCTTCAGCTTTGGTAAGTACACCACTGAAGAAGATATCGATCACGTTTTAAATATCACTAAAGCTGCTGTTGAGAAATTACGTGAACTTTCTCCGCTTTGGGATATGTACAAAGAAGGTATCGACCTTTCTACAGTTGAATGGGCTGAGCACTAATTTTTGACTCTGAGATAGCTGTATTTATACCGCTATCTCATTGATAAAAAATTTTTAATCCCCATATTTATATTAAGGCTGACCCCGAGTTTTGGAGAAGCAACATGGCTTATAGCGAAAAAGTAATTGATCATTACGAAAACCCACGTAACGTTGGTGTTTTAGACAAAAATGCAGAAAACGTTGGTACTGGTATGGTCGGTGCGCCTGCTTGTGGTGACGTAATGCGTTTACAGATCCAGGTAAATGATGAAGGTGTGATTGAAGAAGCACGTTTTAAAACTTATGGTTGCGGTTCTGCAATTGCATCAAGTTCATTAGTGACTGAATGGTTAAAAGGTAAAACTTTAGACCAAGCACAAGCGATCAAAAACATTGATATCGCAAATGAATTAGCTCTTCCACCAGTAAAAGTACACTGCTCTGTACTGGCTGAAGATGCAATTAAAGCGGCTGTTGAAGACTACCGTAACAAGAAGTCTAAAGTTTAATCATTCGTTTTTTGAAGAAAGATTCACGGAGTTTTCATGATCCACTTAACTGAAAATGCAGCAACTCATATCAGCAATTACCTCAAAAGTCGCGGTAAGGGTGAAGGCATTCGTGTTGGTGTGAAAACTTCAGGCTGTTCTGGTCTTGCTTATGTTCTTGAGTTTGTCGACGAAGTCGATACTCATGACCAGGTCTTTGAACAGTTTGGTGTTAAAGTTTTCGTAGACCCAAAAAGTCTGGTGTATCTCGAAGGTCTAGAAATGGACTACGTGAAAAACGGCTTGAACGAAGGCTTCGAATTTAATAATCCAAATAAAAAAGGCGAATGTGGTTGTGGTGAGTCATTCACTGTCTGATTGCAGCAATAATTCTCTTTTTTCAGCATTAAAACAGTGTGAAATACACTGTTTTAATTGCATTTAGGCAGTTATTTTAATTGTCATCAAGTTTAATCATTTTTGCATATTAATCGCGGACTCTATCTCCCATGAATCATTTTGAGTTGTTCAATCTTCCTGTAGCACTCGATATTGATTTAGCCACTTTAAAAGCAGAGTTTTTAAAGTTGCAGCAACAATATCACCCCGATAAAGCTGAAGATAAAGATCAGGCTTTGATTAAATCAAGCGAGATCAACCAGGCATTCAAGGCTTTGTCAGCGGTTGATAGCCGTGCAGCTTATTTACTGTCTTTAAAAAAACAAGACTATCATCTGGATCAGTCTATTAGCGATTTTGAATTTCTTCAGGATGCGCTGGAAATTCGCGAACAATTAGATGAAGCCTCATCGGCTGAAGATCTTTCTTCTCTGAAAGTTGAAGTTCAGCAATGGATTGATGGTCTGGTTCGTGAGTTCAAAATCGACTATGAAGATGAAGACTGGAGTGAAGCTCGCGATACCGTGCGTAAACTGCGTTTCTTTGTTAAAGTCATGGCAGACATCGACAAAGCGGAAGACCGTTTCCTGGATGATGACAGCTTTGATCTTGATGATGAATTTTAATTTTTCTATTTAATTTTAACGTGCAAAGGATGTAACACTATGGCTCTCTTGCAGATTGCAGAACCAGGTCAATCAAGTGCACCACATGAACACCGCATTGCGATTGGTATCGATTTAGGCACCACCCACTCTTTGGTTGCCACGGTTCTTTCAGGTCAAGCCAAAGTACTCAAAGATGAACAAGGTCGTGTGTTACTTCCTTCTATCGTTCATTATGCAGCACAAAGCACTGAATATGGCGATGATGCCAAACCTTTTATTACCACCGATCCTAAAAATACGATTGTATCCGTAAAACGTTTTATGGGTCGCTCCCAAGCAGATATTAAATTCCAGCATCCTTATGCCTTGGTGGGCGAAGCGAATGAAATGCCGGCATTTGAAACTGCGCAAGGACGTAAAACGCCAGTTGAGATTTCTGCGGAAATTTTAAAGCAGCTTAAAGAACGTGCTGAAGCCAGCTTAAAAAATGAGATTAATGGTGCCGTGATTACGGTTCCTGCATACTTTGATGAAGCACAACGCCAGGCAACACGTGATGCCGCGCAACTGGCCGGTTTAAACGTTCTGCGTTTATTGAATGAACCAACAGCTGCTGCGGTGGCTTATGGATTGGATCAGGAAACCAACTTGAGCACAGATCGCAACTATGTGATTTATGACTTGGGCGGCGGTACCTTTGACGTATCCATTCTGCGTTTCTCTCAAGGTGTGTTCGAAGTATTAGCGACTGGTGGCCATACTGCTCTAGGTGGTGACGATCTGGATCGTCTGATTTTAAAATGGGCTAAAAAACAGCTTAATATCGAAACCCTAGATGATGCTGAATATGCGCATTTCATTACTGCTGCGCGTAAAGCTAAAGAAGCATTATCTGATGCAGACTCAGTTGAATTAAAGCTGCTTGATCAAAGCCTGACTTTAGATCGCCCGACTTTTGAAGAAATCATCAAGGTTGCTTTGGATAAAACCATCAGCGTTTGTAAGCGTGTCATGCGTGATGCCAAGCTGGAACTTGATGATATTCAGAATGTGGTGCTTGTAGGTGGTTCTACCCGCTCGTACGCCGTGCAAAAAGCAGTACGTGATGTGTTTAACCAAGAGCCTCTATGCACCATTAACCCGGATGAAGTGGTTGCGATTGGTGCTTCAATTACAGCGAATCAGCTCATTGGTAACAGCAAAGATGGATCATTATTATTAGATGTGACTCCACTTTCTCTTGGTCTGGAAACCATGGGCGGTCTGGTTGAACGTCTGATTTCACGCAATACCGCAATTCCAGTTGCACGTCGCCAGGAATTTACAACGTATCAGGATGGCCAAACCGCTATGCTGATTCATGTGGTACAAGGTGAACGTGATCTGGTAGAACATTGCCGTAGCTTAGGCCGTTTTGTCCTGCATGGTATTCCACCAATGACCGCAGGTCAGGCACGTATTGAAGTGACTTTCCAAGTGGATGCGGATGGCTTATTAACCGTTTCTGCCAAAGAAATGACTTCAGGTGTGACTGCACAAATCGATATCAAACCATCTTATGGCTTGTCGAGTGAAGATACTGAGCGTCTGCTGTTAGAAGGTTATCAGTTTGCTGAAGAAGATAAAAATCTTCGTCATCTGCAGGAAACCAAGGTGGAAGCACAACGTGAACTTGAAGCACTGATTCAGGCACTGAAAGTAGATGCTCAATTGATGAATGAACAGCAATTGGCAGAACTGACTGCTGCGCAAGCACGACTTGAGTCCGAGCTACAAGGTACAGATATCAAAGCCATTGAATATGCAGTAGAACAGCTTAAAATACATAGTGATGCATTTGCTGCTCTGCGTATGAATCAACATATTGATGCTGCCCTTAAAGGCACTAAACTCGACGATTGGTCAAACTCAAACTAATTTAAGGTAAAGACTATGCCACGTATTAAAGTTCTTCCACATGCGCAAATTTGCCCTGAAGGCGCTGAGTTTGAAGTTGAACAAGATGCCAATCTATGTGAAAGCATGCTGAAAAACGGAATCAAGATTGAACATGCGTGTGATATGTCATGTGCATGTACCACTTGCCACGTAATTGTTCGTCGCGGTTTCGACAGCCTTGAAGAAATGAATGATGTCGAAGCTGATCTGCTCGATCGTGCTTGGGGTTTAGAGCCTGATTCCCGTCTGTCTTGCCAAGTGAAGATTGTGGATGAAGATCTGGAAGTTGAAATTCCAAAATATACCATTAATCATGCTTCAGAAAATCACTAAGATTCTGAAATCAAAAAACCACGCTTAAGCGTGGTTTTTTATGGTCTTTATCATTTATTTAAATCATAAAAATTAGATGACTTTTGATCGTTCAGCTGCTCGAAATGCTTCTTCAGCAGATAAAGGTTCAATGACTTCATCTTCAAGTTTTAATTTCACAATTCCTTGAGAGTTGGTCAGTTGCTGCTGGGTTTGAATGCGTTTAATCATTTTTTCTAGCACATGCAACAACTCTGGATAATCATAGTTTTGTACTTCATCCAGATTTAGCAGTAAATGAAAGCCTTTATACTCATAATCAAACCAGCGCTGATATTCAACTTTCTGGAAGGCATATTTTTCCATCACTTGCCAAGTGCGAACCGGTGCCTTAATCCCTTTCAGGAAAATTGGCTTTTTAGGTGCACATAGATAGTCATTTTTGATCAGGTTATGGGTATCTTCAGAAATCAGGATTTCATCAACTTCCGCAGCACTTTGTAAGCGTGCAGCCAAATTAGCATCACGACCAACAATGGTATAGGCCATACGGTGATTGGCACCATAGTTCCCCACGTGACAATAACCGGTCGAAATCCCCATACGGATATGTAATGGCGGATAACCCATTTTAATCCAGCGTTCGCGTAGTAATTTCATTTGCTGACGCATTGAAATCGCCATTTCCAGACAATTTTTAGCATCCTGCTCTACACCATCTGAATGCGGATCACCAAAGAAGATCAGGATGGCATCCCCCATGAACTTATCGACCGTTGCTTCATATTTCTTGGCGATTTCAGTCATATGGCTTAAATAGTCATTCAACAGGAAAGCCAAATCATCCGGAATCAGAGTTTCAGAAAGCTCTGTAAATCCCTGAATATCCGAAAAGAAAATCGTGAGTTTTTTACGTTTGTATTCGATCTTAGCTTCAGACTCGCCTTTCATGATGGATTGCCATAACTGCACTGGCGCATAACGGCTGAGCTGGTTAGCAAATTCCATATAACGGTTCATCTGGTCAAAATAATGATTTTTCTTTTGGGTCATATATTGCATACGACCGCTTTGATAGAAATTTCCGACACCAAAATAAGTAATCAAACAGATGAAACCTAGTACGGTGAGTTCCGTACTGGTGGGACTGAAATAGCTGGTAAACCCAAAAATGCCAATGGTAGACAGATAAAAGATCATGGTGCCAATCAGGCCAGCCAGTGACACCATCATGAACGAAATCTTGTTATTAATGGCGGTATATAGCAATGTGACCACTGCCAGTAGAGACAACACCAGATCCAGATGCACAGCTGCAAGTACAACCGATACGATAATCACATCTAGAACAAAGAAGAAATTACGTTTTAAATTATAGTCGTATTTATAAATCATCCACCGGGATAATTTCGGTGTGATCACCAAAACCAGTGCCAGAAATAACGGAACAAAAATCTGGTAATTGGTGTCCGGTTCCGTGTAGTGATAGACGATCAGAACCAGAGACAGCATGATATATCCCATCATCCGATGGAAATATTCAAACTGTTTTGGTTCCTGATGAATCCAGTCGTCTAATTGCACTCAATTACTCTCTTAAAGTCCAAAATCCTGAATGGACCATAAAATGTATGTCAACGCTTAGTCCATACGCCAGTCAAATGGCATATCCCCTTGACCGCGTAAAGCCAGCATCAAGGTTTGACGCATATGTGCCAATACTTCACTGCTATAAGGAACTGCTGGAGTGCCCCATACCGGCTTAGGCCATGCCACATCATTTTGATAACGAACCACATGATGAAAATGCAGTTGCGGCACCATATTGCCCAAAGCTGCGACATTCATTTTGTCGGCACGGAATACACGCGCTAACTGGCTCGATAACCAGCTTGATTCACGTAAGAACTGCTCTTGGTCAGCTTGGCTCAATTCATATAATTCGGTAATGCCTGGTACACGCGGAACCAGAATCAACCACGGAAATTGCATATCATTCATCAAACGACATGTTGATAAAGGAAAGTCGCCTACAAAAAACGTATCTTGAGCAAGTTGTGGATGCAAACTAAACATATCTTTATAAATGATGCAAAATTAGAATGATGGCTAATACTACCATATACAATTGCGACTGAGTATTGTAAGCGGGCGCTTTAGGGCAATTTTGTATGAATTGTGAAGGACAAAACGGCAAACTATTAGCTTAAATAATTTCATATGAAAACAAGCTGATATTCACACTATATTTATAAAAATGAAATATAGCGTGAATATTCATATTCCATGAAATCTAAAAATATTAATTTAGCTCTTTTAATAGGCTATCCAGTAAATCGCTGATGAACTGGATTCGTTTTTGATAATCTTCCAGCATCACCATCACTTTTAATCGCTGGCCGCCTTCCATCCTGAAATATGTCGGATGTTTCTGCATCATCTGGATAATACTCATAGCCTGAACTGGCGTATCTGGTGCAAATTCGATATGGCCACCCTGCCCACCAATGTCAATTTTGGTAATGCCCAGCTGCTCAGCTTTAAGACGTAGCTGATGCACAGCAAATAACTGTTTCACCGGTTGCGGCGGAATGCCAAAACGGTCAATCAGTTCCATACGGATATTATCGAGTTTTTCCTGAGTATCGGTATTACTGATGCGTTTATAGAACAGCAAGCGCTGATGTACATCACCCAGATAATCGTCCGGAATCAAGGCTGGCATATGCAGGTTGATTTCCGCAGTTAAAGACAATGGCGCATCAAAATTCGGCGTTTTACCTTTTTGAATCGCTTTAGTCGCCTTTTCCAGCATTTCCATATACAGGCTATAACCGATCGCCTGCATCGAACCACTTTGCTGCTCGCCTAAAAGTTCACCTGCACCGCGAATTTCCAGATCTTCAGTGGCGAGCATAAAGCCTGCGCCCAGCGTAGAGGCACGCTGAATCGCTTCCAGCCGTTTTTCTGCATCGCCTTTCAAGGCTTTTAAGGATGGCACTAACAGATAGGCATAGGCCTGGTGATGCGAACGCCCAACCCGGCCACGCAACTGGTGTAACTGTGCAAGACCGAGCTTGTCTGCACGCTCAATAATAATGGTATTGGCATTCGGCACATCAATCCCGGTCTCGATAATAGTCGAGCACACCAAAACATTGTATTCCTTGTGATAGAACTGCTGCATCACCTGCTCAAGCTCACGTTCTCGCATCTGACCATGTGCCACAATGACACGCGCTTCAGGCACCAGATTCCGGATATTTTCTGCAGCACGGTCAATGGTATCGACTTCATTATGCAGGAAATAGACCTGACCACCACGCAGTAATTCACGCAGAATCGCCTCTCGAATGGTGTCGCTGGTATGTTCCTGCACAAAAGTTTTTACAGCCAGACGGCGTGCTGGTGGAGTCGCGATAATCGACAGATCACGCATTCCGCTAAAGGCCATATTCAAGGTACGTGGAATTGGTGTTGCGGTAAGAGTCAGCATATCCACATCGGCACGCAAGGCCTTAATACGTTCTTTATCACGCACCCCGAAACGATGTTCTTCATCAACAATCATCAGCCCCAGATTATGGAACTGGACATTTTCCTGTAAAAGCTTATGGGTGCCGATGACAATATCGACTTTGCCATCTGCTAGGTCTTCAATCGTTTTGGTATGCGCTTTAGAAGAACCGAAACGGGAAAGCACTTCAATGCGTACTGGCCAATCCGCAAAACGGTCTTTAAAAGATTCATAATGCTGCTGTGCCAGCAAAGTAGTGGGTACTAATACCGCAACCTGGCGATTATTTTGTACCGCGACAAAGGCTGCACGCATGGCGACTTCAGTCTTACCAAAGCCAACATCACCACAGACCAGTCGGTCCATTGGTTTGGCCAGTTGCATATCATATAGCGTGGCTTCAATCGCATTGGCCTGATCTGGTGTTTCTTCATAGGCAAAGCCGCTAGCAAACTGCATATACAGACTTTGATCAACCTCAAAACTGATGCCCGGCTTAGAAGAACGACGTGCCTGAATATGTAATAACTCGGCTGCGACATCATGAATCTGTTCCAAAGCCTTACGTTTGGCTTTATTCCAAGCATCTGTACCCAGTTTATGTAAAGGTGCCAGATCTGGATCGCCACCACTATAGCGGCTGATCAGATGCAGGTTAGTCACCGGCACATAGACTTTAGCGCCTTCAGCATAGTCCAGTTGCAGAAATTCATGGTCCTGATCATCGATACTTAAAGTAATTAAGCCTGCATAACGTCCTACACCATAATCAATGTGTACCACTGGTGCACCAATGCTTAGCTCGGTCAGACTGCGGATCAGGAATTCTTCTGATACTTCCTGCTGACGCTTGCGACGACGTTGGACCACACGATGTTCGTAAAGCTGATTTTCCGAGATCACACTGATCCGATTTGTCAGAACAAGACCACGTTCCAATGGTGCACTGGTAATCGCAATCGCATGCAGAGAATCGACAAAAGCATCAAAGTTTTCTACGGTCGGAATATCGCCCAGACTTGGGCGCAGCGCATCTTTTAAGGTTTCACGACGACCGGCACTTTCAGCAACCAGTAAAACCGGATGATCGGCCGCATCAATATATTTTTTGACTTCGGTAAAGGGCTTTTCACGTTTTGGATCAACAGGCAAGCGTGGTGGTAACTGGGTATCCAGATTAATCACGCCGGCTTTCTCATCAAAAGCTTCTTGTGCCGCAATGATGCGACTAAACTGATTTAGCTGTTCTAAAAGCTGATTGGTCGGACAGAACAGTGCTTCAGGCGGCAGAATCGGCTGATCAATATTATGGCGGCGATCTTCATAACGGCGAGTTACGTCCTGCCAGAACTGTTCTAAACTCTGCTCCAACGCCTTATCTGTAATGACAATGCCATTCTTTGGTAAGTATGAAATTAAGGTACTTTGCCCTTGCATCGCTTCATGACTAAAGAATAAAGGCAGGTAGAACTCAATTCCCGGTGAAGCAATGCCATCCATTACATCCTGATAAATTGGATTTTTCTTTGGATTAGCTGTGGGGAAAAATTCTGCATAACGGTCACGGAAAGTAGCACGACCCTCCTTCAGTGGAAATTCTTGTGCAGGTAATACGGTAAATTGTTCTAGAGTTTGCGTAGTACGTTGCGTTTCCGGATCAAAAAATTTCAGGGTTTCAATTTCATCATCGAACAGGTCAATCCGGATTGGTGCATCCTGACCTGAAGCATATATATCGATAATGCTACCGCGAACTGCAAATTCACCATGGTCATAAACGGTGTCGACCAGATGATAACCAGCCTGAATCAGTTTTTTCTTTTGCTGTTCCAGATCCAGCTTTTGCCCGACTCGAATATCGAAGTGTTCACCCAGCACCCATGAAGTAGGTGCAACACGCTGTGCCAATGTAGAAGCTGCCAGCAACAATACGCCGCTTTGGGGCATATTAGATAAAATTGCCAGACGTTCAGAGACGATATCCTGATGCGGTGACAGACGGTCATAAGGCAAAATTTCCCAGTCTGGAAATATGGTCGGTTTAATCCCATAAAATTCCAGTTCACTTTCCAGTTGACCCAAATGCTGGTTATTACGCGCAACAATAACAAATAGACGCGATCGTTGCTGCTTGATAATTTCTTTCAGCAATAATGCAGTAGACGAGCCTTGCAGATTGCCTAACCAGCGTTTCTCGCCTGCCTTGAGCTTTGTTAAATTAAGTTGGGAAATTTCTTGTTGGAACATGTATATAGCTTTAAAGTCTAAACAACATGAAGCTTATACTATCACGATGATCTGGTGCTATTTCGTTATTTTTATGCAGTCGTTACAGATTGACTGCACAGGATAAAATCAGCCTATGATTCCGTTATTTTTTGTCGCGTAAAAAGTTACGATAATAGTCATTTAACTTTTTCACAATCATTTTAAATTGCAGCAGGTTTTCTTCAGTATTTCCTAATTTTGCATTAAAACGCTGATTGGCAATTTCCAGATCAATTTTTTCATTAATGATCATTGCAGTTGAATATAGCGCTTTTAAATCATCAAAAGTTTTCATGCGTCGGTTAGACAAATATTCCAGCCGCTCGCCCAGCTCCTCATTTAAATTAATCCCATCCACAATATAGCCGATCCCTTCTACATATTGGATATGATTCTCTTCCAGAAAAATCTGAGCCGGATCAGGTTTATTTGATTTAAATAAGTTGCTGATTTTATCAAACATGCTATGCACTCAATTCATTGTGTCATCGATATAGTCTAGATGAAAATACCCCAAACCCACAGACGGGATTTGAGGCAAATGGTTAAAATCAGTACGAGTCTATATTGGACTCATCCTTAAACTTTCAGGATACCTGTTCCCATTGGTTCATCATTGGGACTTCTGAAACCAGATTTTCAAAGGCAAAGATTTCATCCAGCTGAATTTCACTCAATAAACCCAGCTCCAACACCACTTCGGGTACAGTTTTATTTTCACGAATACATTGCTTGCCAATTTCATCACAAGTGGCATGACCTAAAAGTGGTTCCAGTAAGGTGATAATCCCGATACTGCGCATCACTGCATTTAAACAGTTCTGTTCATTGGCCTGAATTCCAGCGATACATTTTTGTTGTAGGGTCTGCATACCTTGAGTTAATAATTGGATGGATTCATTCAGAGATACTGCAATGACCGGCTCCATGACATTGAGCTGTAATTGCCCTGCTTCTGCTGCCATTGTCACAGTCAGGTCATTACCAATCACACGAAACGCAATCTGATTGACTACTTCTGGAATAACCGGATTGACCTTAGCTGGCATGATAGAAGAACCCGCCTGTAATTCTGGCAAACGGATTTCCGCTAGACCGGTACGCGGGCCAGAACTTAAAAGACGCAAGTCATTACAGATTTTGGACAACTTAACAGCCAGACGTTTCAGACTACTGGACAGAATAATAAACACGCCACAATCGCTGGTCGCTTCGACATAATCTTCCGCGCCTTTTAAAGGTAGGCCAGTAATTTTCGTTAAAGTTTGTACTGCATGTTTGGCATAACCATCTGGAGTATTCACGCCGGTTCCAATGGCGGTTGCACCCAAATTTACTTCCAGCAATAACTGACGCATTTGCTCAATCAGCTTCAGGTCTTCTTTTAATAAGGTTGCGAAAGCACGGAATTCCTGTTCCAGAGTCATTGGGACTGCATCCTGTAACTGGGTACGCCCCATCTTGATCACATATTGAAACTCTGATGACTTGCTATATAAAGTATCAATCAACGATTTTTGTACATGAAGCAGTTCATCCAGACGTGTATAAGTCGCTAGACGTAGTGCCGTGGGATAGACATCATTGGTTGATTGTGAAGTATTCACATGATCATTTGGATGCAGGATATGGTAATCGCCTTTACGATGCCCGAGCAATTCTAGCGCCCGATTTGCAATAACCTCATTCGCATTCATATTGATAGAAGTACCAGCTCCACCCTGATAAGGATCAAGCGGAAATGCCTCCTGCCAGTCCTGAGGTTGATGAATTAATTCATCACAGGCTTGTTGAATAGCACTACTTTGTTGTTCTGATATTTTCTGAAAATGTAAATTCGTTTGTGCTGCTGCTTTTTTAACTTGCGCCAATGCGCGAATAAAGTGTGCTTGCTGACCTACTGCCAGACCTGAGATCTGAAAATTCTCAATCGCACGCAAAGTATGAATACCATAATAGCTGTGCTGGGGAATTTGTTTTTTCCCCAATAAATCCTGTTCAATTCGACTTGATTCTATTTGCAACATATTGTCCATGTCATATTACTCTTAGCAATGATGCACCATTCAGAATGGCATTCATTCACTATGAAGAGAGGCCCTAAAAACAAATAGAAGTGATTTAAGCAGGATTTGAAACAAAATATGTCTAATTCGAGATTGTTGTTATTTTTGTAAAATTGTGTAATTAAAATACAAAAGTTCAATGAATTTAACTGTTTATTAAAATTATTTATTTTTCTTCAAAACCATGTGTAACTTTGTATTTTATAACCCTCTACTAATTCTTCATTTATATGAGAAAATTCTTAATTTACATAAAATATACACAAAAGCTGCTCAACTGTTACAGAGTGTAATTTTTAAACCATGTTTGAATCACTGCCCTGTGAATGCAGTTCAAAAATCATCCCGGATGATGATGTTTAAAATTTAAGGATACTCTGCCTATGAGCTCGCTTAACCCAACACTGATTACTTTTATGTTTTATATCGTCGCCATGATTGGGATCGGTTTATATGCCTATCGTGCGACGTCCAATTTTGATGAATATATTCTGGGTGGGCGAAGTCTGGGCAGTATAGTGACTGCGCTTTCCGCAGGTGCATCCGACATGAGTGGCTGGCTGCTGATGGGCTTACCCGGAGCCATCTATTTTTCCGGTCTGTCAGAAGTCTGGATTGCGATTGGCCTGATTATTGGCGCCTGGCTGAACTGGTTACTGGTAGCTGGCCGTCTGCGTGCCCATACTGAATTTCAGAACAATGCTCTGACCCTGCCTGATTATTTCACCAGCCGTTTTGCGGATAAGAAACGAATCTTACGCTTACTATCAGCCATTGTGATTCTGGTGTTCTTTGCAATTTACTGTGCTTCCGGTATGGTCGCAGGTGCGCGTCTGTTCGAAAGCCTGTTTGGCTGGGATTACACGACAGCACTTTGGCTCGGTGCAGTGGCCACGATTCTGTATGTGTGTATTGGCGGCTTCCTGGCAATCAGTTGGACCGATACCTTTCAGGCTGGCTTAATGATCTTTGCGTTGCTTATTACACCCATCATTACCTATCTGGCATTGGGTGATAACGCTCAACAGGTGGGCACCCTACTGGAAACTGCCCGTCCACATGCATCCAATATGCTGGAAGGCCTAAGTTTTGTCGCGATTATTTCTAGCTTGGCTTGGGGCTTAGGCTATTTTGGTCAGCCACATATTCTGGTGCGCTTTATGGCGGCAGATTCGGTCAAAACTATTCCTACTGCACGCCGGATCGGCATGACCTGGATGATTCTGTGTCTGGTGGGTGCAATGTCGGCGGGCTATATCGGGATTGCTTATTTTGCAGCAAATCCTGACCTTCCTGCTGCTGCAATCGTCAACCAGAATCCTGAAACCGTGTTTATGGAATTGACCAAAATCCTGTTTAACCCTTGGATTGCAGGCATCATATTAGCGGCAATTCTGGCTGCGATTATGAGTACATTGAGCTGCCAGTTACTGGTCTGCTCGACTACCCTGACTGAAGATTTATATAAGGGTTTCCTACGTAAAAATGCTTCGCAAAAAGAACTGATCTGGGTCGGTCGTGGCATGGTGATTGTGATTGCCTTGATTGCAATTTCATTGGCCATCAATCCAAACAGTAAAGTTCTGGGTCTGGTGGCTTATGCCTGGGCTGGCTTTGGCGCTGCCTTTGGTCCTTTGATCATTTTCTCACTGTTCTGGAAACGTATGACCCTCAACGGCGCGATTGTCGGAATGGTGATGGGCGCCGTGACTGTAATTGCCTGGAAAAATTATATGGGTGATACTAGTCTGTACGAGATCATCCCGGGCTTTATTCTGGCAGCGCTAAGTATCGTGATTGTGAGCCTATTGGATAAAGCGCCAAACCACGATGTCGTCAATCGTTTTGAACTGGCAAAAGCCGAATATCAGAAAGAAATGGCTGAAATGAATAAATAATCTTTCTATTTCAAATTAAAAAGGGACTTCGTGTCCCTTTTGTTTTGTCTGAATTTATACCTTAGCTTTAGCCGGCATTTTCAGCTTGATCTGCTGGGTTTCCTTGATCACTTCCATTACTGGATAACTACGGGTTTCTTTTACCCCCGGTAATTGCCACAAAATATCACCGGAGATTTTTCGGAATTCATCCATATTGGCACAGCGGATTTTCACCACAAAATCAAAACCGCCACTAATCATATGACATTCCACGATATCGGGAATATGCTGTACCGCCTCGGAAAATTCTTCCAACACATTCGGTGTGGTTTTATCCAGCAGAATTTCGACAAAGACCACAAAACCGTTATTCAGCATAATTGGATTAAGTCGCGCTTCATAACCGAGAATAAATCCCTCCTTAGTCAGTTTTTGTACACGCGCCAGTACCGCAGTTGGTGAAAGATTCACCATCTCTGCCAGTTTAATATTGGAAATTTTCGATTCAGACTGCAGCAAATCAAGGATGCGAATATCTATTCGGTCAAGGCTTAAATATGGGCTATTCATTAGAATTATTCTCTAAAAATGATACAAACTATAGTGAGATATTCGTCAATTATTTTGGGATTATAGATTAAAACTCATTCAACTCAAAGAACCGATTGACGCAGTACAGGAAGTCACTATGTCCACCACAATACGCCCGAATTCGCACTCGAATGCAGTGAAGCAATCGAATTACATTGCTGAATTTAAGGATAAAAACCAATATGAACAGCGCATCAATACCGCATGGCGACGTGCCGAGTCCGAGTGCATGGAAACGCTGCTGGAACATAGTGAAATTTCTTCAGAACTGACAGATAAAATTCAGTGCCTGGCTTTTGATCTGGCACATTCCCTGCGCGAGCGTAAAGGCTCAGGCGGTAAAGCCGGTATCGTACAAGGACTGCTTCAGGAATTTTCGCTCTCTTCTCAGGAAGGGATTGCCTTGATGTGTCTGGCAGAAGCCTTACTACGTATTCCAGATACAGCAACCCGTGACTTACTGATCCGCGACAAAATCAATCAGGGCAACTGGAAAGAACACCTTGGTCAAAGCCAGCTGATGTTTGTGAATGCTGCGGCTTGGGGGTTAATGCTCACTGGAAAGCTGATGGAAACTCCACAGCAGAAAAGCCTGTCGAGTTTATTAACCGGTCTTTTAGCACGTAGTGGCCGTGGCATCATCCGTAAAGCGGTGGACGTCGCAATGCGCATGATGGGTGAGCAGTTTGTCACTGGCGAAACCATTGATGAAGCCCTGAAAAATGCAGAACGACTAGAAGATAAAGGTTTCCAATATTCTTATGACATGCTTGGTGAAGCAGCGCTGACCGATCCAGATGCGGAGCGTTATTATCAGGACTATCAAGACGCCATTCATGCTATCGGCAAGGCATCAACAGATAAGGATGTTTATAACGGTCCCGGTATTTCCATCAAACTGTCTGCACTGCATCCACGTTATCAGCGCTCGCAAATGGACCGCGTCAATGATGAACTGTATAGCAAGGTACTGAATCTGGCAGTTCTGGCGAAAAACTATAATATCGGCCTGAATATTGATGCCGAAGAAACTGAGCGTCTGGAAATTTCCTTAGAGCTTTTAGAACGTCTTTGTTTTGAACCTGAACTCAATAACTGGAAAGGCATTGGTTTTGTGATTCAGGCCTACCAGAAACGCTGCTTCTATGTCGTGGATTACATCATTGATCTGGCTAAACGCAGCCAGAAACGCCTGATGATTCGTCTGGTGAAAGGTGCGTATTGGGATAGCGAGATCAAGAAAGCCCAGATCGAAGGTATGTCTGATTATCCGGTATTTACCCGTAAAGTGCATACTGACCTATCCTATATTGCCTGCGCACGTAAACTACTGGCAGAGCCGGACTATATTTACCCGCAATTTGCGACACATAATGCGCAGACCGTTGCCACGATTTATCAGCTCGCTAATCCAGAACGTTATTATGCTGGTCAATATGAATTCCAGTGTCTGCATGGCATGGGTGAACCACTATACGAAAATGTGGTGGGTGACAAAGCTGCTGGAAAACTCGGTGTTCCATGCCGGATCTATGCGCCGGTCGGTAACCATGAAACCCTGTTAGCTTATCTAGTGCGTCGACTACTGGAAAATGGCGCGAATACCTCTTTCGTGAATCGCATTGCCGACAAGAATTTAAAAGTCGAAGACCTGATTGAGAATCCGCGTCAAACCATTTTAAAAGCAGCTCAACAGGAAAATGCCTTAGGTGCTAAACATCCGCAAATCCCTTACCCAAAAGATTTATATGGTACTTTACGATCAAATTCGTCCGGTTTGGATCTGGCCAATGACGCAGACCTGCAAGCCTTAAATGAAGTTGCAACTGACTTGGCGAATAGCCAATTCCAGGCTGCTGCAATGGGTACTGCTTTCTCAGAAATTAACAGTCATCCTGTACAGATTATCAACCCAGCCCAGCATCAAGATGTGGTGGGTACTGTATATGAAGCAACGACTGAACAGGCTGAAATAGCCCTGACTCAGGCCGTAAATGCACAAAGTTTCTGGAGCAACTTGCCAAAGAATGAACGTGCTGCCTGTCTCAATAAAGCCGCTGACCTGATGCAGGAACGTCTGTTACCACTGATGGTTCTACTATCTCGTGAAGCCGGTAAAACTTATACCAATGCAATTTCTGAAGTCCGTGAAGCAATTGATTTCCTGCGCTATTATGCTGGCCAGATGCTGGACCTGTCTAATGATGTACATATTCAGCCTTTAGGAACTGTACTCTGCATTAGTCCTTGGAACTTCCCGTTAGCGATCTTTACCGGACAGATTTCGGCGGCATTGGTTGCTGGCAATACAGTCATCGCAAAACCTGCTGAACAGACTCCGTTGATTGCCGCTCAAGCTGTGCAGATTCTCTGGGAAGCGGGTATTCCACAAGATGTACTGCAATTATTACCGGGTCGTGGTGAAACCATTGGAGCTCAACTCAGCCAAGATTCACGCATCCAAGGCATCATGTTTACCGGTTCTACTGAAGTAGCAAAAATTCTACAGAAGACCGTAGCAGAACGACTGAATCAGTTTGGCGAAAGCGTCACTTTAATTGCCGAAACTGGTGGTCAGAATGCCATGATCGTAGATTCATCAGCGCTCACCGAACAGGTTGTGCTGGATGTAGTTAACTCAGCTTTTGATAGTGCTGGTCAGCGCTGTTCTGCCCTGCGTGTACTCTGTGTGCAGGAAGACAATCTGGATACTGTGCGTAAGATGCTACAAGGAGCCATGCAACAGCTACGTGTCGGCAATCCGGTTCTACTCAAAACCGATATTGGTCCAGTGATTGATGCCGAAGCACAGCAGAATATCCAGAAACATATTGATCAGATGCGCAGTAAAGGTCATCAAGTTCATCAGCTGATGTTTAATCAAGATGCTTCTGATCTGGCTCAAGGGACTTTTATTCCACCGACCTTGATTGAACTGCCGAATTTAAATGATCTTGAGCGTGAAATCTTTGGTCCAGTACTACATCTGATTAGCTATAAAGCCGGCGAGCTGCCACAACTACTAGATCAGATCAACAGCAAAGGATATGGCCTGACTATGGGCCTACATACCCGGATCGATGAAACCATGCAGACTGTAATTTCAAAAGCACATGTCGGGAACTTGTATATCAACCGAAATATTGTCGGTGCTGTGGTGGGTGTACAGCCCTTTGGTGGTGAAGGTCTGTCTGGGACTGGTCCGAAAGCCGGTGGTCCACTTTATATCTACCGTTTAATGCATCAGGTGTCTGAGAAGAAACTGGCTCAGCCTTATGCGATGCAGTCTGCTCAGGCACTACTTAAAAATCCGGTGTCGCAAGATTTTAAGGATTGGGTAAGCAAGACTTTTCCACGGGTTTCTTTGCAAGCTCCTGCTCAGATTGCAACGGGACATAGCTTTAGCCTGCAAGGTCCAACGGGTGAAGAAAACCAGTACATGATCTTGCCGCGTGAGAGTGTGCTCTCTCTAGCAGAAAATGATATGGATCAGATTCAGCAAATCTTGGCGATCTTATCGGTTGGTAGCCGCCCGGCCGTACTCGCAGACAATACTTTTATACTCAAGTATCTGCAAAGCATGCCCGCGAGTGTGGTGAAAGCTATTAAAGTTATCAAAGATATTGAATCAGGTGATTTTGAGGCTGTACTGCATCATGGCGAGACCACTGCATTGATGGATTTGCAGCAACGTATTACAAGACGACAAGGAGCTATTGTAGGTATCACGCATTTAAGCTCTGGAAATTATGAGATTCCAGTGGAGCGTTTCGTGATTGAACATGCAATCAGTATCAATACCGCAGCTGCAGGTGGTAATGCTAGTCTCATGACCATGTCAGGCCTATAAACAGCTTTAGTACTTAAATTATTTTAATCCCTTTCCTCTTATGGTCAAATCTCTCCCCTTTGAAGATTTGGCCTTTTTTTAACAGCTTTTCCAGCCTGTTTCCCTGAATAGCCTTAGGCAGAACAGCAAATTTTTGCTACCATCTTGGCTTTCAAAATATTTGCGATTTTTTACTGCATATGACCTCATCTTATCAGCAACAACTGGATGTCAAAGTTGAACGCATTAGCGTGCAATTTGCCGAATATCAACCACCTGCCCTTGAAGTATTTGAGTCGCCTGAACAGTACTATCGCATGCGTGCTGAATTCCGGATCTGGCATACTGAAGATGACCTGTTCTATGCCATGTTTGAACGTGATCAGAACAATAACAAGAAAGTGATCCGTATTGATGAATTCCCTGTGGCTGACCGCAGTATTAATGACTTAATGCCGCAATTGCTAGAAGCCTTCAAAGCCGATGCAACTCTAGGCCACCGCCTATTTGAAGTCCACTTTCTAGCAACACTAAAAGGTGAAGTACTGGTTTCCCTGATCTATCACCGTAAACTGGATGAAAGCTGGGAACCTGCAGCTAAAGCACTGGCTGAAAAATTGAAGATCAAGCTGATTGGTCGTAGCCGTGGCCAGAAATTTGTCTTGAGCGATGAGTTTGTCGTAGAAGAACTCACTGTATTTGACCGTAAATATCAGTACAAACAGATCGAAAGCAGCTTCACCCAGCCGAATGCGCAAGTCTGCCAGAAAATGCTGGAATGGGCATGTAATGCCGCGCAGCAATCTGACAAAGATCTGTTAGAGCTGTATTGTGGCAATGGTAACTTTACCCTGCCATTGTCTACCCGTTTCCGTCGTGCATTGGCAACTGAATTGGCCAAGTCATCTGTGTATGCGGCTGAATGGAATATCGAGCAGAACGGTATCGACAATATTCAGGTAGCACGTCTATCTGCTGAAGAATTTACGCAAGCTTTTAATGGTGAACGTACTTTCCGCCGTCTGCAAGAAGCCAATATTGACCTGTCAACTTATGACTTCGATACGGTATTCGTCGATCCCCCACGTGCAGGGATCGATGATGAAACACTGAAACTGCTACAGCGCTTTGAACGAATCATCTACATTTCTTGCAATCCGGACACATTACACGACAATCTGAAACAATTGTCCCAAACCCATAAAATTACCAAGTTTGCCTTGTTCGATCAGTTTCCTTATACCCACCATGTAGAGTCAGGCGTACTGCTGGAAAAACGCTAAAAATATTGTTTCAATTTATTTTTTTGTTACATAAATGGAGCTTTTGTTAGCTCCATTTTTATACATAAAATTAGTAACTTATGCATGAATTATCTTGTTTCAATCAAATAATATCGTTCAAAATCTTATCTCCAATCGAAAATTTGAAATACTGACTGCTGCTTTTATCACATAGGTCCTATTGCTTTATTTATTAAATTGGATATATTTCACCCTATGTTAGGTTGTGTATGAAGGCTCTATGAGTTTCTGGCAGAAGTTGTTTTCAGATGAACAACAAAATGAACACAAGAACCAGATTGCTTGTGTTGAAAATGATTGCTCTTGCAAGACAAATGAACAGCTCCTTGAAGCACTGTCTAAAGCAACTGATGAAGATATCATTATCGGAATCAAAAAAGTTCTAGCTTCTCGCGGTTACAGCCGTAAAGAACTCAATGAACTTCAGCACCTGCCGCTGCAATAAGCAGCTTAGGTCTTGATAAAAAGCATTTGCATACGCAAATGCTTTTTTTATATCTATCATTTGGATTTTTGCCTACCCTTCTTTGCTTTTAATCAGGTGGAACCTACTCCTTCTATCTAAACCTAAGTGTCTATATCTTTATTTCTTTTCAAATATGCAGATAAATGACTTTTCATATTTACTTAGGCTATTTAAACATTATAATTTTAGATCTATCCAATCAGTTCACATACAGCATTTATAAAGTTCGAAAAATTTAAAGATGACTGTCTAGACAACGAATTCTGGATAGAATTGAACCCTAAAACATCGATTAATTCACAAAAAAACAGTACACTTGCTGTTTAAAATACACTTGTTATTAAATGGCTTAATCTTTACATGCAGCGAACTAAACGGTTTCCCATAGGTGCGCATCTTATGGTTAAACATTTCGGTTATACTCATCACGGGATTTATGCCGGGCGTGGTCGTGTCATCCACTATTCTGGTTTTGCACATTTATTTAAGAAGCATCCAATTGAAATCACCTCAATTGAGAAATTCAGCAATGGCAAACCGATTCAGATCCAGTATTATGCTTCAGCAAAATATAAAGGCCGTAAAGTGGTTCGCCGTATGCGTTCCAGAATGCATGAAAATAACTATCACCTGATTATTAATAATTGTGAGCATCTCTGTACCTGGGCAATCACTGGTGTAGAAAGCAGCCCACAAGTCATTCAGATGATGAATCGCCTGACGACGATCGGTTATATCAGCTCCATGATGAGCTTTATGAATAGCCTTTTCCTGACCTTGACGACCACCTGTTTCGCTCTAGCTCTCTATATCAAGAAAAAGCTACGTGACAAGGCCAAACAACGTTTAGAGCAATATCGTGAGCTACATGAGCAGGTTAAAAACAATAGCCCAGATCTTGGCAATCATTTAAAACATCGCTAGGGTCATAGTTTCTTGCTTTTAAAATTTTTAAGCCAGCCACTCAAAAATAATTTAAAAATAAGATGATTTTCATTTAATTTATTTAATGATTAGCTTTTCAATAAAATCAGTTTAAACCTAAGTTAAATAAGCTTTTTTAGCTTTAATCGCTTCAGGTAATTCTTGTCCTAAAGAACTCAGGGTTTCACGTTCGATCAATCTTACAATTGAGTCTAAAGGCAGATCATTATCCTGAAATCCAAAAGGCTCTTCCAGTTCCGCACTCAGTTCATCTAACCCTAACAGCATATAGGCAATCAGGCCGACTAGAATCGGAGTCCATAAACCAAGACTGGCTTCCAGACTAAATGGCAGGATAAAACAGAAAGAATAAACAGCACGATGCAACAGCACCGAATAGGAAAATGGTAATGGCGTCGACAGGATCCGGTCACAACCCGCCTGTATATCGCCTAAAGCCACTGTATGCTGATTCAGATTGTTATAAATAATGTCTGTAATCTTGCCTTGTTTATAGAGCAGAACCAAATCTTTCTGGATTTGTTCCAGTACCCATTGTGATGCATTGATATGCGTGGGCAATTGATCAAATGCAGCAACTTCAAAATTAGTGTGGGCCTGGTAATGCTGAATACTTTGCTGCTTCTGTCTCAAACGGTCACGTAATAAATGAGTAAACAGCATCATTCGATACAACAGGATTTCACGTGACTGATCATCAAGGACATAGCTATCACGGCATAAATGACGTGTCGTAGCAATCAGCGCTCCCCACAGCTTGCGCCCTTCCCACCAACGGTCATAACAGGCGGTGTTACGAAAGCTGAGAAAAATCGACAGAATCACCCCGAAGATGGTAAAGCCTATGGCCGGCACTGCAGGAAAGCTAAAAAAATGCGCCTGACGCAGATAGACCAGCAAGCCTGAAAGAAAAATTACCAGCCCCAAGGCAGGCAGAACTTTAGGCAAAATTGTGCCATGCCATGCAAACAGCAGACTAAAGCTATTACTTTTATCACGAACAATCATTCATTCTTTCCTGCCACGATTGAAAAAGCCCAACCGGAGTTGGGCTTTTTAGGGATTTCGCTTAAATTATTTGCCAGGTTTAAAGCTGTCTTTCAAATCTAGAATACGGTTGAACACTGGTTTGTCGCTGGTATGATCATATTGATCCGCTACGAAATAGCCTTCACGTTCAAACTGGAAACGATCTTCCGGTTTTGCCTCAGCCAGCGCAGGCTCAATAACTGCTTGAACCACTTTCAATGATTCAGGGTTCAGATTCGCCAGGAAGTCATCCCCAGTTTCTGGATCAGATTCAGTGAACAGACGATCGTAAATGCGAACTTCGGCAGGAATACCTTTGGTTGCAGATACCCAGTGAACTACACCTTTTACTTTACGGCCTTCAGGATTTTTACCTAAAGTTTCAGGATCGATTGAGCATTTCAATTCAACCACTTCACCGTTCGCATCTTTAATCACTTCATCACATTTGATGACATAAGCATGACGAAGACGCACTTCACCACCCGGGATTAGGCGTTTGAAGCCTTTAGGTGGCTCTTCTTCAAAGTCTTTATGGTCGATATAGATTTCTGAAGTGAGCGGAATAATACGTTCGCCCATATCTACGTTTGGATGACGTGAATGAGTCAGATCCATATCCGCTGGCAAATTGGTTAAAGTCACTTTCAGTGGATTCAATACTGCCATACCGCGAGCTGCAGTATTTTCTAAAGATTGACGGATGCAATATTCAAGCATTGCTACATCAACGATACTGCCATCGACTTTAGACACACCTACACGCTTACAGAAATCACGTAGACCTTCAGGCGTGAAACCGCGACGGCGCATACCGACAACTGTCGGCATACGTGGATCATCCCACCCATTGACATAACCGCCTTCAACCAGCTTACGCAGCTTACGTTTAGAAGTGATGGTGTAATCAACATTCAGACGGCTAGATTCGTATTGACGTGGAACTGATGGCGATTTA
The DNA here is from genome assembly GCF_013419055.1 of Acinetobacter sp. YH12108. Lineage (NCBI taxonomy): Bacteria > Pseudomonadati > Pseudomonadota > Gammaproteobacteria > Moraxellales > Moraxellaceae > Acinetobacter > Acinetobacter sp. YH12108. The sequence continues at coordinate 13,426 of NZ_VPAW01000004.1, read as the reverse complement.
ACTTTTTCCACCACCCAGTCGTAGAATGGACGGTGATCCTGGAATTCCAGTGTACAAAGTGAATGCGTAATGCCTTCAATCGCATCTGATAATGGATGCGCATAGTCGTACATTGGATAAATTTTCCATTTATCGCCAGTTTGGTGATGCGCAGAATGCAGAATACGATACAGGATTGGATCACGCATATGCACATTTGGTGAGTTCATATCTATCTTGGCACGCAATACCGCTTCGCCTTCAGCATATTCACCAGTACGCATTTTCTCGAAACGCTCAAGGTTTTCTTCCACAGTCGCATCGCGTTGTGGCGAGTTTTTACCTGGCTCTACAAAGTTACCGCGGTTTAGCTTGATCTCTTCCGGAGTTTGCAGATCCACATAGGCATCGCCCTGTTCAATCAGTTGAATTGCCCATGCATATAACTGATCAAAATAGCTTGATGCATAGCGTGGTTCACCATTCCACTGGAAGCCCAGCCATTTCACATCATTGGCAATACCATCCACATATTCCTGCTCTTCTGCATCGGGGTTGGTATCATCAAAACGCAGGTTGCACAGGCCACCAAATTCTTCAGCAATACCAAAGTTCAGGCAGATCGCTTTTACATGACCAATATGCAAATAACCATTTGGTTCAGGCGGGAAACGGGTGACCACTTGCTGGGTACGACCAGCTGCTAGATCGTCAGTAATCACCTGACGTACAAAGTCTAAGCCTGGTTGTTGTTCCTGCTGCTGCACTGAATCGACTGCATTCTTATTTTGGGTCGGGTTGTCGGGCAGAGACGTCACAACATCATTTGGCTTCATGATTAATCATTCACTTCTAAAGTTAAAAAGGGATTAATGAATATGCAGTAGCTCACGCGGTCTAACTGTATTCACTAAATAAAGGTTCTTTAGTTTAACTATAGGTGAATGATCTCTCAACCGTTAACTTAGGTATTTGATTTCAATTCGTTCATTTTCAAATTGGAAAATACAATAGCTTACCAAATCGTAAAATATCCGCTTTTGACTGAGCCAGCAGATCAGTGCATGCTCTTAGGGTCAGACAAGCTTTATGAAGACGCATGATCTCGAAGAAATGACTTTGTAAATCAATGCATAAATAAGATACGATTTTTATGTTTTTAACAAAGAAAATTATGTTTTTGCTTGCCTTGTCGATTGTAGTTTGCTTATGCTTCCTTCATTCAGAAAAAACCATGGCATTAGTCCATGATTAGGAGATTACACAATGAGTTTTCCTCAAGTCGAATTAAACACCAATAAAGGTCGTATTGTTCTTGAATTAAACGCTGAAAAAGCACCTAAAACAGTAGCTAACTTCTTGCAATATGTACGTGACGGTTTTTATGACGGCGTAATTTTCCACCGCGTTATTGATGGTTTCATGATCCAGGGCGGCGGCATGGATGAAAACTTCAAAGAAAAAGCAACACGTGATGCGATTGAAAACGAAGCTGACAACGGTTTAAGCAACGATGTAGGCACCATTGCAATGGCACGTACTCAAGCACCTCACTCTGCTTCTGCTCAATTCTTCATTAACGTGAAAAACAACTCTTTCCTTAACCATACTGGCAAAACTGCACAAGGTTGGGGTTATGCCGTATTTGGTAAAGTAGTTGAAGGCATGGATGTTGTTGATGCAATCAAAGGTGTTCGCACTGGCAACCGTGGCTACCACGCTGACGTTCCTCTAGAGAACGTTGTGATCGAATCTGCAAAAATCATTTCTGAGTAATTTTAAATCCTCCCTAATCCTCCTTTAATAAAGGAGGGAACCACCATTTTTAAAGATGGTTTTTCTCCTCCCTGAGTAAGTTTTAAAGCACTGCTTTTAAAACGAAACGCAAGAAAGGGAGGTCGGGAGGGATTAAAAAATAAGGAAAAGATTCGTGACCTATCTGTTTATCTCAGATTTACATTTGTCACCTGATCACCCTCGACTCGTTCGGGGGTTTTTAGATTTATTAGCAGCTTATCAGCATAAAAATACCCAACTGTATATTTTGGGCGACTGGTTCAATGCCTGGATTGGAGATGACTACACTGCTCCCTGGCTGGATGAAATCGTCAGTGCTTTAAAACAGTTTAACCAGGCCGGCAATCAGATCTATTTTCTCATCGGTAACCGTGACTTTGCCTTAGGCCAAGATTTTCTGGATCAATTTTCCGGACAGCTTTTACCTGAAATGACCAGTTTAAATATCGGTTCGATCCGATACCGGATCGAACATGGCGATGCACTCTGTACCGATGATGTGTCCTATCAACGTTTCAGAAAAATCATCCGTCATCCCTGGATGTTAGGTTTTTTAAGAAAAATGCCTCTTAGCTTTCGAGCCAGACTCGCCAACGGTTTCCGCAAGAAAAGCCATGAAGCACAGCAATTGAAAAGCTATGAGGTTATGGATGTAAACCCATCTGCGGTAGAAGCAGCACTCAAAGAAGCAGATGTGCTGATTCATGGACATACTCACCGCGCTGCAATCCATGATGTAAATGGTAAAAAAAGAGTTGTTTTAGGAGATTGGAAAGCTGATTATGCTGAGATTTTAGAGCTGGGCAGCTCGGATATTGATATTCATAACATTCAGCTAAAAATCTGGTATTACCCATAAAAAAAGCAACTGCGAGCAGTTGCTTTTTATATTTTATTTAACTTAAACGGTATAACTGGTTAAAACCAGTATAGAAACTTTTACCATCCAGATTAAATGGATATTGTTCACCATTTTCAAGTTCAATCATCTTGCCCACATTGACCATAATCATACCATTGATGGTATTTTGCTGACGTTGCATTGGTACAACTTTGACTTGAATTTCACAACCATTAATGGCGGTCGCGATAGACCATGTATTTAAATTTTTCAAAATATTCACTCATAATATGAGCTTTTTGTGATTAAACAAGGAGAGCTATAGACTAAAAATAAATCTTATTTCTGGGTTTGCTAGAGTTTTTTTAACAGGAAAACCTGTCTTTCGTGTATCACAATCAGCTAAAAATAAACCAGCGAAAACAGTATTCGCTTTAAAGTAATTATCTTATAACTCTTTTTTGACCAAATAGCAAAATTACATTGTAATGACATATGTCAAGAGTAGTATTTTTCAGATGCTTTTTCGCCTATCTGAATGTCCAGTAAAGAAGTATTTCAACATATAAAACAAACCGATCAACATCATGATACTAAAGCCAGAGATCAAATCACCTGAATCAAGAAAGTTTAAAACTGCCAGATATCCACTAAGCAATGTATAAGTCAGCATTAAAGACGAATAAGATACGTTGCCCTAAATGATAACGTTGTTGTTTTTTTGCTCATGGATCTGTTTTTGCTGCTCAAAAAATATATCAATTTCTTCTGGTTTCATTTTACAATCCCACCCATCTTATTTTTTAAACTACTATAGCTAAAGTAAATAAAAAAGCTCTGACAAATCAGAGCTTTTATAAAATATCTTCTATGTAAGTAATCAATATTGAGAAACCACAATTTACGACTCTCTGATATTTTTATAATCAATAACCGCCTTCTGACTTGATGACTTCAGCATCAGGTTTATATTTCGCCAAAAGTTCACGAAGCGAATTCATCAGAACACTGGTATCAACCCCTACTGCAACGAACTCAGTTCCAATGTCCAAATATTTCTGGGTAGCTTCATGCTGCGTCGATAAAATCCCAGCAGCCTTACCTGATGCACGAATCCGCTGAATAGCGTCTACTACTGCTTTTTGTACTTCAGGATGGTTCGGATTCCCCTGATAACCCATAGTCGCTGAAAGATCTACCGCCCCAATAAATACACCATCAATCCCCTCAATCTTGAGGATTTCATCCAGATTTTCCAGACCTGTCACCGATTCAATCTGAATTAACAAACAGATATTTTCATGAGCAGTCTGATAATAATTCGGGATACTGTTCCAGCGTGTCGCACGTGCCAGCGCAGCACCCACACCACGAATTCCTTCCGGTGGATAACGGACTGCTTTGACCATTAATTCGGCCTGCTCCACAGTTTCTACCATAGGAATCAATAAGGTCTGTGCGCCAATATCCAGTAACTGCTTGATCAGTTGTACACTGCCGATTGGTGGGCGTACTACAGCTTGAGATGGATAAGCAGCGATACTCTGTAATTGAGAGAGCGTTGTTCTTAAATCGCTTGGGGCATGCTCGCCATCAATCAAGAGCCAGTCATAGCCTGCATTTGCCGCAATTTCTGTTCCATACGCGTCAGCCAGTCCGACCCACAAGCCAATTTGCTGCTGCGTCTTTAATTTACGTTTAAAGTAATTGGTATATTGCATCGGCCCACCTATCTTGCATGCTATTGCCTGAAGTCCTTATTAAACTCCTGTTACCAGAAACTGCCAATATACAAAAGCTTGCTTTTTATCTGATTTAACTCTTAGTTTTTCATAAAATTTCACTCAAGATTATATAAATATAAACTTTGCCGATGATGTTTTTATTGTAATAATCTTTTGATCAGAAAAATCTAGATGCCTAAAGCATATTTCTAAACGCCTTATCAAAAGATTGGAGTCCATCAATGGATTTACTCAAGATCGCTCAAACCCGTTATACCACTAAAGCTTATGACCCTAACAAGAAGGTTCCAGCAGAACAATTTGAACGTTTATTAGAAATCTTACGCCTGACGCCATCTTCGATTAATATCCAGCCCTGGCATTTTTTTATTGCCGACAATGATGCCGCTAAACAGCGTATTGCCAAAGCACTAGTTGGAACTTATGCCTACAATGCTCCCAAAGTGCTGGACTCTTCACATACCATTTTATTTTGTACCAAAGCCGATATTGACGAGTTACATCTGGACAATCTGTTAAATCGTGATGATCTCAGTGGTCGTTTTAAAGATGAGAGCGCCAAAGAAGGTCAAAAGAATACCCGTACCGGCTATGTACATTATTATCGTAATGAAAAAGGCGATATTCAGCGCTGGGCAGAAAACCAGACCTTTATTGCATTGGGACAGATCTTACTGGCTGCAGGAAGTGAAGGTATTGATGCCACACCGATCGGTGGTTTTGATGAAGACATTCTGAGTGAGGAATTACAGTTAGCTGAACAAGGCCTGATTCCATCAGTACTGCTTACTTTAGGTTATCGCAGTGAAAATGATTTCAATGCCAAATTGCCTAAATCTCGTCTGCAAGCTGAAGATATTTTCACCAAACTGTAAGCATTTTATGGTATAAAAGGGGTCTAGTGCCCCTTTTCTTGTCAATTCGGGCCTAATTTTTGCTTTATTCTCCAAACATCCAACTAGAATAACAATTAGAGGTACCCATGTCTGTTTTACCATCCAGCTCTTTAAAATTCGAATGCAAACACTGCGATAAGATCTATTTACATCACTATGCTAATGCCCAGCATCGTTATCCGCATTGTCCAGACTGCAAACAGGCAGGCTTATTGCTTGGACGGGCTGAAAAAGAAGACCTGTTACGTTATCCGCTTGAATTTGCATCTTCCTATGTTAAACAGACATTGCATATGCTAGGCAAACAACACTAATCACACCTAGAATCAACCCGATCACACTTGCAGGTTTGAGTCGTTCTTTAAAGATGAACAATCCTGCAATCACACCAAAAATCACCACCAGAATATTCATGCCCGCAAATACAATCGCTGGCGTATCTTTGAGCATCATGTGTGCTTTGACGTAAAAAGCAATATTGGCAAAGTTCAACGCACCCAATAACAGACCGAAACCAATATCCTTGCCAGAACCCAGATGACGATATTGCAGCAGCAGATAGATCATCGACAGAATCATGGCGCAGATAAACATCAAGTTCAGTGCCACAGCAAATTGTAGACCAAGGCTGGTGGTATATTTCAACAAGACATCAATCAGTGCATAACCAAACCACACCAGACCCAGAAAAAACATTCCCTGCCTGGAGCTTTCTGATGCCTGACGGTGTGAGAATAGAATGCACAGTACGGAACTTATGCCTAAGACAATACCCAGCATCTTGAGCTGGTTAAATTGTTCCTGAAAAATGAAATAAGCAGCGGCCAGTGATAGTACAACCGATAATCGCTGGGCAATTTCAGTTTTTAAGATTCCTGCTGTCTGTAATGACTTGGCCAGAAATAGAAATACGCTCGGCAATAAAACGCCAAGCGCCAGAATCAGTAGCCATGGAGTCTGACTCATGGAAATATGCTGGATGTCTGGCTTGAACCAGAAAAAACACAATACGCTGGCTGTAACATAATTCCAGCTAATCATGTGGATGGGGCTCAAGCCTCTATTTTTAGCAATTTTTAAGAGTATCGAGACTGCAACACTACATAATGCTGCAATAAAAATCAGTTCCATATGCTGCTCTTATTCTTCATCTTTATTTAAATATAAAAAAGCCCACATTCGCTGTGGGCTCTTCTTATAAATTATTCACAAGGAATTATTTATAACGCTCAACCATTTTCTCTAAAGAGATTGGGCGAATCTTGTCTGCATTACCTGCAGTACCAAATGCTTCATAACGGTCGATACAGATTTGCTTCATTGCATCTACAGTTGCGCTGAAGAATTTACGCGGATCGAATTCGCTTGGTTTTTCAGCCATCATACGGCGCATTGCACCTGTAGACGCTAAACGCAAGTCAGTATCGATGTTGATTTTACGAACACCGTGTTTGATCGCTTCAACCAGTTGCTCAACAGGAACACCATAAGTTTCTTTGATGTCGCCGCCATACTGATTAATCACAGCCAGCCATTCTTGTGGCACAGAGCTTGAACCGTGCATTACAAGGTGAGTATTTGGCAGTGCTTCATGAATTTCTTTAATGCGGTCAATTGCAAGAATATCGCCTGTAGGTGGACGAGTAAACTTGTATGCACCGTGAGAAGTACCCACAGCAATGGCTAATGCGTCAACATTGGTATCTGCAACGAATTGACGAGCTTCTTCAACTGAAGTTAGCAGTTGAGAATGGTCAAGTACGCCTTCAGCGCCTACACCATCTTCTTCGCCTGCCATACCTGTTTCAAGGCTACCCAGACAGCCGATTTCACCTTCTACTGAAACGCCACATGCATGTGCCATTTGTACAGTACGGCGAGTCACATCAACGTTGTATTCGTATGAAGTTGGTGTTTTACCATCTTCACCCAGTGAACCGTCCATCATAACTGAAGTAAAGCCTAACTGGATTGAACGTTGACATACGTCAGGGCTAGTACCATGATCCTGGTGCATTACCACTGGAATATGTGGCCATTCTTCAACTGCAGCCAAGATAAGGTGACGTAAGAATGGTGCACCTGCATATTTGCGAGCACCTGCAGATGCCTGCACGATCACAGGTGAATTCGTTGCATCTGCTGCGAGCATGATTGCGCGCATTTGTTCTAAGTTGTTTACGTTAAACGCTGGTACGCCGTAAGCATGTTCGCCGGCGTGATCCAAGAGCTGGCGCATCGAAATAAGAGCCATAATATCCTCCCAGGTAATGGGCCATATTCTACATGTTCAACTATTGCAATACAGCCAAAAAATACAATATTTTATAAAAAATCCCTGCAAAAGCAGGGATTTTTACTTGCATAGTCTGAGTTAAGGTGTCATAGGCTCAGAAGCACCTGATACAGATTGATCTACAGTTGCGGCATCTGCAGGTGCATTGGCAATTTCAGCCGGAACATCTGTATTTTTTTCATCCAGAACCGGTTTATCAATCGCATCAATTGCGCCTTGCTGTTCCGGACTAATGCTCTCTTCATTTACAGCTGTTGTATTTTCTACGTTCTCTGCCGGTGTATTTTCCTGCTGGGTACAGGCAGTAAAAATAAAAGATGCTGCCAGCAATGCAGCTAAAGTGAGGTGCTGTTTCATCAAAAGATCTCATCTTCATACTCTATTGTCTGCATCTTATGACAGCTTTATTGCACTTTAATGAATCAGTGATGAACAGATCTGGAATAAATAAGCGATAAAAATAAAAAAGCTGGCATCAAGCCAGCTTTTTACATTAGGACATGCGATTAAGCACGTTCTAACAATACCGCAACTGCAGGAAGTGTTTTGCCTTCAACGAATTCAAGGAATGCACCGCCACCAGTCGAGATGTAGCCAATTTTGTCAGCAACTTCGTATTTGTCGATTGCAGCTAAAGTATCGCCACCACCAGCAATCGAGAAGCCTTCAGATTCAGCAATTGCTAAAGACAGTGCTTTAGTACCTTCACCGAACTGATCTACTTCGAATACGCCGACTGGACCATTCCAAAGGATTGTTTTAGACGTTTTCAGGATTTCAGCAAATGCTTTTGCAGTTTCTGGACCCACGTCAAGGATCATGTCATTGTCTGCAACATCTTCAACTTTCTTCACAGTCGCTTTCGCTGCAGCTAATGAACCCAGGAAGTCATCAAAATTGATTTCAGATGCATCAGCAACCACAACATCAGTTGGAAGCGGAACTGAAACTTTTGCTGCAATTGCTTTCGCTGTATCGATCAGGTCATTTTCACACAGTGATTTACCTACATTGTAACCAGCAGCTGCAAGGAACGTATTTGCGATACCACCACCGACGATCAATTGATCACAGATATCAGACAATGAAGTCAAAACATCAAGCTTGGTAGAAACTTTAGAACCCGCAACGATCGCAACCATTGGTTTTTCAGGCGTTTTCAATGCACGGCCAAGAGCATCTAGCTCAGCTGCCAATAAAGGACCTGCTGCTGCTACTTTAGCTAAACGAGCGACACCTTCAGTTGATGCTTCTGCACGGTGTGCAGTACCAAATGCATCCATCACGAATACGTCACAAAGCGCTGCATATTTTGCTGCAAGTTCAGGATTGTTTTTCTTTTCACCTACGTTGAAACGGCAGTTTTCCAGTAAAACCACTTGACCCGGCTGAACTTCAACACCATCCAGATAGTCTGTGAAAAGTTTTACTTCCTGACCCAATGCTTCAGTCAGATAAGCTGCTACAGGCGCAAGAGACTGTTCAGCCTTCGGCTCACCTTCAACTGGACGACCAAGGTGTGAATACACCATGACAGCCGCGCCCTTTTCTACTGCAGCTTTAATTGTTGGTAATGCAGCACGTAGACGCGCATCGCTAGTGATTACACCATTTTTAACCGGTACATTTAAATCTTCACGGATCAGAACACGTTTACCCGTCAGGTCAAGGTCAGTCATACGCTGAAAGTTCATTGTAGAGCTCTCTTTATAGATATTAAAAACGAGGCGATTTTAAATGATTATGCAGAAAAAGGTTAGCATCTTTTGCAGAAAACATTATGAATGCCAAAGTTTTGTTATGATAGAAAAAAGCTTCTTCCAGATTCAGTACCTATGTCGATACATCCTGATCCTAATCTTAACCGTCTTAATGTTCTGGGCGAGCCTTTGGCAAGCTGTTGTTTTGATCCCATTACTGGGTATTTCCGTAATGGCTTTTGCCATACCGCACCTACCGATCTGGGACAGCACACTGTCTGTGCACAGATGACTTCTGAATTTCTGAATTTTTCCCAGAAAGTGGGCAATGACCTGATTACACCGTTACCAGAACTGGGATTTCCTGGACTGCAACCTGGTGATTTCTGGTGTATCTGCGTTACACGCTGGGTAGAAGCTTATGAAGCTGGACAAGCGCCACCGATCAAGCTGCAAGCCTGTCACAAAGCTGTCCTTGCTTACGTTCCTCTCCATATTTTAGAAGAATACGCTGTCTAATGAATACCGCAAAAATCATCTTGGCTTCTTCAAGCCAGACCCGTAAAGAACTGATGAACCGTCTACGTCTTGATTACGTATCGGTCGTCCCGGACATAGATGAATCACCCCAAGGTGAAAATCATGCGGATGAATTAGCCAAACGCCTGGCTTTTGAAAAATCTCGTCATGTCGCTGAGCAACATCCTGATGCAATTGTGATCGGTTCTGATCAGGTAGCCTGGCGTGAAGGCGCACCAGATATCTTTATGGGTAAGCCTTTAACAATAGAAAAGGCCATTCGCCAGCTGCAGGCCAATTCGGACAAGATTGTGTATTTCAGTACGGCGCTCAGCGTTCAGCAGAAATCTACCGGTTTTGAACGTACGCTGGTAGAACATTATAAAGTCAAATTTCGCAAACTGTCTCAAGCGGAAATTGAGCGTTATGTAGAAATCGAACAGCCCTTGCATTGTGCCGGTAGTTTTAAATGCGAAAGTCTTGGGATTAGCCTGTTTGAAACCATGATCGGGCAGGATCAAACTACCCTGATGGGTATGCCGATGATTCAGCTATGCAATATTCTGCGTGAGCTAAAAATTTTAGTTCCTTAATCCTTTAAAGAAGTAATAAAAAAGCAGTCCCAAGACTGCTTTTTTAAATCATGATAATACTTAACCAATAATTAGCTGATTTTCAGACAAAAGCTGCTGCAAAGTGAGTCCTTGCTGATTTTCCAGAATCAGTAAATCTGTGCACTGAAATTCTGATTCTGATCCATCTCGGTCAACACGAATCACTGCATGACCGTCTATATCCTCAACTGTAATATAATCATTGATATTACTTAGGTCAGACAGCAAACCATCAAAGAACTCTTTATCAAACTGGATAACATCAACATCCAGCAAGTTAGAGTCTTGCCCTGAACCTGCTAAATTAAAATCGATCCAGGTATCTACACCATGACCGGCAGTTGCATCCGCTGCATCTAGTACTTCGTAGACCAGAGTATCCACACCTAAGCCTGAAGAAATCAGGTCATTACCCTGATCAGCATAAATGGTGTCATTCCCCGCACCCGCGATAATAATGTCATCACCACTGCCCGCCTTGATAATATCATTACCGCCATGGGTATCATTTTCCTTGATAAAGTCTCTAAAGTGTTTTTTGAGGTAGGTATAGACTTCTTGCTGGGTTAATACCTCACCTACAGGTTTTTGTGATTTCAGGTATTCTTCAATCACAATATAACCAGAACCTTGCGGAGAAATACGTTCATCCCAAGTTAGGTGATCCGTATTGATCGTGTCCGCAAAGATGACATCAGCACCGGCACCTGCATGAATATTGTCATGACCCATCGGATTGAGCTGAGTAACCAGTTGCTCTCCAATAATATAAGCCATCAATTCTTGCGGAGTTTTCAGTACAGCAACCGAGCCTTCACCGATAGCAACTTTCTCCCCTTGTTCATTGGTATTGTCATATAGCTTAAGTGTTTCTTCTTTCGGATGAAGAATACCTGCTGCAAACACTTTTGAGAGTTGATCTAACTTTGCAAAGTTTGCTTTATTATTTTGTACGTTGTCTGTTGGATCACCATCCGTAATAAAATAAGTCTGGTTTTCATAGCCTGAATTTTTGATATTTGCGCTATTAAACCAGTCCGTTGCCTGCTTGAACGCTTCATTATAGTCTGTACCACCTGATGATGGAGTGAAGAATGTCCCTGACGTTGCAACAATTTGATTCTTTATCCAAAGCTCTAAATTAGGCAATAAGCTCGGATCTTTTAAATTCTGAGCAGAAATTTCGATAGATTTTCGATTGCCTGAATAGTTATTCCCCCTAGAATCTGTAGAACTAAAAGTCATGATCTTGAAATTAATCAGACCATCATGCTTGGCTAAAATGGAACTAAAATGTTTGAGCACTTCTTGCACCATTTGTGCATAGGTAATGTATTTTCCATTATATCTAATGGTATCTGCCATACTGCCAGACAGGTCAATTAACATGGCGATATTGTAGTTTTTACCGGCTTCAGTATAAGTTTGTACCCCACCTAAATCACCCACCAGGATATCTTCAGAACTTCCTCCGACAATATCATCATCTCCATCACCACCAACCACAATCTGTGCCGAGGTAATTTCAACAGGAATGGTTCCAATTACAGGATAAGACGGCAGGCTTTCTAATTGAGACTGAATATCTTTAACGATACCAATCACTTCCACCTGTGTATCCATACGCAAATGTCCTGCTGTAACATCCACACTCCATGAATTATCTGCCTCATCAATAACAGCTTCATAGATTTTCCCAGCGACTTTCACTTCAACTTTGACAGGTTCACTACCTGCGGAACCCGAAATACTTCCTTTAATTTTTACTGAAGTCGTAATTTCTGGATCTTTCAGCAAAGCAATAGGCTCAATTGAAACTTCTGCTAACGGTAATACCCAAATGGTTGCCGATGTTAGGGTATCCGCCTGACGCTGAGTTTTGTGATCTACCACTGTAGCGAGTACTATATATTGACCAATATTAAGTGCTTGCGGAACCTGAATACAGAAATGACCAGCTTCATCCACACACGTGGTGAGACTCTGAATATTTCCAGATCCATCACTTATTTTAAGTGTAACTACACTACCGGCTAACGCATTTGAATAGCCACTTAAAATCGGGTATTGCTCAGCGCTTTTTTCCGGCTCTTCAAGGCATACATTTAAGTTATCTACAATGGCTTCTGTATATGAGCAACTAGTACGGTTACTACTAGGTTCAGTCACGCTGACTTGTACGCTATATTGCCCATCTGCCAATGCAACCGGTACCACTACTGCAAAACAACCATTATTTGCTATCGCTTCAAGTGTTTGCACATTTTTATCAGCATCTGTCACTACAACTGTAATTGGGGTGCCATCAGCTAATGAAGTAGTACCACTGATAGCCGGATATTGATCAAAGTCATCCTCTAAGGGATTCAACTTTACACTTACAGCATAAACTTCGGCTGCTGATTTTGTACTGGCAGTACGTACACTTTCAATTTCTGTCACGCTGGCTTCAACACAATACTGGCCATCTGCAAGAATATCTGGCACTTGTGCTTCAAACACACCGTTTTGAGCTGTGGTTATTAAAATTTGTACTGAATCTGCTGAATCCCTGATAACAATAACAATTTCACTTCCATCTTGGGCATTGGTTTGACCAGTAATAACTGGACGCTGTTGATACCCACTTTCTAATGAAAGGCAAATCTCTAAACTTAGATCAATCGGATCAACGGGATCAACAGGATCTACAGGATCTACAGGATCAACAGGATCAACAGGATCAACAGGATCAACAGGATCAACAGGATCAACAGGATCAATTGGATCAACCGGGTCAATAGGATCGACCGGGTTAACTGGATCAACCGGATCTACTGGATCGACCGGATCAACAGGATCTACAGGATCTACAGGATCTACAGGATCTACAGGATCGACCGGGTCAACAGGATCAACAGGATCAACAGGATCAACAGGATCAACAGGATCAACAGGATCAACAGGATCAACAGGATCAACAGGATCAACAGGATCAACAGGATCAACAGGATCAACAGGATCAACAGGATCAACAGGATCAACAGGATCAACAGGATC
>NZ_VPAW01000065.1:0-1002 GCF_013419055.1 Acinetobacter sp. YH12108 | reverse complement strand
AAGCAAGATGAGCTAGCATTTTGCTTCCGACCGACCAAAGTCAAAGTTGCATCATGAACTATACTCATCTTACTCAAGAAGAAAGATATCAGATTTCCACATTGTTACGTGAAGGTTTTTCTAAACGTTATATCGCCTGGAGGCTAAATTGCTCACCTTCCACTATTTCCAGAGAAATAGCACGCAATCGGGCAAGGAATGGTTATTTCGCTCAACATGTCCATAAATTAGCTCGCAGACGGCATTGTCCTAATCCCAAAAGAATCCCTTATGATACTTGGGTACAAGTCATAGCTTATCTTGATCTCCAATGGAGTCCCGAACAGATTGCTTCTCATGTTTCAGTCAGTCTGCATTCCATATACAGGTTTATACAGCAGGATAAAAGCAGAGGTGGTGTGCTCTTCCACAACTTACGTTTCAGAAATCAAAGAAAGAGAAAATATGGCTCTATTGAAACTCGTGGTCAACTGACAAACCGCAAAAGTATCCATGATCGACCTGCTGAGATTGAGCAGCGCTCTCGCTTTGGTGATTTGGAAATAGATACGATAGTTGGCAAGAACCACCAACAATCCCTGGTTTCAATTGTAGATCGGAAGACAGGTTATCTTTGGCTGAAAAAGTGCAGCACGCGCAAGGCTGAGGAAGTTTGCCAGGCTACGATCAGATTATTGGAACCCATCAAAGCGCATCTAAAAACAATTACCGCGGACAATGGTAAAGAGTTCAGCCTGCATGAGTATGCTGCTCAGGAATTAGATATAGATTGGTATTTCGCTGATCCCTATAGCGCCTGGCAGCGTGGAACAAATGAAAATACGAATGGATTGATCAGACAATATATTAGAAAAGGCAGTGACTTGAATGACTATACGGATGCATATATTGCAGAAATTACTCAACGCTTGAATCATCGTCCAAGAAAAAGACTCGGCTTTAAAAGTCCGAGTCAGGTATTATGGCAACAACATGGTGTTGCACTTCAAATGCTAATCTAAG
>NZ_VPAW01000064.1:0-1067 GCF_013419055.1 Acinetobacter sp. YH12108 | reverse complement strand
ACACCTCTTCATATTTAACGCTCCGCCATAATCGTTCAACCATCACATTATCTACCCATCGACCTTTACCATCCATACTGATTTGAATGCCATTTGATTTCAATACATCAATAAATGCATCACTGGTGAACTGACTGCCTTGGTCTGTATTCAATATTTCAGGTGATCCATATTTTTCAATCGCTTCATTTAAAACCGAAATACAAAAATCCACCTCCATACTAATCGATACCCTATGCGCAAGTACCTTGCGGCTATGCCAATCAATCACAGCACATAAATAAACAAAGCCTTTTGCCATAGGGATATACGTTATATCAGTAGACCACACTTGATTACTGCGCTGAATAGCCAATCCTTTGAGCAGATATGGATATTTACGGTGAGCTTGATTAGCCTGGCTTAAATTTGGTTTGCAATATAACGCCTGAATACCCATTTTCTTCATTAAAGTACGTGTATGACGTCGTCCTATATGATGCCCTTGACGATTCAACAAATCACGCATCATACGACTGCCTGCAAAAGGATATTGCATATGTAATTCATCAATACATCGCATCAGCTTCAGATCTGATGAGCTAACAGGTTTTGGGCGATAATAATAACAACCACGAGAGACTTTCAGTAACTTAGCTTGTTTAGATACTGAAATCTGAAGTGAGTGATCGATTAACTTTTGTGGTTGAAGCGGCCCAGTTTCTTCAACACACCTTCTAAAAAATCAATTTCTAATGCCTGCTCACCGATTTTTGCATGTAACTTTTTAAGATCAATGGGAGGTTCTGATGGAGCTTTTGATTGATCGAAAGCTTGTGAGGAAGCTGAGATCAATTGATTTTTCCAGTCAATAATTTGGTTTTGATGAACATCAAACTCAGAACTCAATTCAGCAAGTGTTTTTTCTGCTTTGATCGCAGCAAGTGCTACCTTAGCCTTAAAGTCGTTTGAATGATTTCTTCTTGGTCTACGTGCCATAAAATACTCCATATATTGATGTTTATAACATCATTTGAGGAGCAGAGTATCACTTATAGGAGTTGTTCAAATTTCCGGATCCATCTCTC
>NZ_VPAW01000063.1:0-1168 GCF_013419055.1 Acinetobacter sp. YH12108 | reverse complement strand
ATTATTATAGAAGCCCCCATGAATAAATCGCTCATCATTTTCGGCATCGTCAACATAACCTCGGACAGTTTCTCCGATGGAGGCCGGTATCTGGCGCCAGACGCAGCCATTGCGCAGGCGCGTAAGCTGATGGCCGAGGGGGCAGATGTGATCGACCTCGGTCCGGCATCCAGCAATCCCGACGCCGCGCCTGTTTCGTCCGACACAGAAATCGCGCGTATCGCGCCGGTGCTGGACGCGCTCAAGGCAGATGGCATTCCCGTCTCGCTCGACAGTTATCAACCCGCGACGCAAGCCTATGCCTTGTCGCGTGGTGTGGCCTATCTCAATGATATTCGCGGTTTTCCAGACGCTGCGTTCTATCCGCAATTGGCGAAATCATCTGCCAAACTCGTCGTTATGCATTCGGTGCAAGACGGGCAGGCAGATCGGCGCGAGGCACCCGCTGGCGACATCATGGATCACATTGCGGCGTTCTTTGACGCGCGCATCGCGGCGCTGACGGGTGCCGGTATCAAACGCAACCGCCTTGTCCTTGATCCCGGCATGGGGTTTTTTCTGGGGGCTGCTCCCGAAACCTCGCTCTCGGTGCTGGCGCGGTTCGATGAATTGCGGCTGCGCTTCGATTTGCCGGTGCTTCTGTCTGTTTCGCGCAAATCCTTTCTGCGCGCGCTCACAGGCCGTGGTCCGGGGGATGTCGGGGCCGCGACACTCGCTGCAGAGCTTGCCGCCGCCGCAGGTGGAGCTGACTTCATCCGCACACACGAGCCGCGCCCCTTGCGCGACGGGCTGGCGGTATTGGCGGCGCTGAAAGAAACCGCAAGAATTCGTTAACTGCACATTCGGGATATTTCTCTATATTCGCGGTTCAGCAGGCATGTCCCCTTTGAGGGCGACCCGACGACAGGATAATCGACCTTATGGTGCGCAAATATTTCGGCACAGACGGTATTCGTGGCAAAGCCAACGAAGGCGCGATGACGGCGGAAACCGCCTTGCGCGTCGGCATGGCGGCTGGCCGTGTCTTTCGTCGCGGTGACCACCGCCATCGTGTCGTGATCGGCAAGGATACGCGCCTGTCGGGCTATATGCTTGAACCCGCGCTCACAGCCGGTTTCACCTCGATGGGCATGGACGTATTCCTTTTTGGCCCGCTGCCGACAACGTA
>NZ_VPAW01000062.1:0-1245 GCF_013419055.1 Acinetobacter sp. YH12108 | reverse complement strand
GGGATAAGTGGACGTTACTCGCAGAATAAGCACCGGCTAACTCTGTGCCAGCAGCCGCGGTAATACAGAGGGTGCAAGCGTTAATCGGATTTACTGGGCGTAAAGCGCGCGTAGGTGGCTAATTAAGTCAAATGTGAAATCCCCGAGCTTAACTTGGGAATTGCATTCGATACTGGTTAGCTAGAGTATGGGAGAGGATGGTAGAATTCCAGGTGTAGCGGTGAAATGCGTAGAGATCTGGAGGAATACCGATGGCGAAGGCAGCCATCTGGCCTAATACTGACACTGAGGTGCGAAAGCATGGGGAGCAAACAGGATTAGATACCCTGGTAGTCCATGCCGTAAACGATGTCTACTAGCCGTTGGGGCCCTTGAGGCTTTAGTGGCGCAGCTAACGCGATAAGTAGACCGCCTGGGGAGTACGGTCGCAAGACTAAAACTCAAATGAATTGACGGGGGCCCGCACAAGCGGTGGAGCATGTGGTTTAATTCGATGCAACGCGAAGAACCTTACCTGGCCTTGACATACAGAGAACTTTCCAGAGATGGATTGGTGCCTTCGGGAACTCTGATACAGGTGCTGCATGGCTGTCGTCAGCTCGTGTCGTGAGATGTTGGGTTAAGTCCCGCAACGAGCGCAACCCTTTTCCTTATTTGCCAGCACTTCGGGTGGGAACTTTAAGGATACTGCCAGTGACAAACTGGAGGAAGGCGGGGACGACGTCAAGTCATCATGGCCCTTACGGCCAGGGCTACACACGTGCTACAATGGTCGGTACAAAGGGTTGCTACTGCGCGAGCAGATGCTAATCTCAAAAAGCCGATCGTAGTCCGGATCGCAGTCTGCAACTCGACTGCGTGAAGTCGGAATCGCTAGTAATCGCGGATCAGAATGCCGCGGTGAATACGTTCCCGGGCCTTGTACACACCGCCCGTCACACCATGGGAGTTTGTTGCACCAGAAGTAGGTAGTCTAACCTTAGGGAGGACGCTTACCACGGTGTGGCCGATGACTGGGGTGAAGTCGTAACAAGGTAGCCGTAGGGGAACCTGCGGCTGGATCACCTCCTTAACGAAAGATTGACGATTGGTAAGAATCCACAACAAGTTGTTCTTCATGACGATGTATCTGAGGGTCTGTAGCTCAGTTGGTTAGAGCACACGCTTGATAAGCGTGGGGTCACAAGTTCAAGTCTTGTCAGACCCACCATCTGCCAGAAAACAGAAAATCAGAACATTGACTTA
>NZ_VPAW01000006.1:0-197609 GCF_013419055.1 Acinetobacter sp. YH12108 | reverse complement strand
TAAGAAATCCGGAGTGCAAATATTAACCAAAAAGAAGATCGTTTTTTGATTTATGAAAGAGATCTAATGGTTTCTGGAATTTCTTTTATTAAGCAGTGTACTTTTACTTTTTATTAAAATTTTGAAACATATTTAAAGCGGGTTAATAAATAATAATAATTAATAAAAAATTCAAATTTTACCAGTTTCTAAAACTCTAGTGAATATCTGAATTCCCGTAAAATAGGCTACTTTTATATAAAAATAACCGTAATAATTTTAGATTAAATAATCAGTAATATTCACGGTCTTTCAATAGGTATATTTGTTAGACAAACATTGAGTATGGTAGTTTAAATTAAATACTTTAATAAAATAATAACTATGCTTTATTCAGTGCAATTTCTTAGGGGGATTGCTGCCTTAATGGTAGTTATAAGTCATACCTCCTTTAAAGGACAACAATACAGTGTTGATACGCTTCAGTGGTATCACATAGGTGGTTCTGGCGTTGATTTATTTTTCATAATCTCTGGCTTTATTATGTGTTATACAACATATAATAAAAAAGTTAATTTTCTAAATTTCATGAGAAACCGATTCATCCGAATCATTCCTCTTTATTGGGTTCTCAGTTTTTTTGCTTTAATCGTATTTCTGATTTCTCCAAATCTTATAAATTCATCCGGTGGTGAAACAGGAATTTTCGAATCTTTCTTTTTAATTCCGAATGGCAGTAAATTTTTAATTAATAATGGATGGACTTTAAGCTACGAATTTTATTATTATTTTATATTTTCTTTTTTCCTAATCTTTTTATTAAAAGACTTATATAAATATCTTTTTATCATTCTATATTTTTCAGTTGTTGTGGCTATAGGTTTAATACTCCAACCAAAATCTGAATTTCTGATGTTTTTAACCCATAATCTTTTGCTTGAATTCGCTTTAGGCGTTCTGGCATTTATCATTATAAAAAATACTAGTCTTTCCCGATTAATGTCTATATTTATGATTCTTGTCGGTGCTTCCCTATTAGCCTATCAAAACTTTTATAAACTACCTGATTTCATCACTTTGAGATCATTAAAAATCGGGATCCCAATGTTTTTCATTTTTGTTGGATGCGTAGCTTTAGAAGACTTAATCACAGAAACTAAATCACTAATTTTAAGATTCTTTAATCATCTTGGAGATTCATCTTACTCTTTATATTTGATTCATCCTTTTACTTTAAGCCCAGTTGCTATGGTTTTAAACAAACTCAATATATTAAACCCTTACCTATTTAGCTCTATACTTATTACCTCTTCGATCTTGGCAGGCTCTATTACGTATCTAGTTTTAGAAAAAAGGTTAATTAAATTAGGCAAAGAACCATTTAACTTCTTTAGGTATTTTTATCCGGTCGATAGAAAAAACTTATAGAGATTTTTTGATCTCTTTAGGCATTATCAAAAATTTAAATACTAAAAACGGAGCTTAAGCTCCGTTTCTGTTAAATGTCCTTTATATCTTTTAGATTAACTAATCTGTTATAGAAATCAGTTAATTAAAAAAATATAAATGACTTCAATTAACTTTTAGTCAGTTAACGTACTACTCGAGCTTGAGACTCATGATGTACATCACGTCGACCCAATTTTGTACCAGTATAGATCAGATACAAGGCAGACAAACCAACCAATACATAGATAATTCGAGATAGTGCACTCATTTCACCAAAGATGGCAGCGACTAAATCAAAGTTAAACGCACCAACCAGACCCCAGTTGATGCCACCAATAATCGCTAAAGCATAAGCAATCCAGTCAAGCGTATTTAGTCTCATCATTTTTCTCCTGCTCTTCTTTGAGTTTATTTAAGGAACAGGTCAAGTATGAGAATGAAATCGGAATTAATATGTTGCTTTGATGCTAAAAACTCAATTGCTGTGTTGAATTCCTGTCATCTTATAATTCTCAATTTTAACAAAGTTAATTTTATTTGAATAAGTCGCGATTAACGTAAGTAAAAGTCTTTCATGTTTCTCGACAGTATCTTTGTTTTATGTAGCCATTGGATAATTTATTCCCTAAGAAATTAATTCATTTTTTCTTAAAATCTTATAAATACTCATTTTAATATCAATATATTAGAAAAATTAATTTCCTTAATGAGTCAATTTTTAGCTTTTTCCTATGATAATAAAAAAGCCGATGAGATCACCGGCTTTTTTTATATCTTTTATTTAAGCAGCACGTGCTTTGGCCATTAAGGCTTCAATATCTTCCACGGTTTTCACAACTTTTGCAGTTAACACCAACGGGCCATTTTTGGTAGCAACCACATCATCTTCAATCCGGATTCCGATACCACGCCATTTAACATCTACAGTTTCATCATCTGGCGCAATATAAAGACCCGGCTCAACTGTCACGACCATACCTTCTTCATATGCACGCCATTCACCGTTGGCTTTATAAGTACCTACATCATGTACATCCATACCCAGCCAATGTCCAGTACCGTGCATATAGAACTGGCGGAAACTTTCCGTCTGGATAATTTCTTCAAGATCTCCCTGCATAATCCCCAGATCAAGTAAACCTTGAACCAGAATGCGAACCGCCACATTATGCGGCTCTTTATAAGAGTTCCCGATTTGAACTGCATTGATGGCAGCAATCTGTGCATCCAGTACGACATTATATAAAGCTTTTTGTTCCGGACTGAATTTACCATTCACCGGGAAAGTACGGGTAATGTCCGAAGCATAAAACTGATATTCACATGCAGCATCAATCAGAACCAGATCACCATCTTTCAGTTCTTTGTCATTCTCTACATAATGCAGAATACAGGCATTTTCACCGCCACCAACAATACTGTTGTACGATGGTACACAGCCATTTTTACCAAAAACATAATTTAATTCTGCTTCTAAAGCATATTCCATCATGCCTGGACGAACTTTCTGCATAGCCAGTGTATGCGCTTCTGCAGAAATATCTGATGCAAGCTGCATCAGTTCAATTTCATTTTCATCTTTATGCAGACGCATTTCATCAATGATACGATCCAGCTGCATGATCTGTGCCGGTGCAGAAGTACCACGGCGGCTTTCACCACTGGCTGTTGCGACCCATTTGGCTACACGTGCATCAAATTCGGCATTGTGTCCAATCCGGTAGAAAAGCTTGTCTTTGTTCTGAAGCTTGGTGAGGATTTCCTCATCCAGTAGATCAATCGCATAAGCTTCGTCTGCTTCATAATCATCAACGGCGCCATCTACTCCGGCACGGTAGCCGTTCCAGATTTCCATTTCACGATCACGTTCACGGCAGAACAGGCTATAGGTATAGCCTTCTTCTTCAGTATCGAAAGTTTCAATGACTGCAACTGCTTCAGGCTCAGCAAATCCGGTCAGGTAAAAGAAACTGCTGTCCGCGCGGTATTTATAATCTGCATCACGGTTACGCAGGGCAACCGGGCTGGTGGCAATAATCGCGATACTACGTAATCCCATTTCCCCTGCGAGGATGTCACGACGTTCCTGAAAATCGGCTTGAGTCAGTTTCTTCATTACACCTTACTTCTTATCAATTGCTACTGTTATTTAAAATTTGGTCCTGAAAACAGGTCAGATTAATTTACTATCATCATGAGAAGGATCAGCAAAAAATATGCCGGTTTTCAGAACCGTTTTTTAATTTGTGTTTAGAACCGCTTGAACTTAACTCGGACGTTTCGGCGAGAAAATTTCAACTACAGATTGCGCTTCAGTTGCAGAAGCTGGAGTAGGTGCTTTTTGCGTGAATTTCTGCAATAAAGGTGTTTCTTCAACTTCTAGTTTCTTACGGCCGACGGACAGGCTTACCGGAATCAGACGAACAAACTCATACAGCTCCTGATAGCTTTCTTCGCCTTCGGCATCGTCATCAGAATCTTCAAACTCGACTGCTGCAACATCTTGTAAATGTTCAATCAGTTCCATTTCATCATTGCGGATATGCCCTGAAGCCAGACCGAAACCAAGCACTACGCCTGCACACCAGTCAGCCAGTGCCTGAACGCGTTCAGCCAAGCTATGCTCATCATCTGGTAGTAATGGCAGATAATCCAGCTCATCTTCAGACAGCGCATGAAATATGTCTTCTGCCTCACCCGTTAACAATTCTAATGCTTCAGGGTTCAGTTCAGGAACATCTAGCGTTTCTAGAATCTGTACCCATTCATCACTTGAAGGTGCCTGAGTGACACAGACAATTCCGGTAAGCAAACCATGCAATTCGCTTGGGCTAGAAATTTCTTCAATTGAGGAAAAATTGCGGTACCATTCTGACCAACCTGAAATATCGTCTTGCATTCGTTTATCCAATCTCTATACTGCTTTATATATTACCTTTGTTTGCAACACTGTGCGACCTCGATATGTTAGAAGAATTACAGCGTCTACAAGTGCATATTGGCGTTTTAAAAACGCGACTTGCACAACTTGAAAGTGAGAATACCAGTTTACGTGAGAAGCAAGAGGCTTCAAGCGTGCAACATGAAACTCAAATTGAACAAAAAAATAGCTTTATTGCGCAAAAACAACAAGAAATCCAGAACCTCAATCAGCAACTGACAGAATCACGTAACCAGTTTCAGCATTTAAACCAGGATGCTACAGCACTGGCAGATCGTTATAGCCGTCTGGAAAAAAGTTGTACTGATCTAAAGAACCGTTTTCAGGAAATTCTGGCTGAACGCAATGAGTTACGCGTGCTGAAAGAAAAGTTATTGCTGGAACAGCGTCATGCCCAGCAGGAAATTCAGCGGCTGAATCAGGAATCTGAACGTCTTACCCAGAAAAATGAAAATGCCAAAGCTAAAGTTGAAGCCATTATTCAACGTCTGGCAATTTTGGGAACAGCCCAGGATCAAAATGCACAGGAAATTCAGCAATTGGCCCATCCTACTGAAGTGACTGAGGAAGCTTCATCATGAGTGAACAAATCGCAATCGACTTAAAGGTATTGGGTCACAGTTTCCGTCTGGCCTCCACTGCGGATCAGCAGGATGAACTACAACGTGCAGCGCAATTACTCAATGAAAAATACGATGAATTTCGCCGTAAAGCACCTCGTATGGAACCAAGTAAACTGATCATTATGGTGGCACTGGAACTGATGCAGGAAGTATTGACGATGAATAAATCCCTGCAACAATATGCACACTGCGAACGTTTGTTACAAACTATTTTGCAAGAAGTTGAAGAACTAACTGAATAATCGAGTTTTTTGTTTAAACTTCGGTCGTTCGACTAAACTGTTTACAGTTCACGAACAGCATAGAGTTGCCACATCAACATTATCGTTTATACTTAGTCTAACTCTGAGATGTTCGCCAGCGGGTCAGATTCCCCTGAGCCGATATTTAAATCTTAGGATTGAGTTCTGCATATTTAGAGTGTATGCCCATCCGGTATGGGAAACCCAGCAAGTATGCGTCTCGTCCACCTTGAACTTTAGGGTTCAAGGGTAATGACATGCAGCGGCATCCTCGGAGTGCTTCTATTTTTCTCAAAATATTTCATCATTTATCTTCTTTTCTAATTCTTAAATTTATTGCATTTTTCCTGGTTTAGTGTCCTATACCCGTACCTTTTTTCGTCCTTTAAAAAATTGACTAGTCTAAACATAGATCGATTAACTCATCATAAATGTTTCATTATTTTTAAAATTTAATCAAAAATTCATACAGATGCCTATAATACTCGTTATGTTGCTACCCTCTATTTAAGTTATGGCATTTTATTAATCTAATGCCTTAAAATCCTGAAGACCATATTTATGACGACGATGAATCTTTCCGAACTTCGCAAACAGCTACGTAAACAGCGCCGTCAACTCTCTCGTTTTACCCAGAAACAGACTCAACAACGTATCCTGAATATGATTCGGACTTTGCCAGAATTTCATGCAAGCAAATCTGTTGGGGTTTATCTGGATGCTTTCGGTGAGGTTCGGACTCAGGCGCTGATTGAATACTGCTTTAAGCATCATAAAAGGGTTTATCTCCCAAATATTTGCAATATGAACCAACAGCTCACATGGGTAGAAATCAACCAGAATCAATATCGTTCCCAGCGTTTTGCTCATCATCGATTGGGAATGCGTGAACCCATGGCTACACGGGGGCTGCATGTCTCAAAACTGGATCTGTTAGTTATGCCACTGTTAGCCTGTGATCAATATGGTACCCGGATTGGTATGGGTGGTGGCTATTATGATCGTACGCTGGCAACAGCAGCGCGTCGCCCTTTTCGTCTTGGACTGGCGCATGACTTTCAGCTGATCCAACAGCCTTTAACTCGAGAAGCTTGGGATCAGCCTTTAGATGCCCTGCTTACGCCTACACTTTTACAACGTTTTAAGCGTTAAATGATGTATTTCCAAATACATAAGTACTTTAAAATCACATAATTAGTCATTTTTTATACAATTTAGTCGCTATAGCCCTTGTAATTTTTAAATTACCCATCACTATTAAAAACATGGCAACACCGTTGTCACTCATTAGGAGTGCCCATGTCTGAAATTATTATGAATCAAGAAACCTTAGAGCCTCAGGTTCCAAGTGTATTACCACTTTTGGCGCTACGTGATGTGGTGGTGTACCCACACATGCAAATTGCGCTATTTGTCGGTCGTGAAAAATCGATCAATGCAGTTGATGTGGCTCGTAACAGTGACAATCTAGTATTTGTAGTTGCGCAAAAAGATTCGCTTACAGAAGAAATTGATCACGACAACTTATATCAATACGGTACTGTCGCGAAGATTGTGCAAGTTGTGAATCACGAAAATGATGAAAACTGTATTAAAGTCCTGATTGAAGGACTGTATCGTGCCAAGCTCAAAACCATCATTGATGAAAATGAGTATTTGACTGCTGAGCATGAACTTAGCCCAATGACTGTATCAGTCGATGAAACAACTCAAGCTACGCGCTTGCAGGAGCTGCGTGCCCTGTTCGCTCAGTATGCTGAAGCAAAACTTCGTAATGCTCGTGAGCTGATTGCAGCTGCGAATAAAATCGAAGACTTGTTGCAATTGTTATTCTTCGTAGCGACCCGTGTTCCTTTGAATATCGAAGTGAAACAGAAATTCCTGGAATACGACGAGTTCGATGCACATTTAACTGAGTTGATGACTTATTTATTGCAACAGTCTGAAGAACAGCAGATCGAACAGACTTTGCATGACTCTGTTAAACGCCAGATGGAAAAAAACCAGCGTGAATACTTTCTGAATGAAAAAATGAAAGTCATTCAGCGCGAGCTTTCCGATATGAATGGCGGTGCGGAAGATGACGTTGCGGAAATCGAAAAACGTCTGGCTGAAGCTGATCTGCCTGAGCATGTGCGTAAAAAAGCGGAATCTGAGTTCCGTAAACTCAAAGCAATGCAACCAGCCTCTAGCGAAGCTGCGGTAGTTCGCAACTATCTGGAAGTGATTCTGGATACCCCATGGAACAAAGCCAGCAAAGTTAGCATTAACCTGAACAAAGCTCAGGAAATACTGGATGCCGATCACTATGGTCTGGACGACGTCAAAGACCGTATTGTGGAATACCTAGCGGTTCAGTCTCGCGTGAAAAAATTACGCGGTCCAATCCTGTGTCTGGTCGGTCCTCCTGGTGTAGGTAAAACTTCACTAGGTGAATCGATTGCCAAAGCGACTGGTCGTGAGTTTGTCCGTATGGCCCTCGGTGGTGTACGTGATGAAGCTGAAATCCGTGGTCACCGTCGTACCTACATTGGTGCGATGCCAGGTAAGATCGTGCAGTCATTGACCAAAGTTGGCGTGAAAAACCCGCTGTTCTTGCTCGATGAGATCGACAAGATGGCTCAAGACTACCGTGGTGATCCAGCTTCTGCAATGCTTGAAGTACTTGACCCATCACAGAACAGCAAGTTCAACGATCACTATCTTGATCTGGACCTTGATCTGTCAGAAGTGATGTTCATCTGTACTGCCAACAGCATGAATATTCCTGAGGCCCTGCTGGACCGTATGGAAGTGATTCGTCTGCCTGGTTATACCGAAGAAGAGAAAGTTAACATTGCTGATCGTTACCTTGTTCCTAAAGCAATTAAGAATAATGGTTTACGTGCTAAAGAGTTGACTGTGCATGAGGAAGCGATTCGTGACATCGTGCGTCGTTATACTCGCGAAGCCGGTGTTCGTAATCTTGAACGTGAAGTGTCTAAAATTGCACGTAAAGTAGTGAAAGAAGCGGTTAGCAAGAAAGCTAAGAATCTTCAGGTTGAAGTGAATGCGGGTAATCTTCCAGACTACTTGGGTCCACATAAATTTGACTACGGCATGGCGGAAGAAGAAGCTCAAATCGGCCGCGTAAACGGCTTGGCTTGGACTTCAGTGGGTGGTGAGTTACTGACTATTGAAGTTGCAGCAGTACCTGGTAAAGGTAAATTCATTACCACCGGTTCACTTGGTGATGTAATGAAAGAATCGATTACCGCTGCCATGACTGTCGTTCGTACCCGTGCGGCTGAATTAGGTATCGAAGCTTCCCGCTTCGAAGAAACTGATGTGCACGTGCATTTACCAGAAGGCGCAACTCCGAAAGATGGTCCATCTGCAGGTTTGGCTCTGACCACTGCCCTAGTGTCTGCATTCACCGGTATTGCGATTCGTCCAGATATTGCGATGACAGGTGAAACCAGCTTAAGTGGCCGTGCAATGCGTATCGGTGGCTTGAAAGAGAAACTGCTTGCTGCGCACCGTGGTGGCATCAAACTGGTGTTCATTCCACAGGAAAATGTTCGCGACCTTGCGGAAATTCCTGAGAATGTAAAAGAAGGCCTAGAAATCAAAGCTGTGAAATCGATTGATGAGATTTTACCTTTGGCTTTGATCGATATGCCGAAAGCACTGGTGAAACCACCAATTGTGAAAGCAAGTGAAGAAGCTAAAGCTGCACGTCATTAAGACCTAAAGGCTTCGAAAAACACCCTGCTCTGGCAGGGTGTTTTTGTATCCAGACGAAGATAATTTTAAAGACGAATCACCATATCAACCAAACCATTCACGACCTGAGCCATCTTGGTCAGATCCAGTTTATCTAAGGTATCCTGCTCGGTATTGTAGTAAGGATTACGATAATGGGCTGTGTCTGTAATCAGCATAGTTGAATAGTTAAACTTGGCATAATTCAGATAACCAGAAAAATTCATGTCCTGAGCGAATGCCGGACTGACAAAACGCTGACAGTCCAGACGCTTGAAACGTTGCATGGATGAACAGTAATCTCCTGTCAAACCGGCTGATGCCAAATGTCCAATCGCAGCAATGAAGTTGCCATGCCGTGGATAGATCCATTTCAAACCTGTCGGATAGGTCTGCACCAGATTTTCATCATAATAGCCAATAGAATCCAGAATAATGACACCTTTCACTTTCTTTTTCTGGGTCTTTAAAGCTTTGGCATGTAGATAGCTTCCCATATGTTCAGTCTTGAAATAGGGTGGCTCCTCCAGTGTATAGAAAGCAAACTCGATATTATGTTTGAGTTTTGACTTTTGTAAGGCCAATAATCGAGCTGTTTCCAGTACCCCTGCTACACCGGAAGCATTGTTATCTGCTCCATACAGATCACTAAAGACATCATAATGCGCGCCAATAACCAGTTTGGTTTTGGCTTTGGCATTCAGTTGACACACCACATTTCTATAGCTTAGGCTATTTACAATATAGTTTTGAAATTGGCAAGGAATGCCAAGTAAACGCATCTGTTCTTTGAGCCATGCTGAGACCCGGTTTAATTCACTGGTATTTTTAAAATTCCGGTATTCATCTACACTGATAATTTGTTTGATAAACAGTTCCAGATGTTCTGTCTGTGCCTGTTTAGAGGAAAAATTTGCAGGTGCAGCAAAGCTCATGCCTGAACTGGTTAAACCGAGAATAATTAGTAGAAAAGTACAATATCTTTTAATAATGAGACTGGTCCGCATTTCTTATTATCCATTCCTTTATTATCAAGCGGATACTTGAATTATGGATATTAAAGCAACATTAAATTCATGATTTCAATTTCAATTTGTTTCCCTAGCTCAACTTCGTGTTGTTTGATCGTTATAATGAAGTATCTAATTATTGATCCAGTTCTATGAAAATCCGTATCTTAACCATCGGCCAGAAAATGCCGGCTTGGGTGCTGACAGGCTTTGAAGACTATTTCAAACGTATTCAGCCTTTTGTACAGACTCAGGTGGTTGAATTGCCAATGGCAAAACGGGGCAAAAACGATTCTGAAGCCGATATTCTGAAATACCGGAATATTGAAGGTGACAGTATTTTAAATGCCTTAAAACAGAATGAAGTCCTGATTGCACTAGAAGTCGGTGGCCGTGAGTTTAGTACGGAAAAACTGGCTGAAACCATGAAAGGCTGGATGCTGGAAGGTCATGATATTGCCTTGGCGATTGGTGGGCCAGATGGCCATTCTGAAGCAGTCCGAAAAGCAGCAGCCTGGCATTGGTCCCTGTCTAAACTCACCTTGCCACATCCGCTAGTCCGTGTAATGCTGATTGAACAACTGTATCGCGCCATGAGCATCAACCATAATCATCCTTATCACCGTGCAGGCTGATCTGTTGATGCGTTCTGATTATGCAACGTTTTGTTGAACAATCCCCCCTGCCTTTGCTTCTCTTTTTATTGCATGATTAAAACATTGAATTAATGTGGTTTGACTTATGAACTTACAGACTTTGCCCGGCTTATTTATTTCTCATGGTTCCCCTATGCTCGCGCTCAATCCTGAGCAGGTTGGCCCGGCATTGCACCGTTTAAGCCTGAATCTGCCACGTCCAACTGCCATTATTGTTATGTCGGCACATTGGGAAAGTGAAGCTCTGGAAGTCAATACAGGTATTCGTCCTGAAACCTGGCATGACTTCCGTGGCTTTCCACCTGAGTTATATGAGTTACGCTATCCTGCTCCTGGCAATCCAGAGCTGGCTGAGCAAGTCTTGGGCTTATTGGCCAATGCCGGGTTCTCTGCACATGCCAACAGCACCCGTCCGCGTGATCATGGCGTCTGGATGCCGCTATTACATATGTATCCGGAAGCAGATATCCCGGTAGTTGAAATTTCTTTACCAATGTCGATGAGTGCAGAAGAGATTTACAAGATTGGCCAGACGTTGGCGCCCCTTCGTGAGCTGCAGGTTTTCCTGATCGGGTCAGGGAGCATTACCCATAATTTACGTGAATTGTCCTGGCAGGGAAATAGCGATGAAGTTCCGGAATGGGCATCGGCCTTCCGCAACTATGTGGCCAATAAATTAACCCATAGCGATTTTGATGCCGTTCTGGACTGGCAGTCTATTCCTCAGTTAAAACGTAATCACCCAACGCTGGAACACTTTGCGCCGCTATTCTTTGCCATGGGCACCGGCAACCGTTTCAGTATCGTGCATAGCAGTTTTACGATGGGCGCTTTGGGAATGGATATTTACCGTTTTGACTGACAGTTAACTCCAACTATTTAATATCCGACTTTTTAATTTGGATACATTTTGTTAGCAAAAGCTACGTTTTGTATCCATATTTTTTGTTAATCTCTTGATTATAATCACGTTGAAACTTTAGCACATAGAATATAAACCAATGAAATTCAGTATTTTTGCGCTTGCCCTGCTCCCTTTGGCTTTAACTGCATGTCAATCTTCACATCTTCCTGCCACTTCAGGAGATCCGGCTATTTCTACTCTATCCACTACATTAAAAACGCCTACACAAATTTTGCCCGCTTATACTTGGGAACTTGATCGTGGGCTGCAACGCCCGATTGTTCTGAGCTTTGATCAGCAAGGCAGACTGAGTGTAGCTTCTGGCTGTAATGGCCTTGGCACGAGTTGGACTGTTAAAGATAATACCCTGAGTACGGGTGACATGATGGGCACCATGATGGCGTGTGATGCACCATTAATGGAACAGGAACGTTTTATCAGCCAGCTTCTGCAAAAGCGTGATATTCCGTTTAGTCTGGATCTAAGTGATGCCAATCAGCCGAAACTGAGTATTACTACAGCTGATGGTCAAAAATATGTCTTTACCGGAAAAATGACACCGGAAACCAAATACCAAGGTCAGGCAGAAACCATTTTCCTGGAAGTTTCGCCACAGACTAAAGCCTGTACGGGTGTAGCTCAGCAAACCTGCTTACAGGTGAAAGAAATTAAGTATGATGAAAAAGGTTTAAAGACTCAGGTCGATAAAGACTGGACTTTATTTTACGATCAGATTGAAGGTTTTCAGCATACACCGAATGAGCGTCAGATTATTCGGGTAAAACGTTATGAAATTAAAAATCCGGCAGCTGACCAGTCTAAATATGCCTATGTATTCGACATGGCGGTAGAGCGTGAAACAGTTAAAGGCGCTCTTTAAAGATAAAATCTGAACATAAAAAAACCGAGGCATTCACCTCGGTTTTTTAAAGCTTAAACTAAGTCAGACTTAGAATACGCCTTGAGAAAGCATTGCATCAGCAACTTTTACGAAGCCAGCGATGTTTGCGCCGTCTACATAGTTTACAGTACCGTCTTCTTTAGTACCGTATTTCACACAGTTGCGGTGAATTTCTTTCATGATCGCATGCAGACGTTCGTCAACTTCTTCGAAAGTCCAGCCTAAACGCAATGCGTTTTGAGACATTTCAAGACCAGAAGTTGCTACACCACCGGCGTTAGATGCTTTACCTGGAGCATAAAGGATTTTCGCTTCAACGAATTTCTCAACTGCTTCAAGTGTAGAAGGCATGTTCGCGCCTTCAGCAACACAAATTACACCGTTTGCAAGAAGCGCTGCTGCATCATTCGCATCAAGTTCGTTTTGAGTCGCACATGGAAGCGCGATATCACATTTGATACCCCAAGGACGTTGACCTTCAAGGTATTCAAAACCGTGTTTAGATGCAAATTCAGAAATACGGCCACGTTTAATGTTTTTCAGTTCCATCACTTCAGCAAGAAGCTCTTCAGTGAAACCGTCTTTAACGTGAACAGTACCCGCAGAGTCAGATAGAGAAACAACTTTAGCCCCCAGGAACATTGCTTTTTCAGCAGCGTACTGGGCAACGTTACCAGAACCAGAGATTGTTACCACTTTATCTTTGAAGCTTTCGCCACGAGTTTTCAGCATCTCTTCAGCGAAATACACTGTACCGTAACCAGTTGCTTCTGGACGAGCCAGAGAACCACCGAAAGTCAGGCCTTTACCAGTGAATACACATGAAGTGTCATTGCTGAGTTTTTTCATCATACCAGCCATGTAACCAACTTCACGGCCACCCACACCGATATCACCCGCTGGGATATCTGTATTAGAACCAAGATGACGATAAAGCTCGATGATTAACGCTTGGCAGAAACGCATGATTTCGCCTTCTGATTTGCCTTTAGGGTCAAAATCAGAACCGCCTTTACCACCACCCATAGGCAATGTAGTCAGGGCATTTTTGAAAGTTTGCTCGAAACCGAGGAATTTCAAAATAGAAAGGTTCACTGACGGGTGGAAACGCATACCACCTTTGAATGGACCAATCGCTGAGTTGTACTGTACGCGGAACGCACGGTTAACCTGTGTTTGACCTTGGTCATCTACCCAAGCAACACGGAACTGGATCGCACGCTCAGGTTCAACTAGACGTTCTAGTAAACCATGTGCTGCGTATTGTGGATTCTTTTCAATGAATGGCCACAAACTGGTCATCACTTCTTCTACAGCTTGAAGAAATTCGGGTTGATGTGCATCACGTGATTTTACGTAATCTAGGAACTCATTAAGTGTGTTGTATTTCAACGCTTAATCCTCAGCAGAAAATGGATCAAAATTGGTCAAATTTACAATCAATGTTAAATTTTGGCGCAAAATATTAAATATCTTTTGTAACTAATCTACAATACTTTTTTGAAAAATAGTTTAAATTTAATTTGATAACAATTATTTATATTGATTATGAATATTTTTTCTGTGTGCTTAAATGCCAATTGAATCAATGCTTAATTGTTAATTTATGCCTGATAATAATGCACAAAGTGACCTTTAATCGTGCATAACTTAGTTCCTTAAAAACATGTTAAAATTGTTAAATTGACATATTTTGTTTCATTCACTCTAAGGCTCAGCCCGAGCAGCCTAGGTTATTCATGAATTCGCAGATCTCTCTAGTCCAGTCTATTGATGCTTTATTGCCCCAAACCCAGTGCGGTTTATGTGGTCATCGTGATGGCTGCTTGCCCTATGCTCAATCCATTGCTGAGGGCGAAGATGCCAATAAATGTGTACCGGGTGGACAGCCCGTCGCTGATGCTCTGGCAACATTGTTAAATCGTTCTAAACTGCCCGCTGAAGAAAGTGTCTGGCCCATTCAGACGAATGGTCGTCCTCAGCGCATGAAAGCCATCATTCGTGAAGATGAATGTATTGGTTGTACCAAATGCATCAGTGCCTGTCCGGTCGATGCGATTATTGGCTCAGGTAAATTAATGCATACTGTGCTCACTGACTTGTGTACCGGCTGTGAACTCTGCATTTCGCCTTGCCCGGTAGACTGTATTGATCTGGTCGAAGATCTTCAGCCTTTGCCAACTGAAGCTCAGCGTATTGCTGAACAGGATGACTTGCGTAAACGTTACTATGCGCATATTCAACGCGAAGAAAAACGTCGCATTGACCGTAAGGGCCCTGTCGTTCGTGCCGAGATTAATACTGCCCTATTTGCCCAGTTCTCTGCTCAGGTCGATCAGGTTCCAGCCATTGAAATCGTGAAAAAACCAGCCGATGAAGTGGTTACACTTGATGCCAAAACCACGATTGAACTTGCAAAATTACGTACACAAATCAAAAAGTTAGAAAAACAGCTTTCGGTCCGTGAGGATGCACGCAAACGTCTGCAACTTGAAGAACTGATGCAGCAATTACAGGCTTTACAGGGATAAGATCATGACTACAGTAACAGCTAAGCCTGTAAAAAACATGACTAAAAAACAGATTCAGACTTTCTTTGAGCGCCTGCGTGAGCAGCGTCCGAATCCAAAAACTGAATTGAATTATTCCAGTCCATTTGAATTACTGGTTGCAGTGACCCTGTCTGCCCAAGCTACGGATGTGAGCGTCAATAAAGCCACCGATAAACTGTTTCCGGTCGCCAATACACCGGAAGCGATTTATGCACTCGGTGTGGATGGGCTGAAGGAATATATTAAAACGATTGGCCTGTATAATTCCAAAGCTGTGAACGTCATTAAAGCTTGTGAAATACTCATCAAGAAGCATAACAGCGTAGTACCGGACAATCGTGCAGATCTGGAAGCTTTACCGGGTGTAGGACGCAAAACGGCGAATGTGGTGCTGAATACCGCCTTTGGTCAACCGACCATGGCTGTGGATACGCATATCTTTCGTGTTGGTAACCGTACCGGTTTGGCGGTGGGTAAAAACGTGCTTGAGGTCGAGCATCGTCTGGTCAAAGTGATTCCAAAAGAATTTATTATTGATTCACATCACTGGTTGATTTTACATGGTCGCTATTGCTGCATCGCACGTAAACCGAAGTGTCATGAATGTGTGGTCGCCGATGTCTGTAACTGGCCAGACCGTTTTGAATTTGGCGCAGGTCGCGCAATTCCGGTGAAAAATATTGAAGCTGAACGCTAGGTTCAGCTTTTTAATTTAAGTACTCGAAAAGTTTTTTATTTTTTATTTTGCTCAGCCTGTTCTTGCTTGCGCTTTTGCTCAAGCTCTGCCTGTAATTTAGGATGCAGCTGACGCTCAGGCACCTTACCCGCATTTTCAGCACGTTCTTCCTGGCGTACTTTTTTTAACATCTTAAAGCTCACATAGAACAGCGCAAACAGTACTGCCAGAAATACAATCATCAATCCCAATACAGCAAATTTCACAGCAGATCCTTTTGAACAATACAATAAAAAGAGCCCTAATATGACTTAGGGCTCTTTGAAAGTCAAAATGATCGGAAACCGATTATTTTGCTTGATCCAGAATCGCGAAAAGATCTTTTTGAACTTCTTCGATTGGACGTAGACCGTTTAACTTGTCATAAGTCGGTGCATTTTCGCCTGAAGCTGCACGGCCTTGATAGAAGCCAACCAGCTGTTCAGTTTCAGTGTGGTATGAACCTAAACGGCGACGAATAGTTTCTTCCTGGTCATCTGGACGTTGTACCAGATCTTCACCAGTTTCATCATCTTTACCTTCCACTTTTGGCGGGTTGTAAACGATGTGATAAACGCGACCAGACGCCGGGTGTTGACGACGACCAGATAGACGTTGAACGATTTCTTCATCCGGCACATCAATTTCAATTACATGATCAATTGCAATGCCTTCTTTTTCCAGCGCTTCAGCTTGAGGAATCGTACGTGGGAAACCATCAAAGATACAGCCATTTGCACAGTCAGGTTGTGCAATACGCTCTTTGACCAGACCAATGATCAATTCATCAGAAACCAAACCGCCATTGTCCATGACGCTTTTAGCTTGTAGACCTAATTCAGTTCCTTCACGAATTGCAGCACGGAGCATATCACCGGTTGAAATTTGTGGGATATTGTAGCGCTTACAGATCAACTGAGCTTGTGTACCTTTACCTGCTCCAGGTGGTCCGAGTAAGATAATGCGCATATATAAACATCCTCATTTTTTAACTATGTATAAGATACCCAGCTTCACACGACCAAAACGTGTGCTGCTCTTTGGCATCTAATTATAAGAAAGCCACAAACAAATGGATTAAACCCGCAACAAAACCGGTAACTCCCCCCAGGACAATCAAGATCCATTCATCTTCCTGAAAAGCAGGACGTAATAGATTCTGAAACTCGTTAGGCGTCAAATCACGTATGCGGTCTCTAAACATTTGGTAGATCTTCTGTGCACGGCTCGCATTAAACGCAGGGTCGCTTACAGGCACCATCGTAATTTCAATCGAGCGATCGATCAAGTCTGTCTTGAGTTTTGCATACTCTTTTGGCCCTAAAGACAACTGTAAAGAGGTTCGAACCAGCGGTGTTTCCATAATTTCGTTAATATGACGTTTGACAATACGGCGGGTTTTATCTTTTTTACCACCATACATCATTTCTGTCATGATCGATTTTAGCGTAATCAGATCTTCTGTGACCACACTTGCAAAT
Source organism: Acinetobacter sp. YH12108 (assembly GCF_013419055.1). NCBI lineage: Bacteria > Pseudomonadati > Pseudomonadota > Gammaproteobacteria > Moraxellales > Moraxellaceae > Acinetobacter > Acinetobacter sp. YH12108. The sequence goes on along the minus strand of NZ_VPAW01000006.1, from coordinate 180,412 downwards.
ACGTCAGAGACTTCCTCCTGACGTTTCATAAATGCGCCTTGTATGTTATAGGTGCCAATTCTTGGAATCACCGGCTTGATCCAAGGGAATCTGTGATCGGCCGTACGCTTAAAGAATTGCGGGTATTTAATATAATGCGGTTCTACCGGATTAAATACCATCCAGATCGCAATCCAGTTAGTCAGGAAGCCCCAGATAGCCGCCCAGAACGGTACGGTCCAGTGCCATGGCACCACAAACCAGACCACCATTTGGAACAGGCCAAAGAACATCCCGATCAGGGCACTGATATGCCAGATAAAGTTGATTTCTTTCTGTCCGACTTTCAGGAACATGCGCACCATTAAACGGCGATCGCCTTCCATTTGACTTACCACCATGTCGCGCATATCCACTAGTGACTCGACGTTCATGGTCAGTTCAGTCACCAATTCTTTTAATACCTGTGGCAGCTGTTTATGGGCTTGGGCATAAATACGGCGCTTGATTGAATAAGGCAAGTTTTCCCATAACACCGCATTTCGGTCCATCATGACTTCATCAATCAGATGTTCCAGTTCAAAACCGACCTGTTCCCCGATAATACGTGCCATATCATCCGGATCCATTGCCTGCAAGAACTCTTGGATAGAACCCAATTTAGACAAGGTATTATCCGTGATAATTCCTGAGATTCTTCCAGCTTTACGCGGCACAATACCTTGCCAGCCAACAGGAACAGGCCCGACATGAAAACCCCAAAAATTAATTGGATAAAACACCATTTTTAGCGCCATCCACACGTGAGCCCATGTTACGAATGCGGTCACCGGGATAATGCTGAGCACTGCCCAAAAATCTGGGCGATTCAAGAAGGCTTGCCACAATTCATTGACGTACTCAAGCATGCATAAATTCCATATTTAATTTTTTGTTCACAGAATACAGGTATTAATAAAGTTGAATATTTTGTCTATAAACCGATACTTAAAGTATAGGAGAATTGTAGTCTGGGTTCAGTTTCGGCTACAACGCGACCATTACTGTCCTGTAATTTCTCCCCCGCCCCAATACCGATACTAAAACTGCTGATCCGTTCTGAACTAAGCAAAACATACGCCAGATCAATGCCCCCACCTAAACGGCTTTCGTATTTGCCATCAACCTGTTTGCTATCGATATGACCGGCATAAGCCCCTACATAATAACCATTTTTGTCCTTGCCGGTGAGGTGTGCAGGATAACGAAAGCCAACTTGTGCTCCAACTGTACGATCATCGTTGAGAAAAGCACCACCTTTCACATAAGCAATCCCATAAGGATTCACCCATTCAGTGTTTAGATGGATAAGTTTCTGGGTAAAACCGACCCCAACATTAAATGCTTTAGGCTCACGATCCTCAGTTCTGTTTGTCGTATTATTCACTTGATCATGTGCATATACCCCATTTGCAAAGAATGCAAATGCCAACAAAGGGTAAACTTTGTTCATTCCTTCACCATCTTCCTTAATTATAGTTTTTGGTAGAGTCCTATTTTTATTTAATTTTGACTTTATCAGAATTATTAAAACTCTTGTACACAGCACTTTACAATTTTCATGTCTGCAAAGTCAAAGTTTAAACACAGGAATTGCTACAGCCAGTTTTCCATTATCAAATCCCGTACAGTTGCGCTAGAATACTCCACTTTGATTCCTTTCCCTCTGGTCTTAAGTCGATCGCGTATGAAGCAGCACTTTCCTTTAAAAAATGCACAACAAGAAAAGCGCATCTATAGCAGTCGGGTCTGGATCTCTGTCGGTATTGTGGTTTTCTTTATGCTGCTGCTGGTCAGCCGCTATGCCTATTTGCAAATTTTTAATTTTGAAACCTTCTCTACGGCTTCTGACCAGAACCGTATTCGTCTGCAGCCCTTAGCGCCAGCACGCGGTTATATTTATGATCGTAACGGTATTTTACTTGCCGATAATTACCCGGTTTTTACAGCTACCTTAAGCCGCGCTGATGTGCAGGATATTGATGATACATTGAAACGTCTTACACCGATTCTAGAATTAACTGAAGAAGATATTGAACGTTTTCAGGCACGAATCAAGACGGCGCGTAAAACTGAGCGGGTATCGATCAAGCTGAATCTGAATGAAAATGATATTGCCCGTTTTAGTGAGGTGAAATATCTATTTCCGGGCGTCAATATTGAAACGCAGATGACCCGTTATTATCCGCATGGTGAACTCTTCGCGCATGTGATTGGTTATGTTGGCCGTATTAATGACAAAGAACTCAAAGAAATTGATAAGGACCTCTATGCCGGATCTAACCTGATTGGGAAAATCGGGGTAGAAAAATACTATGAAGATTTATTACATGGTGTGCCGGGTAATGAATCTGTTGAGGCTGATGCTTTCGGTAATGTTCTGCGTCACTTAGGCCGTAAAGAGCCGGTACGCGGTAATGATCTGTATTTATCACTGGATTATGGTCTACAAACCATTGCCACTGAACAACTGGCCGGTCGTCGTGGTGCTATTGTCGCGATTGACCCACGTACAGGTGAAATTCTGGCGCTGGTTTCCAGTCCAAGTTTTAACCCTAATTTATTTGTCACCGGGATTAGTAGCAAAGACTATTCAGGCCTTCGTGACAGTTTGGATCAGCCACTCTATAACCGTGCGGTTCAAGGGGCCTATCCTCCAGGTTCGACCATTAAACCGATGTTTGGCCTGGGTGGCCTTCATTATGGCTTGGTCGATTGGGATACAGCAATTTCCGATCCCGGCTATTTCACACTTCCGGGCGATTCGCATAAATTCCGCGACTGGAAAAAGTCAGGACACGGCGTAGTCAACTTGCATAAATCGCAAGTGGTCTCGTGCGATACCTTCTTCTACATTTTGTCGTTCCGTATGGGCATTGAAAAAATGAACACATGGATGCGCCAGTTTGGCTTTGGTGAAAAAACTGGTGTCGATCTGCCAAGTGAAAGCTCTGGTCTATACCCAAGTCCTGAATGGAAAATGCGTACCCGTAAATCCAAATGGTCACGTGGTGAAACCATTTCGGTGAGTATTGGTCAGGGTGCATTTACCGCCACACCATTACAGCTCGCTATGGCAACTGCTATTACAGCAAATCAAGGCTCACATGTTACGCCTCACGTACTGCGTGAAAGTAAAGGTGCCAAACCTTTTACAGTACATAATGCCCCTAATGGTAAAATCGACTTTAATGGTCAACCAGATGACTGGATCAAAATGCGTGATGCGATGATCGATGTGGTTCAGTCAGGGACAGGTCGCGGAATCCGCACGCCGATGTATCAAATCGCAGGTAAAACCGGTACGGCACAGGTAAAAAGTATTGCCCAAGGTAAGCGCTATAATGAAGCCCTGCTGACTGAACGCCAGCTGGATCATGGTCTATTTGTTGGTTTTGCACCTGCTGAAGCCCCTGAAATTGCAGTAGTCGTTGTCTGGGAAAATGGCCGACATGGGGGTTCTGCTGCGCAACTGGCTAAACCGTTATTTGACTACTGGTTACTGTCTCGCGATAAAAATCCGATTCACCCTGCCGGCCATCAAATTAGTGGCGGTCTCATGACAGCAGGTATTAAACCGGGCGAATTGCCAAGTGGACCGAATCTGTTAAGTGCTGATCCGAATGCGACCCCAACCCAAGAAGGCGGTCAGGCGACCCACGCACAGCCAAACAATCCGCAACCTGCAACTTCTCGCTCTACCCCTTCAGCCAATGACGATCAGGAATAATTCATGAAAAATCAACTTAGAATTATTGGTGGTGACTGGAAACGCCGTCAATTGGCTTTTGCCAGTATCGAAGGATTACGCCCCACACCTGATCGTGTGCGTGAAACTTTATTTAACTGGCTGATGTGGGATGTCCAGAATGCCTGTGTCTTGGATCTGTGTACCGGTTCAGGTGCTTTATCTTTTGAAGCATTATCACGTGGTGCAGCTTCAGTGGTGATGATTGAGCCGGATCGTACTCAGGCGCAATTCCTCACCCAAAATCTGGAATTACTCAAAGTCACCAAAGCACGTGCGCAACTTAAAATTGCGACAGCACAACAAGCATTAACCAGCCTGAAACAGCAGTTTGATCTGGTCTTTCTAGACCCACCGTATAGTCTGGACCTATGGGAAAGTTTGGCTACTCAGGCTGATCCACTGATCAAAGAAGATGGTTTTATCTATGTAGAAGCCGATCGTGAACTGAGTACATTGAAGTTACCAAGTTCATGGCATTTAGTCAAAAATACCAAAGCCGGCACAGTACGCGCAGGGCTGTATCAGAAAAAAGCAGCTTAAGACTTACTTATATTAAATACTTAAATAAAAAAGGATTCTTTCCTTTAAGGAATCCTTTTTTATAAATGGAAGGTAACGGTTAACGATTACGACGCCAGTCCCGATCGCCTCTGTCACGTTTCCAGTCACGATGATCTTTATGTTTTTTCCAATCCTTATCACCACGATCCCGATCATAATGTCCATTACGATCATGATGACCGCGATAACCTTCATCCCAAGGATCAACCACACAGCCTGTTAGCGCTACTGCCAATACAGATGACAGTAATATCATTTTTTTCATGTTCATCACCTCTATACCGCACTCAATTAGTATCAAGTGATTTCATGAAGAGTACGCGGAGCCATTGTTGCACTCTTGTATGATTTTGTTCATTTTCCATACTTAATTGAAGGATTTGTCTCGGATGTAATAAAAATCATTTATGCATATTTACACTTAGATTCGCACAAATACAGCTAAGGATCTGCTTGGTTTTTCTCGCCATATTTTGAATACTACAGACTTTTCCAATGCCCTGATTTTTATGACCTGGCTACTCTTTATTCTTGGTGCAATTATCGCAGGATTTGTACAGGGACTTACCGGTTTTGCTTTTGCATTAATTGCCATGTCATTTTGGGTATGGGGATTAAGTCCTCAACTTGCTGCACCCTTAGTAGTTTTTGCCTCGGTGTGGAGTCACCTCATTTCATTATCTAATGAGCCTAAACTTCCTCATCTGCACCGAACCTTATATCTACCTTATTTAATTGCTGGTCTGATCGGTGTCCCACTCGGCACCTGGTTACTGAATATCGTTGAAGCGAGTACTTTTCGTATTTTGCTTGGTATATTTCTCGTGATCTGGTGTCCACTGATGTTGCTTAATCCACAGATTAAATTGATTCAACATTCAGGTAAAACTGCGGATGCAGGGATTGGTTTGGTTGGCGGCATCTTAGGAGGTTTAGGGGGATTCTGTGGTTCTGTGCCATCTGCCTGGTTAATGCTAAAGCAACTACCGAAAGAACAGCAGCGCTATATATTGCGTCATTTTAATTTTGCCATACAGGTGTTTACCTTGGCCGCCTATTTACTGCAAGGCACCTTAAATCAGACTCACCTTCCCTATATGGCGGTACTCATTCTAGCTGTAAGTATTCCCGCTATTTTAGGCGCATGTCTGTTTCATCGAATTTCAGAATTACGTTTTAAACAGATTGTCTTAAGCTTGCTCTTCAGCTCGGGCTGCTTTCTCCTGATCAAGGAAGGCATTGACTCATTTGCGCGATAGAGCAGCTCTAAAACCTTACATCACTTTGCTTTCAGCCCTATTGCTGTTATGTTAGCCCGAATGATTCTCAGGCGGATATAAGCAATGCAAATTCGTGATCAAATTGTCCTTGTGACTGGTGGTGCTCGTGGATTGGGACTAGCCATTACCCAGCTCCTGATTCAGGAAGGTGCACGTGTGGTAGTAAATTACCATAGCAGCAAAACCCAAGCTGAAGCTTTGCAAAATCAGTATCCTGATCAGGTCTTTGCCTGTCAGGCAGATGTAACACAAGCTGATCAGGTACAAGCTTTATTCACTGCCAGCAAGGCCCATTTTGGAGAAGCCATCCATTCCGTCATTAATAATGCGCTGGTGCAGTTTGAGTTTAATGGCGATGAGCGACCTAAAGTTGAAGATCTGACCTGGGAAAGCATGGCCCGTCAGTTTAGTGGAGCAGTTCAAGCCTGTTTAAATACGACGCAAGCTGCATTAGAAGATATGAAACAGGCACATTTTGGTCGTATCGTGAATATTGGGACTAACCTGGTTCAAAACCCTGTCGTTCCTTATCATGATTATACGACTGGGAAAGCGGCGCTATTGGCCTTTACCCGAACTACTGCGCAAGACCTGGGTCAGTATGGGATTAACGTGAACATGCTTTCAGGCGGATTACTGCAAACTACAGATGCAAGTAAAGCAACGCCTGACTTTGTCTTTGACCTGATTGCTCAATCCACTCCTTTACGTCGCGTGATTACACCTGAAGAATTTGCGTCTGCTATTTTAATGTTCCTGTCACCTTATTCACGTGCAGTGACAGGTCAAAACCTGATTGTCGATGGCGGACTGGTTAAAGGTTAAAGATCGCCAAGGAAGAATGAGATTCTGAATTTTATTCTTCTATTTTTTGACCAGTTGTTGAATAAAACTACTTTTGCATAGCGCATTTACTTCTACAATAGTGCGCTCCCCATCAAAGTTCATCTATTTTCTATGAAACTCCTAACGGCATTGCTCAGTAGCATGTTACTGGCAGGTTGTATGTCCAATGATCTTAAAAAGTCAGAACAGCTTCTGCAAAACTTCAATTGTGCCAAGATTGATACAGCGCAAATGCCACACAGTAGTATGACGGATTATTATCAACACATGCTGTACAGCAGCAAAACCAAGGTCGAGTCTTATATTGAGCAATATCATCAAGGAGAAGAGCTTTTTGACCTGCCTTTATATGAAGTGGTAGAACAGCAATACAATCTTTATAAAGATGCCTGCCAGAATCTGGGGGGAATTTTATCTGAAGAGAATCAAAATTAAATTCGGTATTTATATATCGTACAGAAAAGCAGAGTCCATCCCTCTGCTTTTATTTTTCCTGAAATTAAAAATAGCGTTGATCAATACTGAATTTTTCAGGGAATTTAGGTTCAATATTGGCATAGAACGTCATGATCTCAGCCATATCCTGTTCATAATTTCCTGTTGGATAAATGATTTTACCAACACCCGCTTCTTTTTTTGCATAATCCATATAAGCCAGCGCAATCGGCACACCCGCATTGATCGCCACGTGATAAAAACCAGTTTTCCATTGTTCCTGACGGGCGCGTGTACCTTCTGGTGTAACCAGCATCACCAGTTTAGGATGCTGGTTAAATAGATCTGTCATGACCTGAACCATGCTTGGACGTGGCTCACCCGGTTGTTTAGGACGACGGTCAATACCAATTCCACCCATCGCACGTACAAAAGGCCCAAATGGAAATTTCATATAGCTGTCTTTAATGGTCAGACGCACATTCACTTTTAATGCTTTTAAGGCCAAACGTGCATATAGCGCGTCCCAGTTACTGGTATGTGGTGCTGCAATCATCACACATTGATCAAGGTCTTCAGGCCATTGGTCATCGGTTTTCCAGCCCATTAAATTTAAAGTTTTCTCAGCTAAATTTTCAAACACAGCTACATCACAATCATTATCAAAATTTCGCCACAGTCTAACAATGCAGCAGAATATAGATAGTGCATCCTGATCAATAAAACATCAATTAATATATATTTGTATTTTTAAACTTTAGGAAGAATTTTCAATTTATTGTTATTTTAATATTTCTTCTTTCACTACCTATTGCAAGCTCACTCTTTTAAGCAAATAGTGAGTTCAATTTATTTTACTGATTTATATATTTTTCCATCCTAATTTTAGGATATGTCGATTTTAGCTTTCTTTCTATACTTCGCTGACATAATAAATTTCAGGAAGATTTTCATGAAAAAGACTTTAATTTGTCTTGCCTTAGCGGGGTTACTTACAGCATGTGGCGGTTCAGATAATGATCGTACAGAGGGTTCATCACCTGTTCCACCTACAGCTCCGGTCGGGACCGAAACTGGTGTACTGACAGATGGAATTATCTCAGGGGTAACATATATCACCAGCAGCGGTGCGGAAGGGGTTACTAATGAAAAAGGTGAATTTAAATTTAATGATGGAGAAAAGGTTAAATTCCTGATTGGTGACGTACAACTAGGTCAAGAAATTGAAGCGAAAGAACGTGTTACTCCGTTAGATTTAGCACAAACTGAAAATGCACGTACCAATCTGATGGTGCTTTTACAGTCTTTAGATACAGATAGTAATCATGACAATGGGATTAGCATCAGTACTGAAGCTGCTAATGCCCTTCTTAATAAAAGTTTAGATTTTTCTAAGGCCCCTACAGCATTTGCTACAGACGTGGTATCAACAGGCGTAGTTACCACAGAAAAATTGATTACACCTGAAAAAGCTGCAGAAAACTTCCAGTCAACTTTCTATAAAGATATTGCCGGTACTTGGGAAATTGGCCGTAATGCAAACAGCGCTGTTCTAATCCATATTTTAGAAGATGGCCGTTATGCCTTAGGTCAAGCAGAAGCAGCTGATGGTGATGGAACGCCTGGCATTGAAACTGGAGAGTTAAACTGGAATGCAACTACCAGTGTAATTTCACCGCGTATTATTCAGGACAGTAATGGTGAATGGGGACTCTCACATCCTGCAGGAGGCAAACCTTATACGTTAAACTATGATGGAACGACCTTAATTCTGACAGAACCGGGGATCAATACCGAATACCGTTTAAGCCGCGTCAAACAGTCTGCTAATGGTCTGGTAGGTGCATGGAGATTTAGTGACACCCATTTATTTGCCTTCTTTGACACAAACTATTATTTCTTCCTGGACACTGAAGGCGGAGATGATTGTGGCTGGCCTGGTATTGAATATGGCAAATTTATCCTCTCAGGTAATACACTTACGACCACTGAAGTTTTATTCGATACCAATGAATGTGGCGGATTACAAGACAGTTCCGATGGCAGCAAGACCATTGCAAACATCAATGTATCGGCTGAAACTCTGATCTTGCATCCACAAGGTGAAGGTCCTGTAACATTACAGCGCGTTAGATAATGAGCACTGCCTACCTAAAGAATTATCTTTAGGTAGGTTTAATTAATATGTTCAAAATGAATCGTACATCCCATCAATAAGTGCATCAGCTCAATTTGTGAAGTGCAGTCAGTTTTTTCATAAATATTCTTAAAATAAGTGCGTACTGAACTTAAAGTGATCCCACATTTCACTGCAATTTCTTCTAATTTATAGCCATTGATTAAAAGTTCACACAAATCAAATTCACGTTTTGACAGTTGATATGCTTGCTGCAAATAAGCTCTAGATAATGAATAATGCCGGTTTTTGTCTGTCATAAATACAGCAATCTGATGCTGAGCTTCAGAAAATTGCTGCATTTTTCTCAACCTTTTAAAAGGCACAACAGTGAGCATCAATTGCTGTCCTTTAGAATCCTGCAAAGCCAAGACCCCGCCTATTTCACTCGACATACTGGTATCTTCCAGCAAAGCACTCGATAGCAATCTTTCCAGACGTTCCTGATCACCTACCGGTGTTTTCAGCCGGTTATGCATATCCATTTCCAGACATGTTGAAGCTTCAATCATGCTTTGTGCTAGTGGATTTGAATAAGATAACTTGAGATCCTGATCCAACAAAATAATACCGATTTTTAAACAGTCTAATACGGTATATAAGCTGATATTGTCTTGTTGTACTAAACTGATTTGCCGATGAATCTGTAAAGAGCGACGTAAATGTATGCCGATCCGTTTGAGAAAATTCAGTTCAGCTACTTCAAAACCTTGAGTGTGCGGAGCACGATGTAGTCCCATGACTGCCCAGCGATAATTTCCTCTGTCCAGTAATACTCCCGCCATATATCCTATCCCTGTAGGCTTAAGGCATTTTTCATAAAAGATATACTGCTCTGTTCCAGGTTGATCTGCATAATGACGGCAGTCCTGATTAAGTGCCTCCCCCATATCAATTTTATTCCATAAAGGCATATGCAGCTTCATGTCAATGACCCGAATCCGTTCCTCCTGATAAGCAGCCAGACTTTCTTCCGGGATATTGTAAGTATAAACAAAGTCATAGGCTGGATTGAATTGATCAAGGCCGGTAAAAATTGCACTATGACTCTGGGTATATTGCACAATATCCTGAATGACCTCTAGCCATAAAGCAGGCAATAAAGCAGCATCATATATTTTCGCGATGATATTATTTTCCTGTTCTGCTTTCATGACCGCTCTTATTAATAATTATTTCTATCAAATCATAACCTTAAGGTTTATAAAATAAAACTAAAGAAAACCTATCGCTTATTTTGTATTTTAATTATCTTAGTTTCTCATCTACATATATTTAATCCGTTTCACTTAACGAATCAATTTTTAACAAGATCTCTCTGTATATTGATAGCTCATACTTTTAATGTAAATCCTAATACAGAAGAACAAGAGGATGATCTTCAATGAAAAAAATATTATGGCCTGCTTTATTGGTAGTAACAGTTACTAGTTTAAGTGCATGTTCTAAACAGAATGACCGCGATATGGTCAGTGCAGATACTCAATCTAATACCACAAATGCTCCTGTTACTACAGAGACTACAAATAGTCAAAGCAATATGAGTACTAAGATGAGCAGTAATGCCACTGCCAACTCAAACTGGGCAGGTGAATATGAAGGTGTTTTCCCGTGTGCTGACTGCGAAGGTATTAAAGTTGAACTAGATCTTAATCCTGACAAAACTTATGAATTGAGTGAGGAATATTTAGGTAAAACTGGAAATAATGAAACTGAAACCAAAGGTAGCTTCACTTTCGATCCTCAACAACCTTCTATTATCGTCCTAGATGGAAAAGCTGAAAACCGGAAGTTTTATGTAGGTGATAATTTCGTTGAAGCTCGTGATATAGAAACAGGTAGGGAAATACAGAGTAATCTGAATTATAAATTAGTTAAAAAATCACCTTAATTATTTTCTAACTTAATAAAAAATCCCCGCAAATGCGGGGATTTTTTACATCATATGATCGAACGATGAATTACATCATACCGCCCATACCACCCATGCCGCCCATATCAGGCATAGCTGGTTTTTCTTCTGGAATTTCAGTAATCATACATTCTGTTGTTAACATCAAGCCAGCAACAGAAGCTGCATGCTCAAGTGCAGAACGAGTTACTTTAGCAGGGTCAAGAATACCCATTTCCAGCATGTCACCGTATTCGCCTGTCGCAGCGTTATAGCCATAGTTACCTTCACCGTTCTTCACAGCATTGATCACTACAGATGGCTCATCACCAGCATTGGCTACGATTTGACGAAGAGGAGCTTCGATTGCACGACGAAGAATGTTGATACCTACGTTTTGGTCATCGTTAGCACCAGTCAGACCATCAAGTGCAGATGCAGCACGTACCAGTGCAACACCACCACCCGCAACAACACCTTCTTCAACCGCAGCACGAGTTGCGTGAAGCGCATCATCCACACGGTCTTTCTTCTCTTTCATTTCAACTTCAGTTGCAGCACCGATTTTAATCACTGCTACACCGCCTGCTAGTTTAGCAACGCGTTCTTGAAGTTTTTCTTTGTCATATTCAGAAGTAGATTCTTCGATTTGTGCACGGATTTGTTGTACACGTTCAGAAATCTGATTTGCATCACCAGCACCATCAACAATCACTGTATTTTCTTTAGATACAGTTACTTTGTGGGCAGTACCTAAATGTTCTAGTGAAGTTTGATCTAACTGCATACCGATTTCTTCAGAAATTACAGTACCGCCAGTCAGGATCGCGATATCTTGAAGCATTGCTTTACGACGATCACCAAAACCAGGTGCTTTAACAGCACATACTTTGATAATGCCGCGCATGTTGTTTACTACAAGTGTAGCCAACGCTTCGCCTTCAACATCTTCAGCAATGATAAGAAGAGGCTTACCAGTTTTCGCAACAGCTTCTAGAACAGTGATCAATTCACGGATGTTGCTGATTTTCTTGTCAACCAACAAGATGTATGGGTTTTCAAGTTCAGCAGTCAACGTATCTTGTTTGTTTGCGAAGTATGGAGAGATATAACCACGGTCAAACTGCATACCTTCTACAACATCAAGCGAATCTTCAAAGCCTGAACCTTCCTCAACAGTGATTACGCCTTCTTTGCCTACTTTTTCCATTGCTTGTGCAATCAGAGAACCCACAGTGGTGTCAGAGTTTGCAGAGATCGAACCGACTTGCTCAATCGCTTTAGAATCAGAAGCTGGTTTTGCAGTTTGTTTAATATTTTCAACAACAGTTTTAACTGCAAGGTCGATACCCCGTTTCAGATCCATTGGGTTCATACCCGCAGTTACTGACTTGATCCCTTCGTTCAGGATTGCTTGAGCCAATACAGTTGCAGTGGTTGTACCGTCACCTGCGATATCATTGGTTTTTGAAGAAACTTCACGAACCAGTTGCGCACCCATGTTTTCGAATTTGTCTTTCAGGGTAATTTCTTTCGCAACAGATACACCATCTTTAGTAATGTGCGGTGCACCGAAAGAACGGTCGATTACAACGTTACGGCCTTTAGGACCTAAAGTCACTTTCACCGCATCTGCAAGGATGTTCACACCAGCGATCATTTTTGAACGAGCTGAATCACCAAATTTTACGTCTTTAGCTGACATATTTGACTCCGAATATTGTTGTATCTTTACAAAATCTGAATTGGAATGAGTAAAACGATCTGGCGCAGATTAAGCTTCTAATACTGCCAGAATGTCAGACTCTTTCATGATTAAAAGTTCTTCGCCGTTTACTTTTACAGTTGTACCTGCATAAGTACCGAACAATACTTTGTCGCCAACTTTTACGTCTAACGCGCGTACGCCATTGTCAGTGATTTGACCATTACCAACTGCAATGATTTCACCTTGTGCAGGTTTTTCAGCAGCAGAACCTGGAAGTAAGATGCCCCCAGCTGTTTTTGTTTCTTCTTCAACACGACGAATAACAACGCGGTCATGTAATGGACGAATGTTGCTCATAAATAACTCCATCAGACTAAGTCTTTTTTAGATCACCGATGACGACTTATTTATTCCATTGGTCATCATCAAAATTTTTTGATGTCCTTTTTATGGAGATGGAATAAAACGCTTCAAGGGCAAAAATGAAAAAAAATTGGTTTTTTTTTAATTTTTTGGTGGATTGCGTATTTTTTGTCTATTTATTCACGGGATCAGGCTGTTGAACAAAGGTTTTTAACTGTTCATCAAAACAATATTGCGTAATTTTTCCTGTTGCATCAATTGCATTAAAGCTATTCGGCTGATTCTTATGGAGTCGATGCGACGCAGAAGTCCCAGCATGTACATCATAAACTGGATGATCTCCTCCCAATTCGAATATACGGTTCAAATCATAGACTGCGATACGATGCAAATGCCCATGCAATACAGCAAACAGACCATGTTGCGACCAAGACTCCAATGCAATTTTGGCCATCAGGGGAATATCCTTAAACCCCCGCCTATTCTGAAATGGCACATAAAAAGGTTGATGACTGACAATAATCTTAATTTTGGAAGCAGGTGCCTGCTGTAGTTTTAGGTCAATCCTTTGAATCTGCTCAAGGGATAAATGGCCTTTGGTATGATATCGACGTCTAATCGAATTTACCCCGATCAGATAAAAATGTTCAGTTTCTAAAACAGGCTCGAGTTCACCGAAAAATAAATGATAACGGGTAAATGGAGTAAATAGCCTATTCCATAAATGATAAAGCGGAATGTCATGATTCCCTGGTATCACCAGATAAGGCGTATTCAACTGATCTAAAAACCGTTTACAGGCAAAGAACTGTCCCAAACGTGCTCGCTGGGTCAGATCACCGCTGACTACCACCGCTTCCAATGGATGATCCTTACAAAATTGCTGAATAGCCTCTAAACATTCAGGTCTTTCTGTACCAAAATGCAGATCAGAGAGATGTAGAATCATGCGGCACCATTACACTTAAACTATTTTTTAAAACTGAAATATTTAAAGGTGGTATCATTTCTACCGTTTCTCCATCTATAGCCACCATTAATTTCTTACGTTTAGACTCAATTCGCACCTGTTCTGCAGCAAAACTATAGACATCAGAGGCTTGATCAATCTTGCCCCGAATTAACTGATATACCAGCTTGAATAACGTCAGCTTGTCACTTTTGGAGACCACAACCCCAGCCACCTTCCCTTGCTCAGCAGCTTGGGCAATCCGCATTTTCATGTCTGCCAGTTGAAGTGGATTATTACCAAAGAAAATCAGTGGAGTTTTGACCGGATATTTCTTCTGACCTACCCAAATTTCCAGTTTTAATTCTTTACGGTCACGAATCAAAACATCGAGTGCTGAGGTATAGGCATGTAAAGGGAAACGGCCAAATATGCGATTATAGTCTTCACGTTTTTTAATAAATAAGGGATATAAGCCCAGACTAGCATTGTTCAGGTAGATTTCCTGATTGATGCGTGCCACATGGATACGTTTGGTTTGACCCGTTGCAATGACTTGTGCGGCTTCAACCAAATCTAAGGGAATATCCAGCAATCTTGCCGCATAGTTAAAAGTACCTAGAGGCAATATTCCGACTGGAATATCAGTTTCAAGCAGGTGTTTGGCGACTGAATTGAGCGTTCCATCTCCTCCTGCTGCCACGACCACACCATGATCCGGCGATTGTTGATGCCGTTGCAGCACTTCAGCAATGACTTTTTTGAACTGTTCTGGATCGTTGATTTCAAAGGCTTTAGTCTCAAAATCATGCGCTGCAAAAATATCTAGTAATTGCTCATATTTTTCTTGTTGGTCGAATAGACGGAAACCAGAATTATGATTATAAATAATGGATAAGGGTTTAGATTGATTAGACATTTTTTACACAGATTGATGCACACCTATTGGCATTTTGTCCAATTCATAAACAATTAATAGTTGCTTTATGTAAAATTCGAATGGCGACCATTTATTTAATCAATAACAAATATAACTGAACAATTTTATTTAAACATTTGATTTAAATAAAAATAATTAAAATAAATACCACACATAAAGTTAATAAATATATATTTAAGATTTTGAATTTATTTATATCTTATTGTTTTATATAAATTTAAACAGAAAATAGCATAATATTCCAAATAAAATCCAGCACTTCTTTAGTCTTATTTTTTTGATGATTTTATGCTTTAATACAGCCACTTTTTTTCATATTTCATCTGGCCAGTATTTTATTGACCAGATTGTACTTTGTACAAAATTTTGTACACATTTGAGATAGGCCTCACCATGACCCAAGTGAACGCACCAGAATTCGTTCGTCACCCTAAGCTTATTGCATGGGTGGAAGAAATTGCTAAATTAACAAAACCAGCAAAAATTGAATGGTGTGACGGTAGCGCAGAAGAATATCAACGTTATATCGACTTGATGATCGCTAACGGCACAATGCAAGCGCTTAACCAAGAGAAACATCCTGGTTCTTATCTTGCAAATTCTGATCCTTCTGACGTTGCTCGTGTTGAAGACCGTACTTTTATCTGTTCTGCAAATAAAGAAGACGCTGGCGCGACCAATAACTGGGAAGATCCAGCAGTTATGCGCGAAAAATTGAATGGTCTGTTTGACGGTTCAATGAAAGGTCGTACCCTGTATGTGGTTCCATTCTCTATGGGTCCTTTGGGTTCACACATTGCGCACATCGGTATCGAATTAACTGACTCTCCTTATGTGGCAGTCAGCATGTCTAAAATGGCTCGTATGGGTAAAGCTGTTTATGACGTTCTAGGTACAGATGGCGAATTTGTCCCTTGCGTACACACTGTGGGTGCACCACTTGAAGAAGGTCAAAAAGATGTTGCTTGGCCTTGCAACAAAGAAAAATACATCGTGCACTACCCAGAAACTCGTGAAATCTGGTCATTTGGTTCTGGTTACGGCGGTAACGCATTGTTAGGTAAAAAATGCCTGGCTTTACGTATTGCATCTTATATGGGTCGTCAACAAGGCTGGTTAGCTGAACATATGCTAATCCTTGGCGTGACTAGCCCTAAAGGCGAAAAACACTACATCGCAGCTGCATTCCCATCTGCTTGTGGTAAAACAAACTTCGCGATGCTGATTCCACCAGCAGGTTATGAAGGCTGGAAAATTGAAACTGTAGGTGACGATATTGCCTGGATCAAACCAGGTGAAGATGGTCGCTTATATGCAATCAACCCTGAAGCTGGTTTCTTCGGTGTAGCTCCTGGTACAAATACCAAAACTAACCCGAACTGTATGGCAACTCTTCATAAAGACGTAATCTATACAAACGTTGCTGTGACTGACAACGGTGAAGTTTGGTGGGAAGGTCTGACTAAAGAAGCACCTGCGAATCTGACTAACTGGAAAGGTCAACCACACACTGGCGAAGAAAAAGCGGCTCATCCGAACGCTCGTTTCACAGTTTCTGCTGGTCAATGCCCTTCTATCGATGCGGATTGGGAAAATCCAGCAGGTGTTCCAATTTCTGCGTTCATCTTCGGTGGTCGCCGTGCAGACACAGTGCCTCTGATTTCAGAAGCATTTGACTGGGTTGATGGTGTTTATAAAGCTGCAACCATGGGTTCTGAAACAACTGCTGCTGCTGTTGGTCAACAAGGTATCGTTCGTCGCGACCCATTTGCGATGCTTCCATTTGCTGGCTACAACATGGCTGACTACTTCACTCACTGGTTAGAAATGGGTGAGAAAGTTGGCGAGAAAGCTGCTGCTGCTGGTAACAAGCTTCCTGGTATCTACAACGTGAACTGGTTCCGTCGTGATGCTGAAGGTAACTTCGTATGGCCTGGTTTCGGTCAAAACATGCGTGTTCTTGAGTGGATCATCGATCGTTGTGAAGGTCGTGCTGATGCTGTTGAAACTCCAATCGGCCGTGTACCTACTTACGAACAGCTAAACTGGACTGGTTCTGATTTCACTAAAGAACAATTTGACCTGGTAACTTCTCAAGACAAAGATCAATGGATCAAAGAACTTGAAAGCCACACTGAATTGTTCAACAAATTAGGTGATCGTCTGCCAGAAGCGTTGAAAAAACGCCAAGCTGAACTTCTTGAAGCGGTTAAATCTGCTTAATTGCTGATTTAATTTTAAAAAGGTCGCGTAAGCGGCCTTTTTTATTACCTTAAGATAAGGTTAAAGCCAATCGTTTAATCTGTTTTACATCTAAATAAAAACCACATTTACTGTTCATTAATCTCCTTAAAGAACAGCATTTAACCAGTTAATACAATATAAAAATCAAGCAATTACTCTAAACAAATGGTAAATTTATGTTTTATAAAAATATTTAAAAACTACATTATTTATTAAGACTAAAGTCCTATAAAAAGAGAAAACTTGGAGGCGTATAAGTATATGAAATCTCCTCACTTTCTCTCTCACTAAAACATAACTTTTTAGATTTTATAGCAATGAAAATTTAAAAAAGATGTGTTTTACAGCATTCCTTTGGAGCAATGTTGTGAATCAGCCACTTCCTGAAGCTGCTACACCGCAGCTTGATCGTAAAACACGGGTTAAATCTATTCTCGGTGGTTCTGCAGGTAACCTGGTCGAATGGTACGACTGGTATGTTTATGCAGCCTTTACCTTATATTTCGCTTCACAGTTCTTCCCTGATGGCGACAATACCGTCAAACTTCTTCAGGCTGCTGCTGTATTCGCACTTGGTTTCTTGATGCGTCCGATTGGCGCATGGATTATGGGGATTTACGCTGACCGTAAGGGTCGTAAAGCCGGTTTAACACTTTCTGTATCTTTGATGTGTGTCGGTTCCCTGATTATTGCCTGTGCACCCACCTATGATTCAGTGGGCATGCTCGCCCCTGCGCTGCTGTTATTTGCTCGTTTATTACAAGGTTTGAGTGTAGGTGGTGAATACGGTTCAAGTGCCACTTACTTGACTGAAATGGCAGGTAAAAATCATCGTGGTTTCTACTCAAGCTTCCAGTATGTGACCCTGATCTCAGGTCAACTATTGGCACTCTGTGTCTTGATCTTCCTACAACGCACTTTGACTGAAGCACAACTCACTGAATGGGGCTGGCGTATTCCCTTCCTGATTGGTGCATTCTTAGCGATTGTGGTGTTCTGGATCCGTCGCGGTCTGGTAGAAACACAATCTTCAAAACAGGCTGTTGAACAGGCGAAAAAAGGTGGCCCTAAATCCGGTGCCTTAGCTTTATTCACTAAATATCCTAAACAGGCATTTACCGTGATCATGCTAACTGCAGGTGGTACTTTAGCTTTCAATACTTTCACTACTTATTTGCAGAAATATCTGGTGAACACCTCAGGATTTGAAAAAACCACAGCGACTGAAATCACGACTCTTGCGATCTTTGTATTCATGCTCTTGCAACCTGTGATTGGTGCACTTTCTGACAAGATCGGCCGTAAGCCAATCATGATTGCTTTTGGTGTGCTTGGTGTACTATTTACCATTCCTATCTTTAATGGCTTAGGCTCAACTACCAACCCAACTACAGCATTCATGCTGTGTATGAGTGGTATGGTGATTGTGACTGGTTACACAGCGATTAATGCAGTGGTAAAAGCTGAGCTATTCCCTGCCCATATCCGTGCCTTAGGCGTAGCTTTGCCTTATGCGATTGCCAATACACTATTTGGGGGTACAGCAGAACTGGTAGCTTTAAGTTTTAAAAATGCCGGCCATGAAAACTACTTCTTCTATTACATTACTTTTATGATTGGCCTGTCACTGCTGACTTATGTCTTTATGAAAGACACTAAAAAGCACAGCATGATTACTGATGACTAAGTAACTGTATTGCTTTAGGAGCTTTCCGGATGGAAACATTCGGAAAGCTTTTTTATTGGAATTTTATGTTTACTGCCATTCCGCTATTTCATTGCTATGGCATACTTGTCTGATAAAAATACGGGAAATCATCATGATGAAAAAAACAGTTTTTTTACTCGGTTTAACTATCGGCACTTTAGGCCTGACAGCATGTCAGACGGCACCTCAACAATTTAACGGTCAGACCGGTTATGAAATTCTGGAACGTTCAGAAAATTCCGCAACCTTAAGCTATACATTAGCAGGACGACCAAGTCAGGATGAAAACAGGTTACAGGCTGCTTGCAGACAAGTTCTTGGAACCTCTAAAAGTTATAATATCCAGATTATTAATAGTCAGGAAATAGTTAACCCAACTCCTGAACAGGTTCAGTATGGCCGTCAACTCGGGGATAGCCGCACCCAAATCAGTTTGAGTAATACACCTGATTTATATAACAGTGAAAATCCGGGTGCCCGAGAGGCATTAGAAGCTCGCCCTACCACTGTACGTGTGATTCGCTATACCTGCTCATAAAACAGAGCATAAAAAAGGGCTTGATGCCCTTTTTTTCTTTTTCAATTCTTGGATGTTATTTAGTTCGATAGAAGCTGACATTACGGAATTCTGGTGATTCATCCAGATCTGGCCAGGTAGTCGCACTACGTTCATCCAGTTTGAGATATTGCGGATGACTAAAATTTTTCACCCGACTATCTGCGACCCAGACTTCTGGTGCAAATTTCAGGAATTCATCCAGGAAGAAACGGTTACACTGATCATAGAGCACATCTGCCGCTAGCAGTATATCCACCTGTTCTGCTTTATAGAGATCATCCAGATATTCCAGCTCAACATCATTTAACTCAGCATTGGCACGACAGGCATCCAGACTGACCTGATCGATATCACAACAGATCACACGTTTGGCTCCTGCCATTTTCGCTGCAATAGCAACAACACCTGATCCTGCACCAAAATCTAGTACCACTTTGTCTTTGACATGATGCGGTTCAGCCAGCAACCACTGTGCCATGGCCAATCCTGATGCCCAGCAGAAGATCCAGTACGGCGTATCATTCCAGATACGACGAATCACTTCATCATCTAGTTTGTCTGTCGGAAAGACTGGTGGAATCAGCCAGAGTGAAATCGGTGTTTCTGGTAGCTGCTGTGCCATCAGTTCACAATTAGGAATAACTTGGTGTAAGGCTTGAAGTAAATGCTCAGGGGCTTTAGGAAATTGGAAAGTACAGCTCATGAAGAAAGCCTTGATGCGAAAATATCTTTATTGGAATTTATACATTAATCGGATACATGACCACGTCATTCGCAGCTGTTCGAGGCAGACTGAAATCTAATTCGTCCTGTTTTTGCGACACATCAACCACGCAAAAGAAATATGACGAGTTCTGCGAATGACAAATGGTTTTGGTTACTTTTGCCGAAACAAAAGTAATGAATGAGCTTCTTACATCTATAGTCACAACGATACAACTCCGCCGTAACTAATTAAAATTTCAATTAACCCAAAGCCTTCTCAGCAGCTTCTACAGTTTGACGAATCAGCGTAGTGATTGTCATAGGACCTACACCACCCGGAACTGGGGTATAAGCAGAAGCGATTTCTTCGATACCGACTAATTGAATATCACCCACACCACCGCCATCACGTGGGTGGAAGCCAGCATCAACAACCACTGCACCTGGTTTAATCCAGTCTTTCTGGATCAGTTCAGCTTTACCCACCGCACCCACGATAATGTCAGCTTGTTTTACAAATTCTGGAAGGTTTTGAGTACGTGAATGGCAAATAGTCACTGTAGCATTCGCTTCAAGCAACATTGCTGCCATTGGTTTACCTAGAATCGCAGAACGACCAACCACTACCGCATGTTTACCTGCGATTTCAATATTGTTTTCTTTCAGGATAGTCATGATACCTGCAGGAGTAGCAGAACCATAAGCTGCTTCACCCATCGCCATACGACCATAGCCCAGACAAGTCACACCATCGACGTCTTTTTCAAGCGAGATAGCATCAAAACAAGCACGTTCATCAATTTGTGCAGGAACCGGATG
Source organism: Acinetobacter sp. YH12108 (assembly GCF_013419055.1). Taxonomy (NCBI): domain Bacteria; kingdom Pseudomonadati; phylum Pseudomonadota; class Gammaproteobacteria; order Moraxellales; family Moraxellaceae; genus Acinetobacter; species Acinetobacter sp. YH12108. The sequence goes on along the minus strand of NZ_VPAW01000006.1, from coordinate 159,459 downwards.
TTGTAACAGAATACCGTGAACATCCGGATTTGCATTCAGTTTTTCAATTTCAGCAAGCAATTCTTCAGTAGTCGTTTCTTTTGGAAGCTCAACTTTTAGTGAATCCATACCAACACGGCGGCAAGCATTGCCTTTCATACGAACATAAGTTGCAGATGCGCCATCGTCACCCACTAAAATAGTCGCAAGAATTGGAGTACGACCTGATTTTGCTTTCAGCGCTTCTACGCGAGTTAACAAGTCAGCTTCAATTTGCTTCGCCAATGCACGACCGTCTAAAACTAATGCCACGGCACTTCTCCCAAGTGTTGATATGAATCAATTTTGCACATTCTACATGATAATTCTGAATATTTTCCGCCATATGCTGTTTTTATGCGCATACAAATGAATATCCTATTGTTTTTTTTTCAGAGCTTGATAATATACGCATCAACAAGACGCGGCGGGGTGGCAGAGTGGTCATGCAGCGGACTGCAACTCCGTGGACGCCGGTTCGATTCCGACCTCCGCCTCCAATCTTGTTAAAGCCCGAGTGGTGAAATCGGTAGACACAGGGGATTTAAAATCCCCCGCCCACAAAGCGTGCCAGTTCGAGTCTGGCCTCGGGCACCATTCTTCTACTACTGAAGATGGTGCAAATAAAGAACCCAGCGAAAGCTGGTTTTTTTATGCCTGTAATTTGCTAAATCTAATTCTCAATAGAATTCTATAAGCATTCGACAACCTGCTCTGCTTTCAAAATATTATCCAGCAGAGCGTAAATAACCTTCCAGATCCTGTTCCAGTTTTTCCTGAAAATGAATCGGCTCAATGATCTTTACATACGGTAGCCAGTAACGTACCAGTGGCAATAACTGCATTTCATGACGAATCTGACAACTAATTAACAATTCTCCAGACTCTGATTCCTGTTCGATCTGCTGTTCCGGAAATAAACGGCGCTCTTTAAAAAACACCGTGACTTCAGGTTGCACCTTCATCAAAACCTGCTGTTTTTGCTGGCCAAACCAGATGCTGTCTTCATCTGCCAGCATTTTCAGAACTTCAGGATCATGCTCAAAGCTTTCATTTTCAAAAACCAGCTTGACTTCCTGCAACTGACTTAAACGATAGGTTTTGAGCTCAGCTTCAGTGACACCGGCCAGATACCAGATGCCATGATGATGAATCAACCGGTATGGCTGGATGATTCGTGCTTGATCGGAATATTGCAGCTCAACCTGCTGTCGTTTATAGATCGCCCCTGCAAGCAGCTTGAAATGCTCGGCAAACTGTTTGGCATCTTCAAAATAATAGCCTTTTGCCGAAAATACCTGATTTGCCTGCTCATCCAGCAATTCACGAATAAAAGACATATCCAGTGCCGGATACAGCTCACTGATTCCGGACAACTGTGCAAAATTCTGGATATCCTGCAACTTGAAACGCCCTAAATATGAAGGCTCAAGATAATAGCGTTTGGTATTTTGATCCTGTATGAGCGGTAAATACGCATTCAGACGAACAAAATCACGCTCAATGGTACGGGTGCTGACCTGAAATTCTCGTGCCAGCTCCTGTACACTTAACTGATGCCCTATATTAAGTTTGGTTAAAATATTTGCCAAACGGTCTGCGAGGCGCTCATGCGTTGACGCATTGCCCTTCATAAATACCCTCTTCGTGCCGCTTGTGCAGCACAATGAATCATTTGCTTAGAATTTTTAAATTATGGGAAAATTATACAGCCAAATAAAAACAAGATTAGAGTTATTCACTTCAACTTAAGGCTAATAGGCAAGATGTTTTTTAAGATTTTTTACGACGTTTGTAGTGAGGTTTTGGTGCTGAGTGGCTCAGCCGTTCCATATAGCGTTCCAGATGCAACATGGCTTGATACAGCTTGTGTAAATCGGAACGAAGTAACTGATTACGGATAATCGCTTTATGCAAACGCTTCAATGCACGAAAGCCATGTTCATGCGTATAAGGGGCCGACACTATCTTCATAATATACTTCCTTTTAATACGTGACATTTCATCAAATACCAAACAATTTAGTCAGATTATATTTAAGCGCTAATTTACTCCTCAGTTTTGACAGGTTGTGTCGAACAATCGACACTTTTTACCGTTTTTTAAAATTTATACTCCTATTTCAAGCAATTAATTTAAATTATTTATCGTTTTTTATGCAAAATAAAAGCCAACAAAAGTTGGCTTTTAGTATTTCTATCACAAGAATAATTAGATGATTTCCACCACAATCTTACCGATATGTTCACCTGTATCCATCGCTGCATGCGCATCCTGAATCTGGTCAAACTTGAAGGTTTTATAGATCATCGGTAAACATTCACCTTTTGCCCAGAGTGGTGCCACATGCTCTTTCAGGCCCTGGGCAATTCCAGCTTTCTCAGCCGTATTGCGTGCACGCATGGTGGAACCGGTAATGGTCAAACGCTTCATCATGATTTGACCCAGTTTTACCTCCTTAGCCTTAGCACCGCCCAGGAAAGCGATATAGACCAGGCGGCCATCGCGACGCAGCAGATTCAGGTTTTTCTCCAGGTACGGCGCACCCACCATATCCAGAATCACATCTACACCGGCATTATCTGTAGCTTCATTGATAACCTGTTCAAAGTCCTGGGTCTTGTAATTGATTCCTGTGGTCAGATGTGAAATTGCCTGGATTTTTTCATCACTACCTACTGTCGCAAAGGTTTTGATGCCTAATGATTTGCACAGCATTAAGGCCGTGGTTCCAATCCCACTGGTACCGCCATGAATCAGTACAGTCTCTCCTGCCTTAGCCTTACCCATCTGGAACACATTTGCCCAGACAGTGAAAAAAGTTTCAGGAATCGCCGCAGCCTGTACAAAACTCACACCTTCAGGAATGTTTAAAGTCTGACTCTCTGGCACAACGCAATATTCTGCATAACCACCACCATTGGTCAGGCCACAGACTTTGTCACCTACTTTAAACTGACTTACTTCACTTCCGACTGCAACCACTTCACCGGCAACTTCCAGACCCGGTACCGGAGTCACACCCTTAGGCATTGGATACAAACCCTGACGCTGCAAGATATCCGGACGGTTAATCCCAAAAGCATGAACCTTAACCAGAACTTCATCTGCTTTTGCTTCTGGAATGGCAACGGTTTCATAAGCGAGTTTCTCTACACCGCCCGGTTCTGTAATGATGACTTGTTGCATGCTGTATTGCGTCATGGATTCTTTCCCTAATATTCATGTTTCGTATTTTTCGAACTTATTTGAACATAGAAATGCTATGGATTGAAGCAGCATGGACTTATGTATAATCAGCTGCCTATTTAGTAAATTGATATAAGACCATTGATGACAATAATTATAAAAGCGAAAACAGAGGATATCGACGCTATTCTTGAGATCTGGTTCAAGGCTTCTTTAAAGGCACATGATTTTATTCCGGCTGATTATTGGAAAAATCAGCTGCTTCCAATGCGGGATCAATACCTACCTCTGGCAGAAAACTATGTCCTTAAAGAAAATCATACGGTGCTTGGCTTTGTTTCATTATTAAAATCGGAAAATATATTAGCTGCACTTTTCATTGATCCTGAGCAGCAAGGTGCTGGCTATGGTCGCCGTTTAGTTGACTTCTTAAAACAGCAATGTAATCAGCTGCATTTAAATGTCTATGCTGCAAATACATCAGCAGTTCATTTTTACCAAAAGCAGGGTTTTAAGATGATCAATCAAGGAATCGATGAGAATACCGGTCAGGCTGAACTCACTATGAGCTGGTTTAAATCTTAATTTTGAAATGATGAGAGCAAATTCATGTCAGCAGTCATCCCCTACAATGAAGATAATTACAGTGACTTCGAATGGTTTGAAGGCTTTGCTGTGATCCGTTTCTATGCTGACTGGTGCAAGCCCTGCGTACAGAATTTTTCAGTTTTTGAGGAACTGGCAACACAATATGCTGGGCATGATCCAGAAATTAAGTTCGGTAAAATCAATGTCGATCAATCACCGATTCTGACCTTACGCTATAACGTCTATGGCCTGCCTACTACTCTTATCTTTAAAAATGGGCAGATCATTCAACGCATTGCTGGTGTGAAAAGCCTGACTGAAATGAAATCTATTTTGTCTCAAGTTCTGAATAAGTCATCCGATTCCGACTGATTCGAATAAGCAATTTCTTATTTAGCAGATTGATCTGACATCTGCACAAACTGCATCAGAAATTTGCGTACCAGCGGCAATACAAGCAGAATCAGTGGAAATGCCACCAGCCATGACAGCCCCCAAGCATGTAACCATAGCGAGATAAACGCATCGCTCCAACCTTTATTCAGCAGCATATTAAAGCAGGAAATCGCACCGCTCATAATGCCGGAAAGGATTAAGGGCATTAACCAGTTCAGATGTTTTGAGTGAAATTTTGGGAGATTCTTTTTCATAAATGACCTTTAGAATACTTACTGTTCTTCACTTTGGGCTTTCACTGTCTGTTTTAAGGATTTCATAAACTGGGCAAATTGCGGCATGAATTCCTTGAAGAGTGGCAACTCTTTATTTTCCAGCATGACTTCACTAAACAGTTTTAAGCCGATAACAAATGCTTTGGTACTTTCCTCATCTAGCAACTGACTGGCTTGAAGTTTTTCCAGTATTTTAAAGATGTCATCGTGATTACCCACCTGAAACTGTAGCTCCTCAGTATAGGTTGATGGATTACCTTGGGCATCAGCCAGATGTTGAACAGTCACTTCATAGAGATGTTGTTTCATGTCCTGCTCCTACAGTTGACGGATATTGATTGCAGCCAGTTCGATCTGAGCAGCAATATCACTGATCTGCTCTGGACGAAGTTCATTTTGCAGTTTGAATCGTAGTGAAGCTTTCAGGCTTTCCATTGAATTATGGATATCGATATAGCGCTCATCTTCTTGAATGCGGCGACGGGTTTCAAAACGGCTAAGAACTCTTTGTAGAGTTTCCTGATTATCTTTCAGATGCTCACGACCTTTATCAGTAATGTGATATTGCTTACGTTCATCCACACTCATGATCACTTGGGTATATTGCTGTTCTTCAAGATAGTTAATTGTTGGGCAGATCGTACCTGTACTCGGCTTATAGTTACCTCCAACCAGCGCAGCTACATCTTTAATAATGTCATAGCTAAACTTGGGCGCTTGAGCAATAAAATGCAGCACGAGCAGTTTCATTTCACCTGCTTCAAAGAGCCGTCTACGAGGTTTTGGAGAGTTTTTTCGCTCTTCTTTTAATGCAGAATCAGAAGTTCTAGACATACAAAAGATATATCTTAAATTTAATTAAGATATATCTTATCATAGATAATATTGAATTTATTTCAAGTGAAGCAATAAAAGTTAAATTTAAGAAGAAAAAATAGGCACGAAATACTTGTGAAAAAATCCTTCCTTATAAAGCCATTTTCTCAGTTGAGATTACAACAATTAACTAGGAACTTTTTTTATAGTTACTGTCTTATCTAAATGTATAAAAATAGATGATTTATAATCTTAGTCCCTCAACTTAAATTTTAACTTTTATATTCTCGCACCATCCGATCACTGACATCTTCCGGATAGCAAAACGGTGCATAACCACCAGCACGGTTATAAGCACTACGCTTGCCGCAACGACTACCATTACGCGCTGTATTGTATGGACAAGGACAATTTCCCGGATAGCTTTCAATCGACTGTTGAATAATCTTCTGTTTAATTGCTTCCGTACTTTGGCTGCTCTGCTTGGCTTCTGCTCCAAAAGCTACACATAGTCCAACTAGTAATAATAATTTTTTCATACATTCCCCCATCTACGGAGCATTGTATAAAGCTACATATAAATTGAAAGATCACATTTTGAATAACCGAATGATTTTCAAACATTCAAAATTCAGGCAATAAAAAACCCGCCTTACAGCGGGTTTTTCTTAAAATCAGTCCAGTCTTATAGACGAACCAATTCCACAATTTTCTCAGCCAGTTCTTCAACTGCATCGGCTGTGTAAGTCACATCTGTACCTTCTGCAAGGTCAGTAATGACTACTACACCAGTTTCACGAACAAGTGTAACCTGTACATCAGTCAGACCCGCTTTCGCAATTGCAACCACACCTTGTTGAATCAACAGGCTTTCAAGTGCTTGAGCATTTTCCAGTGCTTTTGCAGTTACTGTCACCGCAGCAGGTTTTTGACCCAAACGTGCAGCACGTGCTTCAGCAGTTACAGGTTCATTGTGTGCAGTCCATTCCACTGCAGCTTCAACCATACCCGCACCAACAGTCACGTTGCTTAGACGGTCGATGAAAATGAATGAACCGGTGTAACGGCTGTCTTGATAACGGTCAAATACCACTGGCGCATCAAATTCGATGGTCACATCAGCAATTGCATTCAGATCCAGCTGCTCTACTTGTAGTTTTTCCAATGTATTGACATTGGTACGGTAGTTAATTTTCGCAACTTTCGCTGGAATAGTTTGAGTACCAAACTTCACATTATAAAGTTTGCCAACCACGAGCGGTTGATCGTTCATCCATACTACAGACGCGCGAGCAGAACGTGAAATTAACGGTTGTTCACCGGCTTTCACCAACACGTTACCACGTGAAATATCAATTTCATCGTTCAGTGTTAATGTAATTGCCTGACCTGCAACAGCGTGATCCAGATTACCGTCAAAAGTCACAATTTCTTTTACTGTTGATTTCTTGCCAGATGGCAGCGCAACAATTTCATCGCCAACTTTCACTTCACCCAGTGCGATGGTACCGCAGAAACCACGGAAATCGAGGTTAGGACGGTTAACGTATTGAACTGGGAAACGGAATTCATCTTTGCTGGTATTACGTGTAATTTCTACAGTTTCCAAAGTCTCCATTAAGGTTTGACCTTGGTACCACGGCGTATTTGGTGATTTGTTTACAACATTATCACCGTTCAATGCAGAAATTGGCGTGAATACAATATTTTCAGGTTTACGATCGCTCAGCTGATCCACGAACTTGTTGTACTCAGCCTGAATTTCATTGAAGCGTGCTTCAGAGAATTCAACCAAGTCCATTTTGTTCACTGCAACCACAATATTACGAATACCTAGAAGGCTCGCAATAAATGAGTGACGACGTGTTTGAGTCTGAACACCGTAACGCGCATCGATCAGGATAATTGCAAGATCCGCAGTAGACGCACCAGTTGCCATGTTACGAGTGTACTGTTCGTGCCCTGGGGTGTCGGCAATGATGAACTTACGTTTTTCAGTAGAGAAATAACGGTAAGCTACGTCAATGGTAATACCTTGCTCACGTTCAGCTTGCAGACCATCGACAAGCAGCGCCAAGTCAGGTGCATCGCCTGTGGTACCTACTTTTTTAGAGTCACGGGTAACCGCTTGCAGCTGATCTTCATAAATCAGTTTTGAATCATAAAGCAGACGACCGATCAGGGTTGATTTACCATCATCCACATTACCGCAAGTCAGGAAACGCAATAAGTCTTTATTTTCGTGCTGTTTCAAATAAGCCAAAATGTCTTGGCTAATAAGTTCTGATTGGTGAGACATCGCTCATAGCTCCACAAATACGTTGAAATCGTTTCTAATCTTCAAATCCACCTAAATCCTCCTTTACTAAAGGAGGACTTTCCTCCGCTTTTTTAAGCCCCTCTTTGGTAAAGAGGGTGAGCAGCACTGCTGCGCAAGGAGATTCTTAGGAGGAGATTTCTTAAGATTCTTAGAAGTAACCTTCCTGCTTTTTCTTTTCCATCGAACCTGCTTCATCATGGTCGATCATACGGCCTTGACGTTCAGATGTGGTCGCTAAAAGCATTTCCTGGATAATTTCCGGTAAAGTTGTTGCAGTTGATTCAACCGCACCCGTTAATGGGTAACAACCTAAAGTACGGAAACGAACCGATTTCATTTGTGGCACTTCGCCTGGATTCAGGCGCATACGCTCATCATCAACCATGATCAGCGTACCATTACGCTCAACGACTGGACGTTCAGCAGCTAAGTACAATGGAACAAGTTTGATATTTTCTAGGTAGATATATTGCCAGATGTCCAGCTCAGTCCAGTTAGACAATGGAAATACACGAATACTTTCGCCTTTGTTCACTTTACCGTTATAAAGATTCCAAAGTTCTGGACGCTGGTTTTTCGGATCCCAACGGTGTTTAGAGTCACGGAATGAATAAACACGTTCTTTGGCACGTGATTTTTCTTCGTCACGACGTGCACCACCGAAAGCAGCATCAAACTGATATTTATCCAGTGCCTGTTTCAGACCTTGGGTTTTCATAATGTCAGTATATTTAGAGCTACCATAGTCGAATGGGTTTACGCCCGCATCACGACCTTCTTTGTTCTGATGCACGATCAGATCAAAGCCATGTTCTTTGGCCATGTTATCACGGAACTTGATCATGTCTTTGAATTTCCAGCCGGTATCTACATGAAGTAGCGGGAATGGAAGTTTTGCAGGATAAAACGCTTTCAGTGCTAAATGCAGCATAACTGCTGAATCTTTACCGATTGAATAAAGCATAACCGGATTTTCAAACTCGGCAGCAACTTCGCGAATGATGTGAATACTCTCAGCTTCAAGCTGTTTAAGATGAGTAAGTCTTTCCTCATTTAATGACATGGACAACCTGCGTATTACACGTGTACTTATTACACTTTATAAAATTTATATTCATTATAGTGATTAACTTTTCATAACGATTGCTTGTTTTGTGATATTCATATATTAAAACGTCATATAAAAATTCACTAATATCAACTATCAGTTTTTATGAATCTGATAGCTTAGCTAAATAAAGACAATTGATTGTTTAGTCAAAGCACTCTGGAAGATTACTTTTAGCAATGAAATGATATATTAATCATCTAAACGGACAGTTCACATCGTGGTGAAAAAAAATTAGAGTAGGATTAGTTCTTCCAATTTATAAACTATGTATGCCTTATAACGAATTTGATTTAGATACTTTAAAATCCCGTCTGGAACAGGCAAAACTTGCCGGTTTTATTTACCAGCACCAGCAACATATTTTGGTTCTTCAGGAACCTTATACTGAAGATGGCAGTCCACTAAACATTTATATCCAGCATGAACTGACAGCGGATCAAATTGGCCTGCAGTTTGGCCTGCGTAAGCTGAACGGTCAATGGGAATACCTGCTCGGTATGACTTATAGCAACCAGCAGGCAGGTTACGAAATAGGTGTCGGCAATCTGAGAGGCGATCAAAAAGCTTTCAACCTGCTTTATGCTTTCTATAACTATCCTAAAGCCTTCTTCTTGGTGGCCTTACCTTTGTCTGCAAATACTCAGGCATTGGAACAGGCTCTCGACGAACAACTATTTAATCAGCCTGAACTTAAATTTCTGGAGACTGCAGTAAAAACCAATCCAATGGGCGAACAGGTGCAATGGATGAAGAACTATATCCTGCAACAAGCCCTAGAAATGAAAGTCCGTATCCAGACCGCCATCCTTTAATTCTTTTATACATCTACCTAGGGACAGAAAAGCAAATGTACACAATTGCTTTTCTATTCTTTACATAAAACCTCAGATTCGCCCACCTATAAAATAGTCGACATTTATTAGCATCTAAGAAAAACACATCACAAATTGTTAAATTTTGGATTTTATCAAGTTATCCCAATAGGGAATTTTGTTGTTTTTTGCTTACAATTTTATTAATAACTGTTATCTTTAACAGGGTCATAAAATTTCTATAAAACCATAATTAGAGACAGAAACTCATGTGGGAACTGTTCACTCATCCTTCCAACATTGTATTTAGTATCAGTTTAAGTCTGATGCTGATGTTTGCTGCCTTGGAATGTGTCTTGCTGATGCTGGGAGGTGGCTCCCAGAATATGTTCGAACAATTTCTGCCTGAAGAACCGCTTCACCCAGAAGTAGGTGTTGATCAGCATACTGGCCTGTTCCATAAAGTATTCGACTGGCTTTATCTGGGTCGCCTGCCTCTCTTTATTTGGCTCATTATTTTCCTGACCAGTTATGGTCTGAGCGGATTATTGATCCAAGGTCTGTTTGAACGATTTACCAGTCAGCTTTTAAATGCATGGATTATTTCCCCTGCCTGTTTATTTTTATGTATGCCGATTGTACGTGGGCTGTCCGTGCTTGCTGCCAAAATTCTGCCTCAGGATGAAACCATCGCGATCTATAGCGATGAATTGATCGGACGAACCGCCACGATTATTCTGGGAGATGCCAAAGCTAACTCCCCTGCTCAGGCCAAAGTTCAGGATCAGCATGGTAAGACCCATTATGTGCTGGTCGAACCTGAACGCAATGAAATATTTAATCAAGGTCAGACAGTGGTTCTGACTCAAAAAACTAAAAATGGCTTTCAGGCTATTGAACTTTAATTAAACCAATTTCCTATAAAAATCAAGCTTGCCCAAAGAGACTTTATAACAATGCTAAATTTTGATTTATATAATGTTTTGATTATTGCAGGGACTATATTCGTTGGCCTAGTCACCTTCGGATTAATCATTGCACGTTTATACCGTCGCTCCAGTAAAGAAATTTCTTTTGTGCGTACCGGTTGGGGTGGTGAAAAAGTGATTTTAGGCGGCGGAGCTTTGGTGCTACCGGTGCTACATGAAATCATTCCCGTCAATATGAATACCCTACGGCTGGAAGTCCGTCGCGCCGATGATCAGGCGCTGATTACCCGTGATCGCATGCGTGTCGATGTGATGGCTGAATTCTATGTGCGCGTAAAGCCTACTGCCGATTCGATTGCTACGGCAGCACAAACTCTTGGTCAAAAGACCATGTCACCAAATGAACTGAAAAATCTTGTGGAAGGTAAATTTGTCGACTCTTTACGCGCCGTTGCCGCTGAAATGGCCATGGAAGAATTACATGAAAAACGGGTCGACTTCGTACAAAAAGTACAGCAAGTGGTATCTGAAGATCTGCACAAAAATGGTCTGGAACTGGAAACTGTTTCTTTAACTGGCTTAGATCAAACTGGCTTTAAATATTTCAATCCACAAAATGCTTTCGATGCTGAAGGTTTGACCAAACTCACTGAAACGATTGAAGATCGTCGCCGTAAGCGTAATCATATTGAACAGGATACAGATCTGGCCATTAAAGCCAAAAATCTGGAAGCCGAGCAAGCACGTCTACAAATTATCCGTGAAGAAGAATATGCCAAGCTGCAACAGGAACGTGAAATTTCGATTCGCCGCGCTGAACAGTTAGCTGAAATTGCAGCTCAGGAAGCTGCAAAAAAACGTGAAGCGGAAGAAGCTCGTATTGCTGCTGAACGTGAAGTAGAACTGAAACGCATTTTGGCGGCTCGTGATGTTGAAAATGAAAACATTCAGAAAGCCCAGCTTATTCAAAAAGCCCAAGTTGAACAGAAGAAAACGATTGAACTGGCTGAACAAGATCGTGCAATTGCGATTGCAGAAAAATCACGTGCTGAATCTGAAGCCAAAGCTTTAGCTGATCAGGCACGTGCTCAAGCGGTTAAAGCGGAAGAAGAAGTCGTCACTGTCCGCCAGATCCAGCAAGCAGAACGTCAAAAAGCGGTTGAACTGGTTGCAGCGAAAGAACAGGCTGAGAAAGATGCAATTGCCATTACCGTTGCAGCAGAAGCTGGCAAACAGGCAGCAGCTGATGATGCAGAAGCGGTTCGTATTGCCGCTGAAGCCGAAGCTGAAAAAGTTCGCTTGAAAGCCAAAGGTGAAGCGGATGCAAAAGTCTTACTTGCTCAAGCGATGGAGAAACAGTATCAAGTCGATGCTGAAGGTACCCGCGCAGTGAATGAAGCAAATAATGTACTGTCATCTGAACAGGTGGAAATGCAAATCCGGCTAGCCATGCTGAAATACTTACCTGAAATCATTCGTGAAAGTGTTAAGCCGATGGAAAACATTGATGACATCAAGATTCTGCAAGTCAATGGCCTACATGGCACACATGCGGGTTCTTGCCAAGCAGATGCCCATCATGAAGGCGGCAATGTTGCCCTCTCCGATCAGGTGGTGAATAGTGCTTTGCGTTATCGTAGCCAGGCACCTTTGATTGATAGCCTGATGAATGAATTAGGCATTCAGGGTGGTGACATCAATGGGATGACTCAAAGCCTGAAAGCTAAAGCTGGTATAGATAACTAAATACTCAATTTTCGAATTATCATTTAGTTAGACTTTAATCTCCTTTTGCAGCAATTATAAAAAAGCCCTCAATATTGAGGGCTTTTTATCAGCTTAATAAATTAAGCCAAACCTTTTTCTTTCAAAACCTCAAGCATGGTTGAACCCAACTCTGCAGGACTACGTGTATACGCCATTCCCGCGCGTTCAAAAGCTGCAAACTTCTCTTCAGCAGTTCCTTTACCGCCAGAAATGATGGCACCTGCGTGACCCATACGCTTACCTTTCGGCGCTGTTACACCAGCGATATAACCTACCACCGGCTTGGTCACATGCGACTGGATATACTCAGCTGCTTCTTCTTCCGCAGTACCGCCAATTTCACCAATCATGATAATGGCTTCAGTTTGCGGGTCTTCCTGGAACAGTTTCAAGCAATCAATCTGGTTCATGCCTGGAATCGGATCACCACCGATTCCGATACAGGTTGACTGTCCAAGGCCTAATTTAGTGGTTTGTGCAACCGCTTCATAAGTCAAAGTACCTGAACGTGAGATAATGCCGATCTTACCTGGCTGATGAATATGACCCGGCATAATCCCGATCTTACACTCGCCTGGCGTAATGATACCCGGACAGTTTGGACCGATCAGACGCGTACCATTACCATTGGTTTCCAGATAACGTTTAGCTTTTAGCATATCCAGTGTTGGTACGCCTTCAGTAATCACAACAATCAGCTCAATACCTGAGTCAACAGCTTCTACAATAGAATCGAGGACAAAAGGTGCAGGCACATAAATCACAGAAGCATCAGCTTGAGTTTCTTGCACCGCTTCACGCATAGTATTAAATACTGGCAGATCCAGATGTGATTGACCACCTTTACCCGGTGTTACTCCACCAACAACTTTAGTGCCGTAGGCAATAGCCTGTTCAGAGTGGAATGTACCGTTCTTGCCTGTAAAGCCTTGGACTAAAACTTTGGTGTCTTTATTAATTAATACGCTCATTGTGATACTCCTTAAGCTTTTACTGCAGCAACAATTTTTTCTGCAGCATCGGCCAAGCCATTTGCAGAAATCAATTTCAAACCAGATTCATCCAGTAACTTGGCACCAAGCTCTGCATTGTTCCCTTCAAGACGAACGACTACAGGTACAGTGACATTTACCTCCTGAACCGCTGCAATAATTGCCTCAGCAATCATGTCACAACGTACAATTCCACCAAAAATATTAATCAAGACACCTTGTACAGAAGAATCTGCCAAGATAATTTTAAATGCTTCGATGACACGCTCTTTGGTTGCACCACCACCTACATCCAGGAAGTTAGCTGGTTGACCACCATAAAGCTTGATAATGTCCATGGTTGCCATCGCAAGACCGGCACCATTGACCATACAACCAATATTACCCTCTAAAGCAACATAGTTCAGGTCAAATTCAGATGCTTTCAGCTCACGCTCATTTTCTTGTGATTTATCACGTAAAGCAGCAACTTCAGGCAGACGGTATAGCGCATTTGAATCAATACCGACTTTGGCATCGACACAGAGAATGTCACCATTTTCACGAACAGAGAGCGGGTTAATTTCAAATAAAGCAAAATCATTTTCGACAAAGGCTTGGTAAGCAGCTGTCATGACTTTAACAAATTGATTGATCTGGCTATCTTTTAACTTAAGTGCAAACGCCACTTCACGCGCCTGAAATGGCAATAATCCTACTAAAGGATCAACTTCGACTTTAATGATTTTTTCAGGATTTTCTTCTGCAACTTTTTCAATTTCGACACCACCTTCAGTGGATGCCATGAAAGTAATACGACGGCTAGAACGGTCTACCACTGCACCTAAATAGAGTTCACGCTCGACCGGATACACATCTTCAGACACCAAAATACTATTGACTGGTTGACCATTTGCATCGGTTTGATAGGTCACTAAACGTGAACCAATAATCTGATTGGCATATTCAGCTGCTTCTTCAGCCGACTTTACCACTTTTACCCCACCCGCTTTGCCACGACCACCTGCGTGAACCTGCGCTTTTAATACCGCAAACTTCCCACCAAGCTGCTCAAAAGCATGTACTGTTTCCTCAGCATTGGTAGCAAGAATACCTTCTTGTACAGGCATCCCATATTTTTTTAATAACGCTTTTGCTTGATACTCATGTAAATTCATTGATTAACCTTTTACTACTTATTTGACTTTGTTATTACACGTTTTCCCAATATTTCTTGGTTCACATCAATCAATATTGGTATTTTTGGATCTTAGATTTTACTTATCTTTATTTTTAGATGATTATTCATTCAAAAACAACCACCAAATGTAAAAAGAGCGGCCTGAGCCGCTCTTCGAAGAATTACTTACGCTTACGTTGGATCGCGTGGATCGCACGACCATCGACTGCAAGAGCAGCTTCATGTACCACTTCAGAGAATGTTGGGTGACCGAAAGTCATCAACTGTAGATCTTCAACTGAAGATACAAACTCAAGTGCAATCATACCTTGGTGAACGATGTCAGACGCAGCAGGTCCAATCACGTGCATACCAAGTAGACGGTCAGTTTTTGCATCAGCAACAAACTTCACGAAACCGGCACCTTCACCAGCAGCCAAAGCACGACCATTTACAGCAAAACCGAATTGACCAGTTTTCACTTCATGACCTTTTTCTTTGGCTTGCTCTTCTGTTAAACCTACCCAAGCCGCTTCCGGGTGAGTGTAGATGACAGAAATGATAGTATCGTAGTTCACTTGAGCAGCATGACCGTGGATACGTTCAACAGCCATTACGCCTTCTTCCATTGCTTTATGTGCAAGCATTGGACCACGTACCAAGTCACCGATTGCGTATACGCCTTCAACAGAAGTTGCACACCAGTCGTTTACCTCAACCAGACCGCGCTCAGTCAGTTTGATACCTGAGTCTTCAGCCAATAGGCCTTCAGCATAAGCACGACGGCCTACACAAACGATCAGTTTATCGAAAGTCTGTTCTTTGTCTTCGCCGCCCTGGCTGTATTTAACAGTCACTTCACGACCGTTAACTTCAGTACCAGAAACTTTTGCACCAATGCGGATATCAAGACCTTGTTTAGTCAGCAGTTTTTGGTAGTCTTTTGCCAATGCTTTGTCAGCCATTGGCAAGAATGCGTCCATTGCTTCAAATACAACAACTTCCGCACCCAGACGACGCCATACTGAACCAAGTTCAAGACCGATTACACCAGCACCGATCACACCAAGACGTTTAGGCACTTCTGGGAATTCAAGCGCACCAGTTGAGTCCACGATCAGGTCTTGATCTACAGGAGCAACTGGAATATTGACTGGTACAGAACCAGATGCAAGGATGACATATTTAGGCTCTAAAACCTGAGTTTCACCTTCATGCGGTACAAACTCAACTTTTTTACCAGCAAGTAATTTACCAGTACCTTGTAACCATTCAATGCCATTACCTTTAAGTAACTGCGCAACACCACCAGTCAATTGCTCAACGACTTTGTCTTTACGCGCCAGCATTTTAGACAAATCGAAAGCAACTTCACCCGTTGTAATACCGTGGTCATCTAAATGCTTAACAGTATCTTCATAACGGTGAGAAGAATCTAAAAGTGCTTTAGAAGGAATACAACCTACGTTTAAGCAAGTACCGCCTAAAGAAGGTTTACCTTTATGAATACGTTTTTCGATACACGCAACTTTAAAACCAAGCTGTGCAGCACGAATTGCAGCTTCGTAGCCACCTGGGCCACCACCGATTACAACTAAATCGAATTGTTGAGACATTATTCTCTCCAAAAATGGGCCTAGAGGATCACCCTAAGCCCATGGATTTATTCTTTAGAATTAAAGATCAAGGATCAGACGAGCTGGTTCTTCTAACAATTCTTTGATTGTTACAAGGAAACCTACAGCTTCTTTACCATCGATTAGACGGTGGTCATAAGAAAGCGCTAGGTACATCATTGGCAAGATTTCAACCTGACCATTCACTGCCATAGGACGTTCCTGGATTTTATGCATACCCAGAATCGCAGTTTGTGGAGTGTTCAAGATTGGAGTTGAAAGCAATGAACCGAAAGTACCACCGTTGGTAATTGTGAAAGTACCACCAGTCATGTCTTCGATTGCAAGTTTACCTTCACGCGCTTTACCAGCGTATGCACGGATACCGTTTTCAACTTCAGCATAGTTCATGCGGTCTGTATCACGAAGTACAGGAACCACCAAACCACGGTCAGAAGAAACTGCTACACCGATGTCATAGTAACCATGGTAAACGATATCATCGCCATCGATAGACGCATTCACTGCTGGATAGCGTTTCAGTGCTTCAGTCGCAGCTTTAACGAAGAATGACATGAAGCCTAGACGCGCACCATGACGTTTTTCAAACGCTTCTTTGTACTGGTTACGCATTTCCATGATTGGTTTCATGTTAACTTCGTTGAACGTAGTCAACATTGCTGTTTCTTGAGTTGCAGCAAGCAGACGTTCAGCAACACGTTTACGCAGACGAGTCATTGGAACGCGTTTTTCAATACGTTCGCCAACCGCAACGCTTAACGGTGCAGCAGCAGGCGCTGCAGGTTTAGACTGATGGTTCGCAACATCTTCTTTAGTAATGCGACCGCCACGACCTGTACCAGATACGTCAGCAGCATTGATACCAGATTCAGTCAATGCTTTACGTACTGCTGGAGCTTGGTCTTGAACCTGTTGACGCTCAACGATCGGTGCATTACCCGCTTCAGTTTTTGCAGCAGCTTGCTCTACTGATGCTTCAGTTTCAGATTGAACTGCTTGAGTTTGAGTTGCGCCAGATACGGCACCCTCTTCAAACTGTGCAATCACTTCAGCAGAAAGCACTGTATCGCCTTCATTTTTAACGATTGATGCAATTGTACCGTCTGCAGGAGCAACAACTTCTAAAACAACTTTATCAGTTTCAATATCACAGATCACTTCATCACGTGATACTGCTTCACCTGGTTGTTTGTGCCAAGTTGCGATCGTACCGTCCGCAACTGACTCTGGAAATACCGGTGCTTTAATTTCGGTTGCCATTATTTAGAATCTCCTGGATTATTCAGCATCGATCGCTAGAGCGTCGTTAACGAGCTGAGCTTGTTGTTTTGCATGCAAGTATGGTGAACCACACGCCGGTGCAGCTGAAGCTTCACGGCCTGCGTAACTAATACGGATTTGTTTGCCCGCTTTCATCACATCGTCATATAAACGAGGCGCGATGAACAACCAAGCACCTTGGTTTTTCGGTTCTTCTTGTGCCCAAACCAGTTCTTTCACGTTTGGATACTGAGCAAGAACTTCTGCAAGACGTGCTTCTGGGTACGGATACAATTGTTCAATACGTACAATTGCAGTGTTGTTCAATTCTTTTTCACGACGTTTTTCAACCAGATCGTAGTAAACCTTACCACCACACAATACCAGACGGGTTACGTCTGCTTTGCTGATGTTGTCTACTTCGTCGATCACAGTCTGGAATGTACCGTTAGCCAGTTCTTCCAGGTTAGACACCGCCAATTTGTGACGAAGCAATGATTTAGGTGACATGATGATCATTGGTTTACGGATCGGGCGGATTGCCTGACGACGTAACGCGTGGAAGATCTGTGCAGGTGTAGTTGGAGTCATCACTTGCATATTGTCTTCAGCACATAGCTGCAAGAAACGTTCCAGACGTGCAGATGAATGCTCAGGACCTTGGCCTTCGAAGCCGTGTGGCAGAAGCATAGTCAGACCACATACACGTTCCCATTTGGTTTCACCAGATGAGATGAACTGGTCGATCACCACCTGTGCACAGTTTGCAAAGTCACCGAACTGAGCTTCCCAGATGATCAGGCTCTTAGGAAGAGTAGTCGCGTAACCGTATTCAAATGCCAGTACTGCCATTTCAGACAATAAAGAGTCATAGATCGCAACACGCGGTTGGTTCTCTTTAATATGGCAAAGTGGAATATAAGTTGAGCCATCTACCTGGTTATGCAGTTTTGCATGACGGTGTGAGAATGTACCACGACCCACGTCTTCACCAGTTAAACGGACCAGATAACCATCATCTAGCAGTGATGCATAGGCTAGAGTTTCAGCAGCACCCCAGTTCAGCGGCATTTCACCAGTTTGCATTTTCAGACGGTCGTCAATTACTTTAGATACCTGACGCTGCATCACGAAGCCTTCTGGAAGCTCACGCATTTTGCGGCCAAGCTCTTTAAGACGTTCTAGATCGCAAGTAGTATCCCACTCGTCTGTGTATTCATGACCCAGGTAGGGTGTCCAGTCTACAAACATTTTTTTGTTCGGTTCTAGAACCAGTGCATTGGCAACATGTTTACCTGCTTCAAGATCAGAACGGTATTGTTCAACCATTTGATCTGCAGTAGCACGATCAAGTACACCTTCTTGAACCAGTTTGTCAGCATAAAGCGTACGAGTTGTCGCTTTTTTGCTGATCACTTGGTACATCATTGGCTGAGTTGCAGCTGGTTCGTCCGCTTCGTTATGACCACGACGACGGTAACAGAACATGTCGATCACAACGTCTTTACGGAAAGTATGACGGAAATCGTGGGCAAGCTGAGCAACAAACAACACAGCTTCAGGATCATCACCATTTACATGGAAGATCGGCGCCTGAATCATTTTCGCGATATCAGTACAGTATTCTGTAGAACGCGCATCACGTGGATCAGATGTGGTGAAACCAACCTGGTTGTTCACTACGATATGAACTGTACCACCTACTGTGTAACCACGAGTCTGTGACATCTGGAAGGTTTCTTGGTTTACGCCCTGACCTGCAAATGCAGCATCACCGTGAACAATGACTGGCAATACGTCATCACCGCCAATGTCTTTACGACGGACTTGACGTGCACGTACAGAACCTTCAACTACAGGTCCAACGATTTCAAGGTGAGATGGGTTAAACGCCAATGCCAAGTGAACTTCACCACCTGGAGTCATCACGTTAGAAGAGAAACCTTGGTGATACTTAACGTCACCAGAACCTTTCTTGTGTAGTGATTTGCCTTCGAACTCACCGAACAGGTCAGCCGGGTTTTTACCCATGATGTTAACCAGAAGGTTCAGACGACCACGGTGTGGCATACCGATTACGACTTCTTTACAGCCTACAGAACCGGCACGCTGGATCAATTCATTCACCATAGGAATGAAAGACTCACCACCTTCAACACCAAAACGTTTTGCACCCACGAATTTATTACCGAGGTATTTTTCCAGACCTTCAGCCGCAGTTAAACGTTCAAGAACATGTTTTTTCTGATCAGCACTCAGGCCATATTGACCACGTGCGCTTTCAAGACGTTGCTGGATCCAGCGTTTTTCTTTGGTATCCACGATGTGCATGTATTCAGCACCGATAGAGCTACAGTAAGTCGCTTCCATCGCTTGGACCATTTCGCCCAAAGTCGCTGCTTCCTTACCAATCGCAAGGTTACCGGTATTGAATATAGTGTCCAGATCAGACTGAGTTAAACCGTGCGCAGAAAGATCAAGATCTGGCACAACTTCGCGTTTAGCCAGACCTAATGGATCCAATTTTGCTTTTTGGTGGCCACGGTTACGGTACGCAGCAATCAGCTGTAAAACGCCAATTTGACGACGTTCATGCTCTGAACTTACTGTCGATTGGATAACAGGCTGAATACGGCTTGAATTGCGACCTAAAAGTAGGAATTGCTCACGTACATTACTGTGTGGTTGATCACCTTTTGGGAATTTATCGAAGTACGCTCTCCAGTCAGCACCCACTGAGTCTGGAGCAGTGAGGTACTGCTCATAAAGTTCTTCAATATACGCTGCACTATCAGCGGAAAGTTCAGTGTCAAGACGCAGAGCGTCAGCAACTTCTTGCATTTGTGGACCCATTTCCTATTGCAAAAACATTTTCAGGATGCTTTTTAAGCAAAACCCAGGATTAGTAATGTCAAATTGATAATTCAACATTAGTCCCCCATAAGGCATAAGCCATGAGGCGTTATCACCACACCAAGAAAATTCTTGATATGTTTAATGAACAATAACGCCCCTCAGCGGCATCATCACTCATTGAATACCCGATCGTGACCGAGCAATTTTTTGCAAATCGACTTAGAAAAAACAAAGATTTAAACTATATTTTTTCTAAAGCGACTTTGACTTACATTTATATACTATTCTCAACCTCTTCCGTGTTTAAAAAATGTACATCGGCCCACACATTTTTTAAATATAGTCTTGTGCTAAATGCTATCACGATCTCGACTAATCAATTGATTTTTTTGACGAGGAACGCATGTTTTTTAGTCAAATACTTCTATCAGAAATTACTCTAACATAGGGAGCTTTAAATGAAAAACACATTCAGCGTAGACCAAAGTCCTACATCTTTTTGATAAACAAAAAGAGAGTAAATCTTCCAATCCACTCCCTTTGCAACTTTGCGTTATATAATAACATTATTGAAAACCTTTTTCAGTCCAGAATTACATCTAAAAATCATAAATACCTCAAACAACATCATAATAGTGCATAAATCCGACCAAAATGTTCTGCAATGATTCATCACCCGATTTGATCATATGAGATACAGCACCAATAACAGCAGTTTTCACGACCACTGTTCGTTTATGGAGCCCTATAAAGCAAAAAGCACACCAAGTGGTGTGCTTTTTGAAAAACTGTTTATTGCAGTCTAAATTAGCCAGCCATATCTAGAAGCATGTTACGGATGTGACCGATTGCTTTAGTAGGGTTCAAGCCTTTAGGACATACAGATACACAGTTCATGATACCTTTACAACGGAACAGAGAGAACGGATCGTCAAGACGAGCCAGACGCTCTTGAGTACCTGTATCACGCGAATCGATGATGAAACGGTATGCATTCAATAATGCTGAAGGACCCAAGAACTTGTCTGGGTTCCACCAGAATGATGGGCATGAAGTTGAACAACATGCACAAAGAATACATTCATACAGACCATTCAAGTGTTCACGTTCTTCAGGAGACTGCAGACGCTCTTTAGGAGGTGCAGGCTGGTTGTTGATCAAGAACGGATGAATCTTGTTGTACTGGTCGTAGAACTGGTTCATGTCAACTACAAGGTCTTTGATTACTGGAAGACCAGGTAGTGGACGAATCGTGATTTCATTTGGTAAATCGTTCAGGTTCCAAAGACACGCCAAACCGTTTTTACCATTAATGTTCACACCATCAGAACCACAGATCCCTTCACGGCATGAACGACGGAATGTCAAAGATTCGTCCTGTACTTTTAATGCAAGAAGCGCATCAAGCAACATACGGTGCTTATCAGTCAGTTCAAGCTTAAAAGTTTGCATATACGGTGCTTTATCCTTATCAGGATCGTAGCGGTAGATATGAAATGTACGAGTACCTCTACTCATCTTTAATCTCCTGATTAGAATGTACGTGGTTTCGGTGGAATTGCATCAACCGAAAGTGGTTTGTAACGCACTGGCTTGTACTCAAGACGGTTATCAGCAGAGAACCACAAGGTGTGTTTCATCCACTCGTCGTCACGACGGCCATATGGATACTCTGGGTGATCTGGTGGTAATTCGAAATCTACCACAGTGTGAGCACCACGACATTCTTTACGTGCAGCAGCTGAAATCAAGGTCGCTTTAGCAACTTCATACAGGTTTTCAACTTCTAGAGCTTCAATACGTGCAGTATTGAATACTTTAGATTTGTCTTTCAAGTGAATGTTGCGAACACGCGGCTCAATTGCAAGAATTTGTTTTACACCTTCTTCAAGCAGCGCAGTTGTACGGAATACACCCGCGTGGTCTTGAACGATGTCACGGATTGCATCAGCAACTTCTTGAGCATTCTCACCAGTTGTTGATTCATCCAGCTTACGAACACGCTTAATTGTGTTTTCAAGCACAGTTGTAGGAAGCGGTTCATACTCATCACCGTGGTGTTTAGTCACGTAGTCGATGATGTGCTGGCCAGCAGCCTTACCAAATACAACCAAATCAAGCAGTGAGTTTGTACCTAAACGGTTTGCACCGTGTACAGATACACATGAACATTCACCGATCGCATAGAAGCCTTTCACTGGTTTCGTGAAGTTGCGACCTTCTTGGTTAGTAGAATAGGTATCAGTATTCTTGTCGTAGTTCGTTACTAGAGCTTCAGATTCTGGAGACTCAGGAACAACTACCTGACCATGAATATTCGTAGGAATACCACCCATTTGGTAATGGATTGTTGGTACTACAGGAATTGGCTCTTTAGTAATGTCAACGTTCGCAAATTTCTTGCCAATCTCGAATACAGATGGCAGACGTTTCATGATGGTGTCAGCACCCAAGTGAGTCATATCAAGAAGGATATAATCGCCTTTAGGACCACAACCACGACCTTCTTTGATTTCCTGGTCCATAGAACGTGATACGAAGTCACGAGGAGCCAAGTCTTTCAGAGTCGGTGCATAACGCTCCATGAACGGTTCGCCGTCTTTGTTACGAAGGATTGCACCTTCACCACGACAACCTTCAGTTAACAGTACGCCTGCGCCCGCAACACCTGTAGGGTGGAATTGCCAGAATTCCATATCTTGTAATGGAATGCCTGCACGAGCTGCCATACCAAGACCATCACCAGTATTGATATAAGCATTAGTAGATGCACGGTAAACACGACCAGCACCACCTGTAGCGAACAATGTAGCTTTCGCCTGGAATACGGCAATTTTACCAGTTTCCTGATCGATTGCTGTCACACCCAGTACATCACCAGCTTCGTTACGGATCAGGTCAAGCGCGATCCATTCAACGAAGAACTGAGTACCCATTTTCACATTGCTTTGATAAAGCGTATGAAGAAGCGCGTGACCTGTACGGTCGGCTGCAGCACATGCACGTGGAACTGCTTTTTCACCGTAGTTTGCAGAGTGACCACCAAATGGACGTTGGTAAATCGTACCGTCTGCGTTACGGTCAAATGGCATACCTAAATGTTCTAATTCGTATACCACTTGCGGTGCTTCGCGAGTCATGAACTCGATCGCGTCTTGGTCACCTAACCAGTCAGAACCTTTAACTGTGTCGTAGAAGTGGTAGTGCCAGTTATCTTCTTGCATGTTACCAAGAGATGCACCGATACCACCCTGCGCTGCTACAGTGTGAGAACGTGTTGGGAATACTTTAGTCAGTACCGCAACTTTCAAACCTGCTTGAGCAAGTTGGTAAGAAGCGCGCATACCAGAACCACCACCACCAACGATAACTGCATCGAAAGTTTCGTGTGGAATATTTGTGTAATCTTCTTTAGGGGTTATAGCGCCCATGATTGTTTCCTATCAATTCGCCCAAAAAAT
Organism: Acinetobacter sp. YH12108; assembly: GCF_013419055.1. Lineage (NCBI taxonomy): Bacteria > Pseudomonadati > Pseudomonadota > Gammaproteobacteria > Moraxellales > Moraxellaceae > Acinetobacter > Acinetobacter sp. YH12108. The sequence goes on along the minus strand of NZ_VPAW01000006.1, from coordinate 135,873 downwards.
CTGGATTGCCCAGATCGCATATGCAAATACAGCAATAATCACTGCTGAAGTCAGTACAAGGCGTAAACCTGATGCTGATGGACCCATTTGACGAGTAGTCACATAGTCAGTGAATACCTGCCACATACCGATCCATGCATGCGCAACAAGAGATAAGACTGCCAACAAAGACATGATCTTCATTGGAACTGTCATCATAAAGCCGTACCATTGCTCGTAGTTGAAGCCACCATTCAGTAGGATCCAACCAAACACCACAACGGTATAAACAGCTAGAACTACAGCACTGATGCGTTGGACAAACCAATCACGAGAACCTGAACCTGTTAAACCAGTAGCACTTTTCATTAGAGTACGATCCATACAAATGCTGCAACAATACCGATTGCAGACAAGATTAATGAAATAGTAGCTGCAGTACGACCGCTTTGCAGTTCTTCTGCAACGCCGATATCTGCAAATAAGTGCTTAATACCAGTGAACAAATGATAAATTAAGCCGGCTACAAATACCCATACGATAAAGCGGACAAAGAAACCGTTAAAGATTTCCTGCACTTCAGCAAAACCTTCTGCTGAAGACAATGATTTATCCAACAGCCACAAAAGGACCGGTACGAGTAAAAATACGATGACACCTGAAAGACGGTGTAGAATTGATGCAATAGCCACGGGTGATTTTAAGTTTACTTCTAAAACTTGACCCATGGACAAATTGACAGGTCTGTTGCTTTTCACAGCGGGCATCCTGTAGTTAAAAACTCCATCCGGAGTTTGTTGGAATTAATTCGAAGGAAAGCTGGCATTATCAGGCAAATACATGCCTAAACATAAAACGACACTGAATTATAAAACGTGAACTATTAAAATACAAACAACTGTATTTGGCTTTTTGAACAAAAAACCTTTAAATAAGAATCATTAACAACAACTTTAAGTTCTCCCCTACTTGCTTTATCTTCATATTCTCATTCTAGATATTTGTTTTTTAATAATTAACTTGATTAATTTAGTCTATTATCTAGCCAAGCTTCGACTAAGTAGATTTAGACTAAAGATGAACAGCAAAAATATAATTTCGATCCTAAGTCCTTATTAATCCCAAGTAAAATCATAAGGATATATTTCACAAATAAATAATGACTATTTATATAAAGGCATCTCAATTTAGAATTTTTATACTAAAACCTACTTATCTCTTTGTAGATCATAGTTTTTTTGATGTTTTTAGACATTTTATATTCAAAAAAACACTTATTTATTTTTGTTTAAGTTGTATTAAACAAAGTGAAGCAAATTTACGAGCTATTTTTTAGCCGATTAAACAGAGCCAAAAAGAAAATTTATTGCTTTTATTTATAATTCAAGTTTGAAGTAAAAACTTAAGGAAATCGATGTAAGTTACGAGATTTATATAATTTTAAGTTGCAGTCTTAGAATATTTTCTCAATTTCTCCTTTATTTTTTGCTAGGAAAAAACGCTTACAAATACGGCAAAGACTATATTTTTTTCTGCACCTTCTGTTCAATTTGACTTATTATAGAGGTTTGGTACTGTGATTTTATTAAACTTTTTATACCAAGATAAATGACTAAACCACTGTGAGAATGTCATTTTTCATCCATAAGTATAATTGACAAAATTTCAGTAGCCACTAATCTTATAGCAAATTTTTGATCCGTCCGTTTTGTGCATTAAAAGATTGATAGGCAACTCGGATATACATTCACCAGGACAGGAGATCTATTGAATGTCTGAAGCAACTGGCAAGAAAGCCGTTTTACAGCTTGATGGCAAAGAAATTGAATTACCAATTTACAGCGGCACATTGGGCCCAGATGTAATCGACGTTAAAGATGTGTTGGCTGCAGGTCACTTTACTTTTGATCCTGGTTTTATGGCAACAGCTGCATGCGAGTCTAAAATCACTTTCATCGATGGTAATAAAGGTGTTCTTTTACACCGTGGCTACCCAATTGACCAGTTAGCAACTAAAGCTGATTACCTAGAAACTTGCTACTTACTTCTTAATGGCGAGCTTCCAACAGCTGAGCAAAAAGAAGAATTCGACGCTAAAGTTCGTAACCACACTATGGTTCACGATCAAGTAAGCCGCTTCTATAACGGTTTCCGTCGTGATGCTCACCCTATGGCAATCATGGTTGGTGTTGTTGGTGCGTTGTCTGCGTTCTATCACAACAATCTGGACATCGAAGATGTTAACCATCGTGAAATCACTGCGATTCGTTTAATCGCTAAGATTCCTACTTTGGCAGCTTGGAGCTACAAATACACTGTTGGTCAACCATTCGTTTACCCACGTAACGATTTGACTTACGCTGAAAACTTCCTGTACATGATGTTTGCAACTCCTGCAGACCGTGACTACAAAGTAGATCCAATCCTTGCGAAAGCAATGGACCGTATCTTCACACTTCACGCTGACCACGAACAAAATGCTTCTACGTCTACAGTACGTTTAGCTGGTTCTACTGGCGCTAACCCATATGCATGTATCGCTGCTGGTATCTCTGCACTTTGGGGTCCTGCTCACGGTGGTGCGAACGAAGCTGTTCTTAAGATGCTTGATGAAATCGGCACTGTAGAAAACGTTGCTGGCTTCATGGAAAAAGTGAAAACTAAAGAAGTTAAACTCATGGGCTTCGGTCACCGTGTGTACAAAAACTTCGATCCACGTGCGAAAGTAATGAAAGAAACTTGTGACGAAGTTCTTGGTGCTCTTGGCATCAACGATCCACAGCTTGCTCTTGCTATGGAACTTGAACGTATCGCGCTTTCTGACGAATACTTCATCAAACGTAACCTTTACCCTAACGTAGACTTCTACTCAGGTATCATCCTTAAAGCGATTGGTATCCCAACAGAAATGTTTACTGTGATCTTCGCGCTTGCACGTACAGTTGGTTGGATCAGCCACTGGTTAGAAATGCACAGCGGTCCTTACAAGATCGGTCGTCCTCGTCAGCTTTACACTGGCGAAGTTCAACGCGACATCAACCGTTAATTCGGTTAGCGTTGAAAGACGTAAAAACCACCCTTCTGGGTGGTTTTTTTATAACTGACAAAAACCAACACAACCAAGATGTGAAAAACTTAAAATAGTAAACCTGAAGAATTTTCAATTTCTGCAAATTTCTAGAAATTACTCTTATATCGTTAAGGATTGAGTTTTAATGCTGTTTTACCTGCTTCCCTTCATCCTGAAAATAATTCGTTTTGATCAGTTTAAAAGCCGGAACTTAACTTCAGGTGAAATCAAGCTTTGCCAACAAGTCTTTGCTGACCTGATTGACTATTCAGCAGTCCGTGTCATGAATCACCCTTTCCTGCCCTGGCAATCCAAGCATGTGATTATGGCACCAAGTGGTTATATTCATGTGCGTAACCTGAATTATAGGGACGATTATTCTGAAGAAAGCCGTTCTTATCAGGCGCTTTTCATTCATGAAATGGCGCATATTTATCAATATCAGCAGAATATTAATGTGTTGTTTAAGGGCGCTTTTTTACAAGCCGCTTATTTTTTAAGTATGGGAAAATATAATCCTTACAAATATCAATTTAATCCCAACAAATCCTTTTTAGACTATAACATTGAACAACAGGGAGATATTGCACGCGATATTTTTCTAAAAAAAATTCCCAATATTATTTTAAAAAATCAGATAAGCAGATGATATTGAATACTTTTCACTCAAGTATTCTGTTGATTTCTATTTATGAAAAATAAACTTATTTAAATCCAATTGAGTATTTTTGTGCATTTATCAGAATAAAAAAGCACCATAATAAGTCATTTTTGACCATAACTTTTGCATCTGTTTCAATTCTCCTGAAACAGCTCTAGCATCTGCCTCAAATTTCGATAAAATAAGCCAAGTATGATATTTTTAGCTCGCAAATCAAGATTTAATGATCATGCGGTCATGACTTTTTTAATTTTGGCCATTTGGCATTTTGTTCGTATCAAACTGCACTCAGCTGGATAATTAGAATTTTAAAAATCAGTGATTTAGTGTATTCACCTATAGGAATAGGACTTAATTGGAATGAAAAGTTTTAAAATTGCGATTGCTCAATTCTCTCCACATGTGGGCAATTTAGATGCAAATACGCAGACAATGATAGATTTGGCAAATCAGGCCAAAAAAGATAATGCTGATCTTATTATTTTCCCTGAACTTTCAACTTTAGGTTATCCGGCTGAAGATTTATTAATTCGTCCAAGTCTGGCTAAACGCACAAAACTGGCGTTTGAGAAACTAACTGAAGTAAAAGATATCGTCATGGTCTTTGGTTTTGTTAATCAAACCGAAGATGGTGAACGCTATAACTCAGCCGCTGTCATGAAGGATGGTGAAGTTTTAGGGGTTTATAATAAACAGACTTTGCCAAACTATGGTGTATTTGATGAGAAACGCTATTTTGGTGAAGGACATCAGCATCTGGTCTTCGAATATCTGGGACACAAGTTTGGTGTTCTGATCTGTGAAGATGTCTGGTCATTATCTACGGTTCAACAGCTGGCTCAATTGAATATTGATACTGCACTGGTTCTGAATGCTTCTCCATATGAAGTTGGCAAACCGCAACACCGTATCGATACCATGGCTGCGCTGGTCAAACAGTTGAATATCAATCTGGTGTACTGTAACCAGGTAGGTGGCCAAGATGATCTGATCTTTGACGGCACCAGCTTTGTACTCAATAAATCAGGCGAAGTGGCTCTGCAAGCACCTAGCTTTGAAAAAGGCCTGTATATCGCTGAATATGATGCAGAAAAATTAGAGTTCAGCAAAGGCACGATTACTCCAGCGCTGGAAACCATGGCTGAGATATATCAAAGTCTGGTGATGGCAACCCGTGATTATGTACAGCGTTCAGGTTTTCCAGGTGTAATTCTGGGTCTGTCTGGTGGTATTGACTCTGCCTTGACTCTTGCCATCGCAGCAGATGCGATTGGCCCTGACAAAGTCCAAGCAGTGATGATGCCTTATACCTATACTGCTCAGATCAGTGTAGAAGATGCCACTGAACAGGCAAAAACTATGGGTGTAACTTTCGGTATTGCCGAGATTAACCCGATTGTAAGTGGCTTCTTGCAAACCCTGTATCCATTCTTTGGTAATGCCCCTGTAGATGCCACTGAAGAAAACCTGCAAGCACGTGCACGCGGTACACTATTAATGGCGCTTTCTAACAAGTTCGGCAATCTGGTTCTGGCAACCGGTAATAAATCTGAACTTGCCGTTGGTTACTGCACACTATATGGCGATATGGTCGGCGGCTTCGCGGTATTAAAAGATGTGTATAAAACCATTGTGTTTGAACTGGCGAAATACCGTAACAGCATCGCAGAAACTCCTGTGATTCCTGAGCGTGTGATTACCCGTCCACCATCTGCAGAACTTCGTCCAGATCAGGTCGATCAGGATTCATTACCGGCTTATGAAGTGCTTGATGCGATTCTTTATGCTTATATTGAAGAAGATCTGAGCCAGGATGACATCATTGCCAAAGGCTTTGAAGCTGAAGTTGTGAAAAAAGTGATTCGTCTGGTGGATATTAACGAATACAAACGTCGTCAGGGTGCGATTGGTCCACGTATTAGCTCGCGTTCTTATGGTCGTGAACGTCGCTATCCGATCGTTAATGGTTGGAAAGCAGGTATCTAAGTTTTAACTAAACCAGATCAGCCATAATGCCCAAGTAAATGCTTGGGCATTTTTTATCTTTAAAAAATGATTCGGGTTAAAAAATAAAAAAGATTCAAAAATTTAAACAGACAGAAATTTAGAAGAACTTTCTCTTAATTTTTATTGATATTTTCAAGGCACAAAAAAAGAGACCAAGCTGAGAGCTTGGTCTTTAAAAATGGTGGCTATGACGGGACTTGAACCTGTGACCCCCGCATTATGAGTGCGGTGCTCTAACCAACTGAGCTACATAGCCGTAAACTGTGTGCGCATTATCGTAATTTCAGGTTGTATCGTCAAGCATTTTAAACCACAAATGTTCAGTCTTTATGCAAATTAATCATAAACTCTTAAACTTTGTACAAATCATGCTTTAATTCGAAATCCCATAACAGAATCTACAAAAATTGGTACCAACTTTTAAAGCCAAATCTAAATCGAAGTCGTATCATATAATATTTAATTTTAAGAATAACTTGCTGAAGAAACAAAATAAAAAGTGAATCTAGGACCTTTTCCTATCGCTATAATACTTTTCCAAATATGGCCAATAGTATCTCTGGATTAAAGCAAAACTGAAGATGACGAAATTCAAAATATACCTAAGCCTGCTCCTGTGTTATAAATTTAGCCAATGCAACTGTTATTCATCCAAGCAGCAGCTTTTCAGGATGTGATGATGTGAAGAGTCTGGCTCAAGAGGTCATGCTTTTTAGACTGAAAGGTGCACCTCAGAAATGGATGATTCAATAAATGAAGCACCGCTACGGTACAGCGAATGATCTCCATACTCTGATTGGTATAAAACTTACTGAAAAAGCGTTTAAATATGAAATACCCTAAGATCAGTCTGGACGTTCCGCCTTAATTAAAAACTTTGCAATTGATCACTATAATGAATGTGAGAAATCCATTACAGATCGTGCTCAATTTAAAAAAGAAAATAACGGTATTAACCCACCCTTGGAAAGGGAAGTTTTAGAACACTAAAATTATGCTGATAGAAGGTTACTATTAGAAATAGCAGTCTATCTTTATGCAGTTTGATAGATTTTTCATTATTAAAATCTCAATTTTAAACCTGTTCCTATAGTTTTATATAACAGGGATTTTTTGAATCTAAAATTACAGGTAATAACGCAGTATTAAAATCAGATGGCTTTTTTAAGTGAGTTCATTAATATTCTAAAATCATATTATTTTAATCTCAAAATATAAATATAAATCAAAAACTTATAAAATATACCAACCATTAAAAATTATTGCTTTGTTAAACATAATACTGAGGTATTTACTTGGTTTTATTTTTATAAAATACGCGTTATGATCAAAGTATAAACAACAATTCGTATACGATTTTAACGCGTCATATTTTTATAAAACTTATTTCCTATAAGGAGAATTCTAATGTCATTTGAACATATTTTAGTACCCGTTGACGGTTCAGAAACTTCCTACGCTGCAGTCGATAAAGCTGTCGAAATTGCCAAAGCATTTAACAGTAAAGTGACAGTGGTTCAGGTGCTGGCACTTGATCCCTATATCGCTGCTGAATACATTACAGCAGCTCAAACCAATGACCTGGTTGAACGTGCCCGTACTGCAATTCTGAAGACACTTGATGAAGCAAAAGCGAAATTTGCTGCGGCAGGTATTGATGCAGAGACCCAGCTACTCGAAGGTCAGGTGATTTATAGTGAAATTGTCAAAGCAGCAGAATCCTTGAATACTGATCTGATTGTGATTGGCTCACATGGCCGTACTGGCTTCAAGAAACTGTTCCTGGGTAGTGTTGCGCAAAGCATCTTGGGACAGGCCAATGTTCCTGTAATGGTTATCCGTAAATAATAAAAAAATCCCCACTTCAATCAAGTGGGGATTTCTCTTTCAAACAAATCCATCCCATTGATACTGCTTTAAGCTGACCCGATTTCCAACACATAGAATTCCTTCTGCGCCTAATTTTTGCTGTTGAATATTATGTCCATATTCATCCAGTTTATTGAGACTGATCTTACCTTGAACGTTCAGGACACGATGCCAAGGCAAATCGGTTTCTGTATCAAGCTGGCTTAAAACCCTACCTACCAGACGTGCATGTTTGGGCAAGCCAGCCAGCTTAGCGATCTGTCCATAGGTCGCTACTTTCGCATAAGGAATCTGGCTGACTACACTCAGAATCATTTGTGCCATTTCCTGGCTTGCACTTGATGTCATAGGCTTTCAATCTTGATAGAAAATTCTAAAAATTAGAAATTCTCCGGATTCTCTAAACGTTTCACTTCCTGTACTTTATCAGGATGATGCACGGTTGCTACACCATCGGCATCTTTCTTATCAATCAGCATCTCAGGCTGGAAGATGGTGATGGTTTCATTTCCATTCGCATCCTCCCCTACAATATACTGAAAACCGCGACGGTTCATCTTGTGGCACATTCGCTGATACCAACCTTTAAACCCTTGGGTTTCTTCATTTGGGTTGTAATAGAAGGCATTCATTACGGCTGGCAAACCTAGGCCACAAACCACCCCGGAAAGAAGCACCACAATAAAGGTATATCCAATCAGAATACTGCTATACGCTTCCAGTTGTGGAATATTGGCCACTGCCAGAATCAGGGCTAAGGAAATCCCGCCACGTACACCGCCCCAAGACAGAATGGTTAAACTGCCGTTATAACTTTTCTTACGCATTCTAGGGAATAATGCAAAAGACAGATGATTGGCCAGGAATCGTGCCAAATGCAGAATTATGAAAGCAACAATTCCGCCTAGAACCAGACTGGTACTCAGATCAATAATGAACAGTTCCAGACCAATCAAGGTGAACAGGAAGGAATTGATAATCCCCTCTACCGTATGCCAGAAATGGTTTACATCACCGATATCTGCATCAGCCAGAATTTCTTTCCATTTATTACCAACAATCAAACCACCGATCACACAGGCAATTGGCGCAGAAGCATGCGCCAATAAAGCAACCAGATATGAACCACAAGCCAACAGTGCAGTAGTTAATATCAGTGATTCCATTTCATGCTTACCGCGCAGAATACGTAGAATCGCCAGACCAAAACCGATTCCGATCAAGACTGCCACGACAATTTCATAAAGCAATGTTTGCAGGACGGCGAGTACGGTAAAGTTTTCACCTTGCAGTACATTCAGTAAAGTCATAAATAATGCAATACACATCGCATCATTAAACAGCGACTCACCTTCCAGTTTCACGATCAAATGATGGGGTGCGCGTACCGAACTGAGGACACCTTTAATCCCAATTGGATCCGTTGCTCCGAGCGCAGCACCCAGCAATAGTAGAACCAATATATCGACGTGGTTACCAATCAGAAACTGATAACCGTACAGCGCAATACCAAAGAAAACTGCACAGAAAACCAATGCCAGACTGGCCAGAATACCAATCGGCCGCCAGTGATTGCGTAAATCTGAAACCTTAAACTTCAATGCGGATGAAGTCAGAATGAAACAGATCACCCCATTAATCAGGAAGTCATAAAAATCGACATGGCGCACTGCTTTCTCAATATTATCAATATTGATGCTAAAAAATGGATTACCCTGTAACAGGCTGGCGCACCATTGCAGGATAAATACAAAAATAGCGGAAACAATCGGCACACCAATGGCCTGAGGAAAACTTAGAACACGTTTGTTGAACATGGTGGTGGCAATTGACAGAGCAAAGACCACCGTCAACAGTTGTAAAAAAAAGAAACTTCCCATTAGGTTTCCTAAGATTTGGCAATTTGCAGCCGTGAGCTGAAAGATTTACTTGAAATATAAATTTAAAAAAACAGTATATTTTAGCGGATCAAGTTTAATCCCATTTTTTTTCAAATTAAGTTAAGTTTCTTTTCAGTATTCACAACTGATGATTTAACATACAGCCTTAAAGCACTTTATTGCTCACCTCTTCTTTATATTTAGAAATTTTCTCCCATGCATCAAACTGTCAAAACTATATTCCGTCTGTGTCTCGCTGCTGTCATTTTTCTGGTCACACTTTCCTTGATGTTCACTTGTGTTGCCAAAATTCAGGAGATCCTGAAAGCAGATCAATATTATCAGCAAGCCGTGAGCATTCCTTTAAAAAGCAGCACCAAAGCGCAATATGTACTGGTGTCTAATAATCAACGTCCAGACAATGCGCTGTTTATCCTGATTGCCGGAAATGGTTATGCAGCAAAAATCAGCTGTGAGCATTATACTGCCCTATGTACTGATGACTATAACCAGTCACATACCCGGCAGATTCAAAATGTTAATTTAGTTAAAGTGAGAAATTATTTTTATATTGAAAATATTCAGTTCCAAGATAGTCGAACTGGTCAGATCACTAAACTCAGCTATTCCATAAATGAATTGAAGCAATTTTATAATAATGACATCAGTAATTTAAAATATATTCTCTTTGCGATTTCGCTATTTGCCTTGGCTGCCTTATTTGTCAGTATCAAGATTTTGAAAAACTTCCGTCGTTTTCTGGAAAAATAACTATTCAATCATTAGGGGAGCATTTGCTCCCCTTTTTTGATTTTTAGTTTTAGATATTTTGATTAAAAGTATCACAAGCAGACATCTGACCTGATTTCAGGCCGGTATTAAACCATTTTACCCGCTGTGCACTGGTACCATGCGTAAAGCTGTCCGGTACGACATGGCCTTGTGCCTTTTTCTGCAGATAGTCATCACCGATCTTGTGTGCCGCATCCATGGCTTCCTGCACATCACCCTGCTCCAGGAACTGCGTACGCTCATGGTTATGATAAGCCCATACCCCAGCCAGACAATCCGCCTGTAGTTCTTGACGTACAGAAAGCTGATTACCCTGCGCTTGAGTGGCTTGTTGACGTGCCTGCTGTACCTGTGAAGAAATACCTAAAATGGTCTGGATATGATGACCCACCTCATGCGCTACCACATAGGCTTGAGCAAAATCGCCTGCCTGATCATTGCGAGATAACTCGGTTGAGTTCTGTTCCCCACTGATTCCCATCTGAGTACGCATATCTTTAAAGAATGCCGTATCAATATAAACTTTCTGGTCTGCCGGACAATAGAAAGGTCCCATGGCGGATTGCGCTGTACCACAACCAGAATTTACCACACCACTAAATAGAACCAGTTTAGGCGGAGTATATTGCTGGTTCAGCTGCTGCTGAAATACTTGAGACCAAGTATCTTCTGTATCGGCAAGCACAGTTCCTACAAAATCAATCGCTTCTTGCTGCTCTGGCGTTGGATTTTCCAGGCCCCGTGTTTCTGCACTAGAAACACCTTGTGTGACCTGCTTGGTGGTTTGATAGGCTTGCTGTGGATCAACGCCAAAAAACTTCCAGGCCACGAAAGCAATAATCAACCCGAGAATACTGATTCCACCGGCTTTGGCACCACCGCCACGACGGTCTTCTACATTGCTACTAACACGACGTCCTTTCCAGCGCATAGTGAGATTCCTTATAGTTTAAAGTCAGCTTATTTTAACGGGCCTGATTTATGCCTGCTTTGATTTCGATCTGATTTTTTGAATAAAGCCAATCAAGATAAATACGATTAACCCTGCCACAAAACCAATCACCAGATTAATAAGTGTAGGCGTAACAGCCCCTACGATACTGCCCAGACTAGGCATATGCTCTACATACTCAACCGAATCTTCAGTGAAATGATGAAACCATGGAATGGTATGAGCAATAATCCCGCCACCGACCAGGAACATTGCAATCGTACCTACAATCGTCAGGGTTTTCATCAATTTAGGAGCAAAAGCCAGCAATCCACAGCCTATACTTTGTTTGAAGCTGGATGCCTGCTTAGTCAGGTACAAACCTAAATCATCAATTTTAACAATCATGGCGACGAAGCCGTACACCCCGACTGTCATTAATATGGCAATTCCTGCCAGTACGATGACCTTGGTGGTAAAAGCTGCGGCTGCCACCGTACCCAAAGAAATCACTACAATTTCCGCAGACAAAATAAAGTCAGTTCGGATCGCACCCTTAATTTTCTCTTTTTCAAATGTAGCTAAGTCAGTTTCGATCGTAGTGAATTCAGCCTCAGCATCTTCTTCAGTCTTGGCTTTCTTATGCTTTAAGCTATGCAGGACTTTTTCTACGCCTTCATAACAGAGAAATAAACCGCCAATCATCAGTAAAGGATTGATTAACCAGGGCGCAACCACACTAATAAGTAAAGCCAAAGGAACAAGAATCAGCTTATTAATAAAAGAACCTTTCGCTACCCCCCACACCACAGGAAGTTCACGTTCTGCCCGTACACCGCTGACTTGCTGGGCATTTAATGCCAAGTCATCCCCCAAGACACCTGCCGTCTTTTTTGCAGCCATCTTGCTCATCACGGCAACATCGTCTAAAACAGTCGCAATATCATCCAATAATATTAATAAGCTGCTCGCCATTCTTGTTATCCTTATCATCTTTAGACATATTTTAATGAAAATATTTAAAAAATATTGTATTCACTTGTTTAATTAATAAGATTTTTTTACTGCGGCTTTTTTTCTGGCTGACATTCAAAAACAGAATGCCGTACAATGTGGCCATTCGTTAAAATATAGATGTAGTACAGACTACTTTTTGGAATAGATAATGAGTAATCAAGATAATCGTCCAGTAATCTTGACTGGCGACCGTCCTACCGGACAGCTTCACCTTGGCCATTTTGTCGGTTCATTACGCTCTCGCGTAGGTTTACAAGATTCTCACCATCAACATTTGTTACTCGCTGATGCTCAAGCCCTGACAGATAATGCAGACAACTTTGAAAAAGTACGTCGCAATATTATTGAAGTAGCAACAGATTATCTGGCTGTCGGTATTGATCCAACCAAAACTACTATCTGTGTTCAGTCTTGCCTGCCAGCCTTAAACGAACTGACTATGCTCTATCTGAACTTTGTGACAGTTTCACGTCTAGAGCGCAACCCGACCATTAAATCAGAAATTCAGATGCGTGGTTTTGAGCGTGATATTCCTGCAGGTTTTTTATGCTATCCAGTGGCTCAAGCAGCAGATATCACAGCCTTTAAAGCAACTGTAGTTCCGGTGGGCGAAGACCAGATTCCAATGATCGAACAGACCAATGAGATTGTACGTCGCCTTAACCGTCAGATTGGCCGTGAATTACTGCCTGAATGTAAGGCGCTGCTTTCTAATGTGGGACGCTTACCAGGTTTTGACGGCAAAGCGAAGATGTCTAAATCATTAGGTAATACCATTGTTCTAGATGCTTCTGATAAAGACATCAAAAAAGCAGTCAATGCGATGTATACCGATCCGAATCACCTGCGCATCGAAGATCCAGGCCAGGTTGAAGGCAATGTGGTATTTACTTACCTTGATGCATTCGACACCAATAAAGAAGAACTGGAAGAACTGAAAGCACATTATCGCCGTGGTGGTTTAGGTGATGGTACGGTGAAAAAACGTCTGGAAGGTATTCTGAAAGAGTTGATCGGTCCGATTCGTGAACGTCGTATGGAACTGGCTAAAGACCCGGATTACATCATGGATATTTTGAAAACGGGTACAGATAAATGCCGTGACATTACACAGGCCACTTTAGATGAAGTGAAAACAGGCTTAGGTGTTTTCCATTTCTAAGCTAGACAATATTTAAAAAAGCCCTTCATAAAGGGCTTTTTTATTTAAGGCCAAAATGCGCAAAAATAAGGCAAGTTTCCACACAGATTCTTCATAGTTTTAACCTTATTTAACATCTATTAACATGAATACTGATGAGTCGCATGAGAATGAGTCCTAATATATTTACATACAGTAAGGAATCAAATTTAACTCTCTCCACAGTTAATCTTGATTTAGTTTTGAAAGAAACTTCCTTTTTCTACGCAATGACAACCCCAATCATTGCGTTTTTTTTGTCTGTAATTTTTGAAAATATAAAAAAATCCTGCCAGATGAGCAGGATTTTGTTGTGTCTTGAATATTAATATTTGAACAAGCCTTTTTCTAATGGAATTTCAATTCCAATAGAGGCACCGCCATCCTGACCATTTACATCTGAGTCACTTATCCAGGCATTAATTTTAAGTGGTATTTCTGGACGAATATAATGCGACCAGGTGACATCTAGTGCTTTAATTTCATCATCAAAAGCAAAAGCAGCATTATTTAAACTTGCACGTTCAGACTGATTCACTTCAGCAAACAATACCCGCCCAGATAAACGGTTCATCGGGTCAAAACGGATATCACCACCTACTGAAACCATCTGTGCATCACCACCTAAAGCATGTGCCAGCGGATAACCATGCTGATAAAAACCATCAGTATAATTGGTATGGTTATAAGAAATACCTCGCACCTTGCCGTTAGTACGTGTATCTGCCCATTCTGTATAAAGTTGATATGGCATATTTCTTACAGTCGAAGAATAGTCTATTCCAGCCAGATACATTTTCTTCGCAGGCAGACCACCCGCTTCATCTTCACCTACATATTGCCCATAGAAGCCCATAGGTACCTGTGTCAAAGGAAACAGGTTCAGGCGTGCATCGAAACCAGCAATCTGGTTTGATGGGTCAGGTTCACCCGTACCACCATTATCTTTATTCCCGACAAAAGCATCCCATAATGAACTTAAGCTTTCAGGACGTCCTTCCCCACCCCATTGAATCGCACGAGAAGCACCTAGCTCCAGGTAAGATAAAGGTTGTGCTGTTACACGAAGGCCAATAAGTTTGGCATCTGGAACGGCAGTATAATCATCCAATTGTCCTGCAAAAGCCTGATATTGCCACGGTCCAATCCAGGACAGCCATTTAGTTTCAAAAGCTGTTTGTTCTGCACGTTGTGCCATAAATCCATATACTGGGCGGCTAGCATCGCCGCGAATCAAGCTGCCATCATGTCCCGGACCCCAATAGGTCGGAATTTGGCCGGCAATCAGCCATTGATTCCAGAGTTTCCCTGCTAGATAAGATCCTTCCAGATTTACATCCTGATCATTCTCAATTTGTCGATCTTTTTCGGCATTAACCCGGAGTTTGGCATCCCAGTTTTCGCCGCCTGCATTAAACTCTAAAGCTGCCTGAAATTGTGCCTTTTGCTGATCGCCAAAGGCTTGAGGAATATCTTTTGGATCACTTTCCGCAAATAAGCCTACTTTGAGCTGCTGATTGTCTGCTGTTAATTTTGCCAGAACTGAATCAATAACACGTTGTTGTACTTTGTTACTCACTTGTGCATTGGATAGAGCACGTTGAATTTCATCACCACTGAGCGGCCAGGTCGAGGTACTGATCTGGATCACCCCTTGCTGGTTTAACCAGTTCAAGTCAGTACGAAGATTTGCATCATTCAGAACCAGCCCTTGAGCAAAAACAGGAAGTGAAAGTGTCGTAAGAAGTACACTTAATAATGGTTTTTTTAGAAACATGGGATCAATATTCTCAAGTTTATTTTTGCCTAACCATAGATATTTCAAAAACAATATTCAATGGCGAAACTGTATCAGTATAATATGAAACCCTAGATTTAATTGACTTTCAAAATAATAAATCGCTTCGAGAAATGAGATAGAAATACAAAAATGAAATTACAAATGTAAAAAATAGAATTAAATAATGCTGGGTTTTAATTTTATTTAAAATAAATACTGAACACATAAAAAAGGCAGTTTTAAAAACTGCCTTTTTTCGAATAAGTCATTAGTGTTTATGACGCATATGCGGGAATAAGATTACATCACGGATACTTGGTGCATTCGCAAAGATCATCACCAGACGGTCAATACCGATCCCTTCACCTGCTGTAGGAGGCAGACCATATTCCAGAGCTTCAATGAAGTCAGCATCATAGTGCATTGCTTCATCATCACCCGCATCTTTCTCAGCAACCTGTGCCTGGAAGCGTTCAGCCTGATCAATCGGGTCATTTAATTCTGAGAAGCCATTTGCCAGTTCACGACCACCGATAAAGAATTCAAAACGGTCTGTAATATGCGGATTTTGATCATTACGGCGAGCTAGTGGAGAAGTTTCCGCTGGATATTCAGTCACGAATGTAGGCTGACGTAGTTGAGTTTCTACCGTTTCTTCAAATACGATGGTTTGCAGTTTACCCAGACCAAAACCTGGTTTTACCTGTTCTTTCAGTTCTTCCTGAATGAATTTCGCCAGGAACTCACGGTCATTGACATTTTCTGGAGTGAACTGTGGATTGTGCTCAAGAATGGCGTCAAACATTGAGATCTTTTTAAATGGTCCTTTGAAGCTAAAGACTTCATCGCCATAAGGCACATCAGTGGTACCCAGAATATCAATTGCCAGTTTTTCCAGCATTTGCTCTGTCAATTCCATCAGGTCTTTGTAATCTGCATACGCCTGGTAGAATTCGATCATAGTGAATTCAGGGTTATGACGAGTAGAAACACCTTCATTACGGAAGTTACGGTTAATTTCGAATACGCGCTCGAAACCACCCACAACCAGACGTTTCAAATAAAGCTCAGGTGCAATACGCAGGAACAACGGCATATCCAGTGCATTATGATGCGTTTCAAATGGACGCGCAGATGCTCCACCAGGAATTACGTGCATCATCGGGGTTTCAACTTCCATAAAACGTTTGTCGTTCAGGAAGCTACGAATACCGGCAACAACTTTGGCACGAACTTCAAAAGTTTTACGGGTTTCTTCATTTACGATCAGATCAAGATAACGCTTACGATACTTCACTTCAGTATCAGTCAAACCATGGAACTTGTCTGGAAGTGGACGTAATGATTTTGTCAGTAATTCAAAATGTTCGATATGAACATACAGGTCACCTTTACCAGAACGACCGATATAACCTTCAACTGCAATGATATCGCCCAGATCCAGGCCTTTGATCGTTGCAAGTACTTCTGGCTCAAGTTCTTTACGTGGAACATAAAGCTGAATACGACCGGTCATATCCTGAATCACGATGAATGAACCGCGGTTCAACATTACACGACCTGCTACTTTTACATGAACGTGTTCGCCAGCTTCAATTTCTTCTTTAGATTTATCAGCAAACTGGTCTTGTAAATCTTGCGCATAATGTTCACGTTTAAATGTGTTTGGCCATGGGCTAACACCAGTTTCTTTTGCGTGGTCTTGAATCTGCTTTAACTTGGCATGACGCTGTGCAATTAAATCGTTTTCGGAAATGATTTGTTCAGAAGTCGATTGAGCGTTATTTTGCGTCATCTCTGCCTCGGATAAGATTAGTTAAAAAATAGAAGTTGCATAGAATAGCAGAAATCTGCATCAAATCGTAGCGTAAAGACTTCCCTCACGTGGCTTTTCTTGAGAAAAATTTCTGGATATATGAAATTCTTAAAGACAAATGATTTGCATTATTTTCAGTTTCGAATTTTATGATTGTTTTTTTTAGAATATTGCCCAACTTTTGTTAGATGAAAGTCCAAGACCTCAATCCTCTGCACAAATTCTGCCTTTATATCCCGTATCAGCTTAGACCAATAGCTAACTGCTTCCTCGAAATAGACGTTTTACAATAATGACCATATTAGAAGGTGGTGTCTTAACACCCTGACCACGACTTTGCCATGTCCGATAAAAATGAGTAAAAATATGTCTAAAATATTGTTTTTTCATGGCTTGGATTCGTCAAAACAGTCCACGAAATTTCATGCAATTGATGCAATGCATAAATATTGTATAGATGTGGATTATCGCAATCTGAGCTACCACTCGGTAGCCGATTTCTACCACGAAATGGTTGAAACCATTAAACCGGATATTCTGGTCGGACACAGTCTGGGCGGTTATTGGGCGCTAAAAATGTCACAAGCTCATCAGATCCCTTGTGTGATCGCGAATCCTAGCTTGCAACCGAATTTCCGCGATGATTATCCTGCGATTTGTGACAGTGATTTGCAGCATGATATTCCGCAAATGGCCTATCTGGAATTAGGCGATGAAATTCTGGATATGCATGCAGCACAGGCACAGCTTGAAGATTATATGCAAATTCATGCCATTGAAGGTGGTCATCATCGTCTGGAACATCCCGAACAGATTAACGACCTGATTCAGGAAATTGAATATCATTTTATCCAGCAATAAAAAAGCCCCAATAGTTGGGGCTTTTTTGATCATCTAGACTTAAGCAACTGCAGCTTCAGGCTGGGATTTATCATCAAGTACTGACCAGATGTCCAAGCCTAATTCACCGTGTAAATCTGGCAGATCAAGGAAGATGCTCGCACCTAGAACCTGATGCTGACATTTCTCAGCCAATTCATGAACTGCTTTCAATGTACCACCAGTTGCCAGTACATCATCCACAATAATTACTTTTTGTCCCTGAACCTCTGCAGACATTTCCAGACGGTCCAGACCATATTCAAGGCTATAACCTACACCTACGACTGGAGGCGGCAATTTACCTGCTTTACGAACCAGCAATAAGCCTTTGCCCGTACGCTGCGCCAACAGGCTTGCCAGCACAAAACCACGTGCTTCCACTGCCACAAAGCTGTCTACTTCAGCAAGCTTTTCTTCAGGAATGCTGGCAATCAAAGCATCAGTTAATGGCCCTAGATTATTCATGAATAATGGAGTCAAATCGAAGAAACAAATGCCTGGTTTTGGGAAATTCTGGACAGTACGAATGTGAGACCACAGAGAAGTAGACAAATTGCTCATGGGAGATCTTTAAACAAGGAAAGGAATAGGTGAATTTTAAACTAAATTAACAATGTGTAACAACAACGACTGTGCAATATTAAAGCAGAAAATAATAATAACCAATTGATTTAAATATATAAATTTATTTTAAAAAATATTTAATAAAGACTTTGCTGAGTCTAAGTTAACTGATTTTAATCATTTTTTCTGCCCGACTTTGGTCTACAACTTAAAATCTAAGCCAGAAGAGTGTTTGATAAAACTAAAAATACAACTCTTTGCCTAACCTTAAATATATTTCTAATAATGAAATACCTAGAGACTGCCCTTTCTGCTGTTAATTTCACTGATTAAACTTTTATTCGCTTTACTTTATGAATAGAACTGCGTAAAAATTTAGCCAAATATGTTTACTATTAAAAGTCATATTCTTTAGGGTCTTGCCATTTGTGGATTTTAAGCTGACAGCTACAGTTGGTCAGTTTTGGAGAGTTATATGAAAAAATATCAATGCATCGTTTGTGGATGGATTTATGACGAGGCAGAAGGTTGGCCTCAGGACGGAATCGTTCCTGGAACCAAATGGGAAGATATTCCTGATGACTGGACTTGTCCGGATTGTGGTGTTTCTAAAGTCGATTTTGAAATGATTGAAATCTAATCATGTTCTTTTAAAGACCATATTGAATGGTCTTTTTTATGTCCTTTATACCTGAAAAAAACTAATTTAAAAAAGCATGGAGAATCGTATGCATCCTATCGTCATCATTGGTTCGGGCATGGCGGGTTATGCTGTTGCCCGTGAGTTTCGCAAACTCAACCCAGACCATGAACTTGTCATGATTTGTGCTGATGATGCGACTAATTATGCAAAACCTACGCTTTCTAATGCTTTAGCAGGAAACAAAGCGCCAGAACACATCCCTTTGGGTGATGCAGAAAAAATGTCAGCGCAGCTGAAAATGCGCATCGAAAAAAACACCTGGGTCAAAGTGATTCATCCTGAACAACATCAGCTAACTTTAGAAAAAGACGGTCAGGAAAGCACACAGGATTATTCTAAACTGGTGCTAGCTGTAGGTGCCAATCCAGTACGCCTAGCCATTGCCGGTGATGCCAGCGACGATATTCATATGGTCAATAACCTGACTGACTATAAAGCTTTCCGTCATAATCTGGCAGCACGTGAGGATAAACGCGTAGTAATTTTAGGCGCAGGCCTGATCGGCTGTGAATTTGCCAATGACTTGCAGCATACCAATCATCAGGTCACCGTGATTGATCTGGCACCCCAGCCTTTAGGTCGCTTATTACCAGCTCATGTCGCAGATGCTTTCCAGCAAAATCTTGAAGAGACGGGTATTCATTTTGTATTAGGGACAACAGTTGAAAAAGTCTCTAAAGTTGAAAATGGTAATTATCTGGTCACACTTGCCAATGGTCAGTCAGTTGTTGCTGATGTGGTGCTGTCTGCTGTGGGCTTACAACCGAATATTTCTGTCGCAAAAGAAGCCGATATTCATACCAGTCGCGGGATTCTGACCAATACAAAACTAGAAACCAATCAACCGGACATTTATGCAGTAGGCGACTGTGCGGAAGTAAATGGAATGCTTTTGCCATATGTCATGCCAATCATGCAGCAGGCCCGCGCCCTGTCTAAAACATTGAATGGCGAACATACTGCAGTCCATTATCCAGCAATGCCTGTTGCGGTAAAAACGCCAGCTGCGCCATTGACTGTCCTTCCTGCTCCGGTTGATGTCGAAGTAACTTGGGAAAATGAAGAGTTTGATGACGGTATGCTGGCCAAAGCCTTTGATGCTAGTGGCACTTTACGTGGTTTTGTCCTGCTCGGTGCCACTGCTGCCAAACAACGCCTAGCATTGACCAAGCAGGTTCCTGACTTGATTCCAGCTACAGTTTAGATGTTTAATACAAAGGACATTTTTTAAGCGAAATGTCCTTTAATCAGGAAATACATCATGCACAGTGCCCTGCAGTTCAATCATTCTCCGTATACAGCTTTCATGCGTGAAACCAAGGCCGATCTTGGCAATGGCATCGAATTGCACGTGGAAGTCGGAGGAAATCCTGAACACCCGACCATTCTGCTGATTATGGGACTTGGGGCACAGATGCTATACTGGCCCGATTTCTTCTGTAAATCACTCATTGATCAGGGCTATCATCTGGTGCGTTTTGACAACCGGGATATTGGTTTATCTTCCAAGATTCACCATAAAGGGCCTCGCTTAAACACCTTAAAAATGATGAGCCGTTTTGTACTGGGTTTAGGCAATCAGGGCGCGCCTTATACGCTGTACGATATGGCAGATGATGTACATCTTCTGATTGAAAAAATGGGACTGGGTCAGGTCTATGTGCTCGGTGCCTCTATGGGCGGCATGATTGCCCAGATTCTGGCCGCACGTTATCCTGACAAAGTTAAAAAAATGGGCTTACTGTTTACCAGTAATAACCAGCCACTGTTACCCCCGCCTTTTCCAAAGCAACTCTTTAGTTTAATTGACAAACCCGCTTCCACAGATGAAGATGGCATTGTCGATCATAGCTTGAAGCTGTTTAATATTATTGGCTCACCGGGTTATGTGAATCATCTGGAAGCGATTCAGACCGCCCGTAAGTTATATAAGCGAAGTTACCATCCAGCGGGTGTACTTCAACAGTTTTTAGCAATATTATGTACGGGTTCATTGCTGCAACTGGACAAGCAAATCCAACAAGAGACCCTGGTGGTTCATGGTGCTCGTGACAGATTGCTGCCTCCTAGTCATGGTAAGGCTGTTGCAAAAGCAATTTCAGGGGCTAAATTTGAATTAATTGATGGAATGGGGCATGATATCCCTCCGCATTTTATTCCATATCTTAGCGAATTATTTGCTGATCATTTTAAATCATAAACATTAGGACACTATGGCTGCATTACCATCCCTAAGACAGCTGTCATACCTCGTAACACTGTCTGAGACGCTGCATTTTACAGAAGCTGCTCGCCGCTCATTTGTTACCCAGTCAACTTTGTCTGGCGGTATTATGGAGCTGGAGCGTTTACTCGGTGGCGTTCTTGTTGAACGCGATCGCCAGAATGTACGTTTAACGCCGCTTGGTGAACAAGTGGTTGCACGTGCCCGTGTTCTACTGGCTGATGCTCAGGACTTAATGCGTTTAAGTCGTGAAATGAGTGAACCATTAACCGGTGATCTGCATCTTGGCGTTATTCCAACCATTGCCCCTTTCATCCTGTCGCAATTTCTGGATGAAGTGCATCAGCAGCTACCGAAAATCCAGCTACATTTACATGAAGCTCAAAGTGAGAAAATTGTAGAGAAACTGGAGCATGGTAATCTGGATATGGTGGTGCTAGCGCTGCCTTTCGATACCCGTAGCCTGAAAGTTGCTGAAATTGCCAAAGAGAATCTGTATCTGGTACATCACAAATCTGACCAGAATGCGGCTCAAGCCAAATCTCTGGAAGATCTGGACCTGTCTCGCCTGATGCTGCTTGAAGAAGGTCATTGCTTGCGTGATCATGCATTGAGTGCCTGCCCGATTGGTGAGCGTAAAAATGATCACCGCCTGAAAGCAAGTTCATTACCGACGTTAATTGAAATGGTGTCTGCTGATCTTGGTTTCACCCTGTTGCCAGAAATTGCGCTGCATACCAATATGATCAAAGCCAATCCGGATCTGCGCATCAATCCAATCAACGCAGCACCAAGCCGTACTCTGGCACTGGTCACTCGTAAGAGCACACCGCTACAAAGCGAATTCGATGTGTTATTACAAATTTTGCAAAAAATTACTGCTCACGATGCAGCTTAATTAAGCCCTAATAAAAAAGGAGCACTTAGATTGCTCCTTTTTTATTGCCTACGTCTTCTGATAAATTTAATTTTTATAAATTCAGTCAATTAAAATGATTCAAAACCAATTTTTAAACTTTAACTATTTATAATATATAAAAATTAAATCCCTATTTCTTGGGATTGGCATTGATAATAATTTAAGCCAAAATACATCTGTATATTAATTACTCTCAGGATAAGATTTCTTTGGCCTCATTTTTGCCCGCACCGGTATTATTGGTGCAACCTTATCCACCACCGCTCTCTTCCAATCTTGATCTTGCATTGCTACAGCTCGGTTATCAACCAGATATACTGTCCTATACCGATCATCTGTCTGCTCAATCCCATATTGAACAGTATCTTCCCAATCTAGTGTTATATGAGATTCATGAGAAAGTACAGCTTAAGAATTTTAATGTAATTCAAGCACGAATCCAGATTCCTCATCTGATTGCAGTTTTAGCTGATGATTCAGCTGAAATGATTAATTTACTCTTGTCATCTGGCGTGGATCGATATCTGATTGCATCGCATCCTGTTTCAAAAATAGTAGCGAGCCTGAAAATTATCCTACGCGGTGGTTCCGATTTACATCCTGAATTAGCCCGTTATTTAGTGAGTCAGGAAACAAAGATACATCTTTTAAATCAGACTGAAGTACAGATGTTAAAGTATTTCAGCCAAGACCTGACTTTGGCCGAAATTCAAAACAGATTAAGTCTGCACGATTACCAGATTTATGCTGCTATTCGCAAAATCTATCAAAAACTCGCGAATCCATTTATCCATTCTCAAAATTAACAAAATATAAAAAAGGCTGAATTATCAGCCTTTTTAGTTTGCATAGAGTTATTTAAAGGTTTCTAACAAGGTACGCTGTGCATTATGCGGTTGTTCACCTTCTGCAACTTGGGCACGCACCCAGGTTCCATCTCCTTGTAACAACCAGGCCTGCTGATTGTCTTTCAGGTAATTTAATAAACCTTGCTGGTAAATGCGTTTCTTTAATGCTTCGTCTTCAATCGGGAAACAAGCTTCTACACGATTAAACAGGTTGCGGTCCATCCAGTCCGCGCTTGAGCAATAAATCCGAGAATTACCATTATTGCTAAAATAAAACACGCGTGTATGTTCAAGGAAACGGCCGACGATTGAACGTACCCGGATATTCTCTGAAAGTCCCGGTAAGCCTGGACGCAGACAGCAAATCGAGCGGATAATTAGGTCTATCTGTACACCTGCTTGAGAAGCTTCATACAGTTTATTGATCAGTTGCAGCTCAGTTAAAGCATTGACCTTCACGATGATCTGGGCTTTCTTGCCCGCTTTGGCATTGGCTATTTCATTATCAATATAGTTGATGAGCTGGGCATGCAAGGTAAATGGAGCATGGAGCAGCTTTTTCAGCTTGGCCATTTTCCCCATTCCGGTCAATTCCTGAAAGATACGATGCACATCTTCACACAGATCCTTGTCCGTGGTTAAGAGACCATAGTCGGTATAAATTCGCGCATTGCCGGCATGATAATTCCCGGTACCCAGATGTACATAACGCACCAGCTTGTTATTTTCTCGGCGTACCACCAGAATCATTTTGGCATGGGTTTTATAGCCGACAATGCCATAGACCACGACAGCACCCGCTTCTTGCAGCACATTAGCAACTGCAATATTGGATTCTTCATCAAAACGTGCACGCAGCTCGATGACTGCAGTCACTTCCTTACCGTTACGGGCCGCCTCTGCCAGCACCTGCACGATCTCGGAATCTGGACCACTGCGGTACAGTGTCTGCTTGATCGCCAGCACCTGAGGGTCTCGTGCCGCTTCACGTAACAGCGTAATCACTGGAGCAAAAGATTCAAATGGATGATGTAGCAAAATATCCTGCTTCTGCATGGCACTGAAAACATTTTCAGATTTTTTCAGTACTTTAGGCAGAATTGGCGTATGTGAATCATAACGTAAATGTGGACGTTTGAAGTTGGAAAGTAACCGCGCCAGATTAACCGGTCCTGCCACTTTATAGAGCTGTTCTTCATCCAGATCAAATTCTTCCAGCAGATATTCATAAATATGCTGCGGACAATTTTCAGTCACTTCCAGACGGACTGCACGACCAAAACGGCGTGAACTCAGTTCACCTTTTAAGGCTTTGGCCAGGTCTTCAACATCTTCATTTAAGGCTAGATCGGCATTCCGGGTGACACGGAATTGGTAACATCCCGTCGCGGTCATGCCCGGGAACAGATCAGACACATGTTCATGAATGATGGCGGATAACATCACATGATGTTCTTTACCATCAGTCAGTTCATCCGGTAAACGCACAACACGTGGCAATGAACGTGGCGCAGGAACAACCGCAAGATCAATCTGACGGCCAAAGGCATCTTTCCCTTCGAGCGTCACAATAAAATTCAGGGATTTATTCACCAGACGTGGGAATGGATGTGCCGGATCAAGGCTAATAGGCGTAAGAACTGGAGCAACCTGTTCCTGAAAATATTTTTTCACCCAGGCCGATTGTGCCGGTGTTAGCTCTCCACGGCGCAAGAAGCAGATATCTTCCTCACGCAGTTTAGGCAAAATCTCTTCATTTAAAATACGGTACTGACGTTCAATGGCGGCATGTGCAGTTTCGGCAATCTGCTCTAATACTTGTTTTGGCGTCAAACCATCTGGACTGCGGCTTTCATTGCCCAAATCCAGTTGTTCCATGACGCCAGCCACACGAATTTCAAAAAACTCATCTAAATTACGTGAAAAGATCAGTAGAAAATTCATGCGTTCCAGCAAAGGATGCAGAGGATCAACCGCCTGTTCCAGCACTCGCAAATGGAAATCCAGAATAGACAGTTCACGATTAATGTAACGATCATTATAAGTATATTCGGTTGGTACCGAAGTCGTACTGGCTGCCGTATTCATATCAAACCTACGCTATTTTCAAGTCTTGCTTATTGCTTTTAGTATGCTTCAAATTAATGACATTTTCATAAAAAAAGCCCAAATATTTGGGCTTTATCTTGATATTTTTATTTAAGGGATTTCGGCATAGCGCATATAACGCTGAATCATACGTTTACGTGCTTTTAGGGCTGATGCATTACGATGATCTTCAAAATATTTTGGATTGGTGAGAATCGCTGCCAGGAAGATGGCCTGATCACGAGTCAGGCGCTCTGCAGTCTTACCAAAATAATGTTTGGCTGCCGCTTCTGCTCCATAGATATTGTCTCCAAACTCAATCGAATTTAAATACACTTCCAGAATACGCTCTTTAGACCACATGCGTTCCATCATCCAGGTCGCGACAGCTTCCTGACCTTTACGCAGGAATGAACGCTTGTTGACGAGGAACAGGTTTTTAGCCAGCTGCTGGGAAATGGTTGACCCTCCTGCCACAACACGGCCTTCATTCTTGTTACGGCTGAGTGCAGTCTGAATACCATCCCAGTCAAAGCCATGATGGTGCATGAATTTTCCATCTTCTGCCGTCACTACCGCCTGCTTGAGATTGGTACTGATTTCATCATAAGGGCGCCACTGATGTTGAATGGGCTTGGAGGGTTCAGTCCAATAATCGATCCGCATCATCATGGTGGTATTCACTGGATTGGTTCGCCACCAGGCTAAACTTGCAAAAATCCACAGTTGAACAAGTAGAATCACACTGACAATCACGAGAAGGGTGCGGGTCAGAAAGGCTTTCATGTCAGTGCGTTACTCCTGAAAATTCAATTTTTCGTGTTAAGCTTATTCGAAATATACAATCACAGCAAAAAAATAGCATGCCTGAATATTCTCCCCCAACAACACATCGCAAACTGGAAATGCAGCTCTGGTGGATGACCGCACTCCTGATCTGTATCAATGTCGGCCTGTTTGGCTGGCAGGTTCTGAATGGAATGGACATCACACAGCCAAGTTCTCCAGATGCCATTCGCTGGGGAGCAGATTATGCACCTTTAACGTATTTAGCGGAACCCATACGCCTGTTTAGTAGCATGTTTTTTCATTTTGGCTTAATTCACCTGATGTTGAATATGTGGGCACTGTATATTTTTGGTAGTGTCGCTGAACAAATTTTTGGCCGGATCTATTTTACAGGTCTTTATATTTGTGCCGGCCTGATGGGTAGCTTGCTCAGTGGCTATATGAGTATCCAGGACAGCTATGCCTTAATCGAAGGCGGTGTAGCCAATCCTGGCTTATTGCCGGGTGTTAGTGCGGGTGCTTCGGGTGCAGTCATGGGTCTCGGTGCCTCACTGACTGTTCTATCTTTACTGCCAATGTTGCCCCGTCAGCCTTTTATTCTGGATAAAAAAACGCTCGTAATGATCATGGGCCTTAACCTGGCGATGGGCTTTATGATCAGCGGAATTAACAATGCCGCACATATTGGCGGCATGATCATGGGGGCCGGACTAACAGCGCTCTGGTATCTTGGTCAGAAAATGCAGCGTGGCCGTTTGGTCAGTCTGGTTGCCTTACTGCTCGGCGTCGCTGCCTGTATCGTGCTGTATCAATATAATCTGGCTTTGCTTGAACCGATCCGCCCACTCTGGCAAGAGATTTTACAAATGCTACAACAGCAGTTGGCCGATCAACCTGCGAAATGAATCTTATTGATTCATCTCACGCAGGCTTTGTAAAGGTGGAATCTCGGAAAGATAACTCAGACGATAACGCCCGATCAGGGTACATAATACAGTCATAAACACAGGCAGGATAATCCAGATTTCCCAATGAGGCTGGATGATCAGATCCATCTTATAGCTGGCAATGGCGCTGATCACTTCTGCAAACAGACATGAAACAATACCGGCGAATAGTCCGATAAAACCGATTTCCAGACTCATCATGGTTTTCAGCTTCTGTTTGGAACTACCAAAAGACCGGAGCAAAGCCACTTCACGTTTACGTTCATCCATGAGCAGGTTTAGACAGGCCATCAGTACCAGAAAACCGGATACACTGACCAGCACAGCCAGAATGGTAATGATCTGTACCAGCACATTCACAATTCGTTTGATTTCTTCCAGAATCAGGCTGACATCAATAAATACCGTATTCGAAAAACGCTGAACCAGATTCACCAGTTTATCTTTGTCTGTTTCCGGTACATAGAAGCTGCCCAGATAACTGCCCGCATTGGCATCCATAGTATTCGGTGCAAAGATAAAGAAGAAGTTTGGACTAAAACTCTCCCACTCTACCGTTCTGAGATTCACCACTTTGGCTTCGAGTATGCCTTCAGGCAGGCTAAAGCTGAGCTTATCTCCCAGTTTGATGCCCAGCTCTTGTGCAGTATTGGCTTCGACCGAAACTTCACCCGGCTGTTTCAATCCTGCCTCCCCCTGAACAATCACATTATCCTGAGGATAGCGATCCGACTGGGTCAGATTCAGTTCACGTCTTAAGGTATTACTCTTTTTGACCAGTTCAGCAGCAAAAGGATGATCATTTTTCGCCACCAGACGCCCACGAATATTGGGATACAAGGGGGTACTTTTCCAGCCATTCTGTTCCAACTGAGCTTTTAAATCAGGCATGTCAAAAGGCGGTAGACCATAGACAAACTGGTTGGGTGTCCCTTCCGGTAACTGTTGCTGCCAGCGATCGAGCAGATCGGTACGTAGCACAGCCAGCACACTGATCAAGCTGAGTCCAAGGGCTAAAGCAGTAATTTGTAAAGCGGTCTGATACGGTGTCCGCACATAGGCAGATAGATTGAATTTCAGATTACGCAGCAGTTTTAAAATACTCCAGACCGTAAAATACAGTACGGCGCAAAGCAGAATAATGGCCCCAATCACCCAAGCTGTCAGCACGATATTTTCCGTTAAAATTACACTGAAAATAATCAGACTTAAGGTTCCGGTCAGTAACATCCACAACATCGAATGGACGGATTTTTCCTGCTGACGAATGACCCGAATTGGGGGAGTATTTAACAGCTGAAACAAACTCGGCATGACAAAGCCCAATAACACCACAGCACTGGTCAGCATGGCAATTGGCAATGGTCCCAGCAGCATCGCCGTAGCAGAAAACTCAAGCTGCAAGTTTGGAATCAGCTGTAGCATGAGTTGCAGCAAGCCATAACCTAATGCAACACCTATCACGCTACCAAGCAGCATGGCGATTAAAAGCACTAAACCCAGCAAAGCCAGATAAGCGGCCAGAATCTGATTTTTGGTCGCGCCAATACAACGCATCAGGGCAATATGATCCTGGTTCTGCTGTACATAGCGTTGTGCGGTTAAAGCAATGGCAATCCCGCATAATAAAATGGTGAGAATATTGGCCAGTTGCAGAAAAGTATCCAGATTGGCAATTGGTTTCATTAAACGGGTATTGCCTTCGCTGGCATTACGCAAGCGTAGACTGCCCTGCTGTTCCAGTTCTTGTCCCTCAACCTCAGCATCTGCTTCACCTGAAGTTCCATTTTCAGATTTTATCTTTTGCTTGAACCAGGTTTCATATTGCCGGGTATCGGCTGGATTACCCGCCATTAATAAGCGGTAATCAATCCGGCTACCGACCTGAATCGCATTGGTGCGCGCCACTTCTGACTGAGCAATAATCACAGTCGGTGAAAAGCCAGAAAAACCCAGCTCCTGATTCGAATCCTGCTCGATTTTTGCAGTAACCTTAAATTTGGCATCGGCGATATTCAGTTCATCACCCAGTTTGACCTTGAGCAGATCCATAGCCCGTGAACTCAGCCAGATTTCCCCCGCTTGGATTTTGTCTACTGCAGGTTGAACCCGTAGCTCTCCTCGCAATGGAAAAGCCTGATCAATGGCCTTAACATTGACCATGACAAACTGATCATTGGTATAAGCCATCGTACTGAAAAATGTGACTTCAGACTGCTGTAAATCCAGTTGCCTGGCCTGGTCACGCCATTCCTGGGCTAGCGGTTCATTATCAGACAACACCAGATCCCCCGCCAGCATTTCAGCTGCCTGTAAAGCAACGGCGTTCTGAATCTGTTCATTACTAAACTTCAGCGCCGTAGTGGCACTAATCGCTAAGGTTAGCGCGATGATTAGCAGATAAATCCCTGTCGTGTTAAAACTTTGTCTGAGTAAAGGACGAAACAGATGCTGCATATCAGCCTCCACTCGCATGTTCAATCAGCTGACCATTGACCAGTTCAAAATGACGCTGGCATTGTCGGGCCAGATCAGGATCATGGGTAACCAGAACCAGCGTGGTGCCTAATTCACGATTCAACTGAAAGAGCAGCTGTTCGATTTCTTGGGCAGTTTCCCCATCCAGATTACCTGTCGGTTCATCAGCAAAAATGATTTTGGGTTCACTGACCAATGCGCGGGCAATGGCGACACGTTGCTGCTCCCCACCCGAGAGCACTTTCGGTGTTTGCTGAGCCTGACGCTCTAATCCGACTTTTTGTAGCAATGCCAGCGCCTTTTGTTCGGCATCACTATATTTAAAATCTAGCTGTAAACGTAAAGGCAGCATGACATTTTCAAGTGCCGTAAGATGAGGTAAAAGCTGGAAAGACTGAAATACAAAGCCAATATTTTTTAGCCGGACTAAAGCACGCTGTTCTTCATTCAAGTTCGATACCAGCTCTCCACAAACCGTTAACTGCCCGGAACTGGCCTGATCCAAAGTGGCCAAAATGCCCAGTAAAGTCGATTTTCCTGAACCGGAACGTCCGGTAATGGCGACCTGTTCTCCAGTCAAAATTTCTAGCGAAAGATCTTCAAAAATAGTCAGTTGTTTTTGTGAAAGTTGTATCTTTTGTGTCAATTTCTGGGCAGAAATAATCGCTTGTGGCATGATGGTCGAATCGTTGCTGCTTTGAATCATACGTGTCCTATATGAAAGATCTAAATCAGAAAAATCGTGTATTGCCTTGCCTGGTATTCTTTGGACTATGCCTGATTCCTTTTAGTCTATCGGCAAAGACCATTATGATTGTGGGTGACAGTATAAGTGCTGGTTATGGCATGCAACCACAGCAAGGTTGGGTGCATTTATTACAAAAGCGTTTGGACCAACACTATCCGAAACAGCATAAAGTGGTCAATGCAAGTGTGAGCGGTGAAACCACCAGCGGTGCCTTGGCAAGGCTGCCAAAACTGCTACAGACGCACCGTCCAGATGTTGTGGTGATTGAGCTCGGCGGGAATGATGGCCTGCGTGGACAGCCACCCCAAATGATTCAAAAAAATTTAGCTGCTCTAGTACAGCAGAGCCAGAAAGCCAAGGCGAATGTGGTTGTTTTTGGAATGAAAATGCCGCCAAATTATGGTCAGGCATATAGCAAGGCTTTTGAAAATAACTATAAGGTGGTCAGTCAGCAGTATAAGGTGAAATTGCTCCCCTTCTTTATGCAAGGCGTCGCTGGCAATAAAAGCCTGATGCAACAGGATCAGATTCACCCTAATGCCAAAGCTCAAACTATTTTATTAAATAATGCTTATCCTTATATTAAAGGCGCCCTCTAAGGCGCCTTTAACTGAATTAAATCTTAAAATTTTCTTAGAAGTCAAAGAAAGTTACTTCACCGGTTTCAAGTGAATATTCTGCACCAATCACCTGTAGCTTACCTTTAGCAATCAGGCTTTCCAGAACTGCAGAACCATGACGTAATTGATTTACTGAAGCAAATACATTGGAACGGACTGCATGTTTAGATAGTTTATTCAGGTCATCTTTCAGTTCAGTCTGCATTAGAATTTCAACTGATGGACGTACACGGTTCACGATTGACATCAGATTTGCAGATGGCGGCGTTGCTGGATTGGTTAATGCTTCAATTGTTGAATGAATAGCGCCACAATGTGTATGACCCAAGACAATCACAATCGGACAACCAAAGCTTTCTGCTGCGAACTCGACACTGCCGACTTGAGACGGTGCAACAATATTACCTGCTACCCGAATGACAAACAGATCACCCAGACCCTGGTCAAAGACCATTTCTGCAGGTACACGTGAATCTGAACATCCTAAAACAATAGCAAATGGTTCCTGACTTTCTGCCATTTCAGCACGTTGCTGATGCGATAATAATTTTAAATGCTGCGTTTCACCATTGACAAAGCGCTGGTTACCCTTTTTAAGACGATCTATAGCTTCCTGAGCTGTGAGCATTCTTTTTTACCATCGATGTTTTTAGTGGGAATATCTTACTGCTAGATTTTTTGAATGTCACTTGCAAAAAAAATTAGCTGTAAAATTTTTAGCGCTTTGATGATTTCTTGTTCTGATAATTTTTCTGTGAAGTTCATCACGTTTTTTGGGCAGTTTTTCTGCTCAAGCTAATAATTAACAGATGTACAATATTAAGGAATGCTTTAAAATAAGTGAAAGATTACGATTTGATTCATCTATAAATTGCAAATCGATAACACGGAAGTATTTTGAGCGTTTTTGCTCAGTTTTTTCAGGGGACAGTGCTAATGAAGAAAATAATAAAATTGCGCTCAAAAATTATCTATTCCACTTTAGTCGCTTTGGGTCTTAGCCTATCTAGCCTGAGCCATAGCCAATATCTGTTTACGCCGCCGAAAACCAAGTCTGCCGAAGTTTTACAGCTGTATCTGAGCCAGCAACGCATCCAGGCGGGTCTACAATCCAAAACCTTAAAAATCGGTGATGTGACCTGGAGTTATAGCGAAGGTGGTGCAAAAAACAAACCCTCGATTATCCTGATTCATGGTCTGGCAGGCACACGCGACAACTGGAACCGCGTCGCCCAGTTTTTGACGCCCTATTATCATGTCATCATTCCAGATTTGCCGAGCAATGGCGATACCCGGGTTCCAGCAGATTTTGACTTGTCTGTCCCCAATGTCACTTCGCAATTACGTACCTTTGTCGAAACCCTGAAGATTGAAAAAAATCTGCATGTCGCTGGCCATTCTCTAGGCGGCTCAATTGCGACAGTTTATGCATCCCAATACCCTTTCGATACCCAAAGCCTGTTTCTAGTGAATAGTGCTGGCATCTATAAAATGGGCAATACACCTTATACCAAAGACCCGCATGCACTCAAAGACCTGATTGTCAGTAAACCGGGTGATCTGGAAGATGTCTCCAAACAGCTAATGCAGAATCCGCCAGCGATGCCTTATCAGCTTAGACATGCACAAGAAAAATTGCTGATTGCCCGTTCTGAGCAAACCAGCAAATCGATTGATCAGGTGGTGATGCTTAACCGGTTGTATACGCCTGATACCTTTGCCCGTCTGACCCGTACAGTAGAAGCACCTACCTTGATTCTATGGGGCAAACAGGACCGGATTATTAATGTCGAAGTGGTGAAAGAGTTATATTCTTTATTAAAACGTGCTGAAACTCCGGTAATTTTAAATAATGTCGGTCATATGCCGATTCTGGAAGCAGAAAAACAGGTCGCCCAACATTATTTGCCTTTCCTGGCCAAGACACAGACCCTAAAAAATCCACTTGCTGATAAACTCATTCCTTTCAATTAAGTTTCAGAGAAGTTATGCAGAAACACCCGATGATTGAGCAGTTGATTGATGCTCAACTTGATTTTCTTGATCAGGTATTTTCTCAATCTGAAACCATTCAAAGCGAGTTTCATGAGTTTTATCTCTGGTTGCGCAAGCAGACCCTAAAAGATCTGTGGAGCTGTGAACTGATCAATCAGCTGCTACAAAAGCAGATTCTGGATACTGCTGCCAGCTCTTTTCTGATTGAGCAGATTGCTGAACATATCCGTTTTGCACTGGTCCATCCGGCCAATGATACAACCAAAATCGCCGATGTCATTCCGGTACTGACCATAGATAAAATTGCACAATATGTGGCTAGCAAAAGTGGTCACCGTCAGCGCCTGATCAAAGCGGTGGTGAATAATCCTGCTTTTTCAGCCATGATTACGCAACTGATCCAGCATTCGATTCAGGATTATCTGGATAATTCTGTAATTGCCAAGAGTGTTCCAGGCGTTTCCCGTTTCATGAAAATGGGAAAATCTGTACTGGAAAATGTCACTGATACCAGTCTGGACAATACAGTTGCCCGTTATCTGCAAAAAAATATTTTAAAACTTAGCCAGATGAGTGAGCATGTGCTGAACCAGCACTTTGATGATGACAAGCTGTACCATTTTCAAGCCAATCTTTGGCATAAGATCAAAGACATGCCGCTTTCCGTACTCAAGAACTATATTGAAACCCAGGATCTGAACCAGACGGTGAGTTTAGGGCACGAGATCTGGGATCATATGCGCCAGACGGAATATATGCAGCAGCAACTGCATGACGGGATTTATACTTGGTATGTACGTAATCAGGAACATACTTTTGATCAGTTATTACGAGATCTGAATATTGATGAAGCATTGATTCAACATGAACTGAATGAATTGCTGACACCGATTATTCAGCAGATGATTCATCAGGGCTATTTGCGTGCACGTGCCCATGCCTATCTGGAAAAATTCTATTATGCTGAAAATACTTTAAAAATTTTAAAGATTGAAGACTAAAAAAAGCCGCTAGAAAGCGGCTTTTTTTATTAGGTATTTTTAGAATTTTGCATTCAAGCTGATACCGTAACGACGACCATCCAAAAGCTGATCACCATCAATATCTTCAGCTTTTTCATCAAGAACGTTATATACACCAAATTTACCTGTTAAGTTCGGACTAAATTTATAGTTAAAACCCACATCTACAAACTGATAACCTGGATTTGGTTCAGCCATCGAAGTACGGCTCAGGTAAGCTGAGGTTTCAGAACGATAGTGCAAACGGCTCCATACATTCAGCGCATCATTTAAATCATAATCCACGCCAATATTAAACATATGTTCCGGCATCTGGTTCAGTGGCTGACCTTTAAAATCACCTGATTTAAACTCTGAATCGGTATAGGTATAGTTGGCAGTTAAAGTCGTGTAATCATTCAGGTCAGCTTCTACAGTTGCTTCTACACCGCGAATTTCTGCTTTATCGACGTTAATCCGCTCACTGATAAAGTAGAATGGAATATCCCCTTCGAAACAGCTCCAGCTCTGCCAGTTATTACGGTTTGTGGTTGTACCATCAGTATCTGTTTCACAGGCACGAACTTCCGTAATCCGGTCTTCATATTTGGTGATAAAGCCCGTAAGTGATGTATTGATATAATCATTTTTCCAGTTAAAACCTAATTCAGTCGATACGCTTGATTCAGGTTCCAAGTCTGGATTGGCACGGATAATGCCACGACCTGTCGGTAATGGCGAACCGCCACCACCCGTTACGCTATAGAAGCCTTCAGTAGCTGCACGGATATCAGGCTGTTTATAACCAGTTGCTACACCGCCTTTTACAACGAAATTATCATTTACAGAATAGACGCCATAAAGTCGTGGTGATAAATGGCCGCTATAGTTTTCATCATGGTCATAACGTAGACCAGCCGTTAAGTCGAAACGATCCGTCATACTCCAAGTATCTTCGAGGAAGGCAGCAGCAGACCAGCGTGTAAGCTCACTAAATTCAGGCGCATTTGGATTACGGTTCGTTGCTTTATCGACTAGCTTTTCATCCTTGAAATATCCGCCGAAGGACAAGGTATGATCGCCTAATAACCAGTTCCACTGACTGTTCGCCGTCCAGGTATCCAGCGTGATTCCTTTAGTTCCCAGCTCGGTATTGCCACGATCCGGGTTCTTTGAATTTTCATATTGGATATAGGATGAGCTGTCCAAATTATCGCTATAACGGCCATTATGTGTCACTGAATAAACATTACGGTAATTACGCGAGAAAGAGTCTTCTGCCCCTTGAGCAGGCTCTACCGTTTTTCCTACCGATGTCGTCGATTCCTGCTGCACAAAATTGGCTTCAAGCTGTACATCATGATCATCATTAATGGCATAGGTCAGACGTGAATTTAAGCTTTCACGTTCTGTTCCACGGAAACCACCCACATAATTATCTTCTTTACGTTCTTGTTTATTAACTGCCAGTTGCAAGCCAAGCTTATCTACAATTAGAGGACCTGTCAGATAGGCAGAACCATTTTTGATGTCACCTGAACGGTTACTGTCCTGAACGATGGTTCCTAATTCAACATTCCCAGACCATTCATCCGATACTTTTTTGGTAATGATATTGACTACCCCACCCATCGCATCTGAACCGTATAGCGTTGAAGCAGGCCCACGGATAATTTCAATACGCTCAATGGCAGCAATCGGTGGCAGAATATTTTTTTCAAAACCGCCATCATCACCATTCGGGTTCACATCCTTGCCATATTGACGTTTACCATCTACCAGGAACAAAGTGTAGTTTGAGCTCATCCCGCGGATACTAATGGTTTGTGCCGATCCCGCACCCGAAACCACCACCCCTGGGGCATTACGCAGTACATCCGTAATATCGTTATATTCGCGTTTATCTAATTCTTCACGATCAATTACTGTAATGGATGCTGGCGCTTTAGCAAGATCCTGCTCATAGCCTGTTGCAGTCACCACAATCGTTTGCAGTTTTGTTGCTTCAGCTTGCGGAACAGCTGTTTCTTCTACTGCAAATGTATTACCCGTCATCGCTGTAAATACAGCAAAAGCTATAGTCGATTTTATGAATGGCTTAGTCATGCTTTATACGCCCCAAAGTCATTTTGATGAAGAAATCATGTTGAAATTGTCACGCATTGTATCAAATGTAACTATAAATACAATTAGTATTGATAATTATTATCATTATTAAATTTAGATAAAAAAATACCCCGATCATTCGAGGTATTTCTTACAAGCTAAATTTTATTAGAGACTTATTTGAAATAAGCACCTTCAGCTTGGGTATGGTCAGTCTGGTCAACCACACGTGCCAACTCAGGAATGTGCTGTTTCAAGGTCGTTTCAACGCCTTGTTTTAAAGTCACATCAATTGCTGAACAACCCTGGCAACCACCACCAAATTTAAGAACCGCAGTTAAGCCATGCTCAGGATCTTCAACCACTTCGACCAGTGCACAGTTACCACCATGACCTGCAAGACCCGGGTTAATTTCTGACTGAAGCACATAAGTAATACGTTCTTCTACAGAGGCATCAGGACCCACACGTGGCACTTTAGAGTTTGGTGCACGGAAAGTCAGCTGACCACCAAAACGGTCTTTATTGTAGTCAATAACTGCATCTAGCAAGTATGGAATTGACGGAGAGTCAATATAGGCCGGAAAATCTGGATATTCCTGCTTATAGTCTGTAGGTACAACCTCATCAGGTGCACTATAAGCCATGCAACATTCAGCGCGCGGTGTACCCGGATTTTCTACAAACACACGTACGCCAATACCTGGTGTATTCTGTTTGTCCAATAGATCCTTTAAATACTCTTGTGCTGTCGGTGTAATCAAAAGATTTGGAATTTCTTCTGCAACCGGAGTGTTGCTGTTCTCAGTCGACATAACAATAATTTCCTCAAGCTGAAGCTGCTATTTTAACTGAAGATGTGGGGTAATTATAAAAATTCAACCAAAATTGTCGGATTTATTATAAAAGTCGCACTTTAGATTTGTTTTAATGGCATGATCATTGTCAAATAGATAGAACCAGAATTACTTATATGCTTGATTTACCTTTTAATCATACCGTCACTATTATTCTGATCACCTGTATTGTTTCTTTTATTGCTTTTTCAAAAGAAACGGTAATGAATCGTCTGATTTTCTGGCCGCCTGCCATGCAACGTGGTCAATATGACCGTTTCATTACCCATGGTTTTATCCATGCAGATGGCACGCATTTACTATTCAATATGATCACGCTGTTCTTTTTCGGCAGCATTATTGAAAGTTTTTATCGCCAGTATTTATATGATCTGGGCTTTATCCTGTTTTATCTAGGTGGTCTGGTTGCAGCGATTCTGCCAAGTTATCTGAAACATAAAAATGATGCGCGCTGGGCCAGCTTGGGTGCTTCCGGTGCAGTATCCGCGGTTCTGTTCGCTTATATTCTGTTTGAACCATGGAAGCTGATTTTCGTATTCTTTATTCCCGTACCTGCGATTATTTTTGCTGTTTTATATGTGGCCTATAGCATTTGGTCGGGCAAACGTGGCAACAGCAATATTAATCACAGTGCCCATCTTTGGGGTGCAGCTTATGGTGTGGTGATGACGATTATTCTGGAGCCACGACTTATTCCGCATTTCCTGAATAAATTGACTCAAATCCCCTTCTAAAGTTTTGAATGATTAAGGGATAGCAAATATCCCTTTTTTAATCATTCACATATGGAAATGATTTTCATTTCTACCAATTATGCTAATCTTGTCGCGAATTTAGAGGAATAAACATGAAATTTAAGACTTTAGCATTTGCCACAATATTAGGACTGACGACTTCCTTTACAGTTTCTGCACAGGTCACTTTCGACTATAAAGACCAAAATATTCAACTCAAAAAAAACCCGAAAAAGATCGCAGTATATGACCTTTCGGCACTGGATATCTTGAATACACTAGGGCTTGAAGCTCAGCTGGTGCCTTCTGCAAGCTTTGCAGGCAACTTAAGCAAATACCAGCAGGACAAATTCACCAAAGCTGGTTCTCTGTTTGAACCGGATCTCAATGTACTAAAAGCTGCTAAACCCGACCTGATTATTGTCGGTGGCCGTTCGGCTTCTAAAGCCGAGGCTGTGAAAGGTATTGCTCCGACTTTAGACCTTTCTCCAGATACTAGCCAATATATTGTCGATCTGACGGAACGTACCCATGTCTTGGCTCGTGCATTTGGTAAAGAGAAAATTGCTACTGAAAAGCTCGGTAAAATTGCAACGCTGCAGCAACAGCTTAAAAAGCAAACTGAAGACAAAACTGCACTGATGTTGTTTGCGGTTGGTGAAAACTTTATGCCACATGCAGAAAATGACCGTTTTGGCTTTGTTTATGAATTAGCAGGTTTTAAACCAGTCTTGGATCCATCTGAACAGTCTAATGCACCCCGTCCAGAAGCCGGCTCTCCGGAAGCATTGAAAGCAGCGGAGAAAAATGTTCAGCGTATTACAGCAGCCGTTGAGAAGAATCCGGATTACATCATTATCCTGGATCGTGGTGCAGTGAATACCCAGAAATATACCGCTCAGGATAATATTCAGAAACACCTTGCCCTAAAAAATGCCAAAGCCTTGGCAGAGAAAAAAGTGATCTATGTGAATGCTGATGCCTGGTACATCACTGGTGCAGGTTTGGACAATACCGCTTTCATGCTGGAAGAACTCATTAAAGGCACAGCGAATTAATTTTTAACCCATTAATAAAAAGGAAGCTTCAAGCTTCCTTTTTATTTGAAACATCTCGTAATAAATTAAGACTCAAGACTGGAATTTAATGCCAACCCAGGAAGCAACTTAGCAGCGATAATGTATACATCTGTATATTAATTGCTGTAAGTTGCGAGATATTTTGCATGTCCACTTCCCTAGACGGTCTTCAATTTCCCATTTCTGCTTCACAACAAAAACCAAGCACATCGAAAATCGGCCGTAACATTATTTCTGAAGCCTTAGCCGCAGTCGATCCTGTACATGCTACTGCAGCACAACAGGAAAAGAACTGGCGTAAGCAATATCCAGTACACTTTAAACATCTGGTTGAAGATGGATTACGCTCCGCAGGTGCAGCACTAAGTATTGCCAAGCAAGGTCTAGAAACTGCACATGCCAGCTTTGAGTTTTACCGTGATGGCCAGAAGCATCTACTAGAAGATGTGATGTCTCTCCCTGCGCAGAACCTGAATACTTTTCAACTGAAAGGCCAGTCTGAAAAAGCCCCAGAATGGTATGTGCCTTATCATGGCAAAAAACTGCAAGGACAAGCATTACTGGATCAGATCCAATCATGGGAAGAGCGTGGCATTGTCGAGCCAAGTCATGCCAATGCGCTACGTGAATGTATTGCTCATCCGGAATGGTTTGACCTATCCGATCGTACCACTGTTCTATTTGGTGCCGCTTCTGAAGCAGGTCCACTGACCTGGTTGTCGAAATGGAAAGCCAATATCGTCGCAATTGACCTGCCGAATACCCGTGTCTGGGGCAAGATTTTAGATACAGTGAGTCAAGGCAACGCTACTTTATATGCACCATCAGTTGAAGCCCTTCCTGCTGATACTTCACTGGAAGTTTTAAAAGAAAAACTCGGTGCCAACCTGCTCACCCAGATTCCTGAAATTGCTCAATGGCTGATTCAGTTTGAACAGGATTTAGACTTGGCGGCAATTGCCTATCTGGATGGTGAAAAGCACGTACGTGTTTCTATGGCGATGGATGCCATTATGAAATATGTTAGCAAGCAGAAAGCCAATACCAGCCTGATGTATATGTGCACCCCGACGGATGTATATGCAGTTCCAGAAGAAGTCGTTCAGGCTTCACAAAGCAAATACCAGCAGTTGTCGAAATTGGAAAGTACTTTAACCAAAGGCATTTCACTGATTTCACGCAAGCATTTTTTCCAGAAAAATAAGCAGGATCTGTTTAAGGTTGGCGATAAGTCTTATGGTGTTTGTGACTGTCTGGTCATTGAGCAAGGTCCGAACTATGCACTGGCTAAACGCATTCAGCAATGGCGTGCAACATTGGCTCGTGCCAACGGGCAGCAAGTGAGCATCAATATCGCTCCTTCGACCACAACTTACTCTGTGACCAAAAATCCACTGCTGAAAGCTGCGTTTAACGGTGCCAGCCTATTTGATGTAGAAGCTTTCGCACCTGAAACCACCAATGCGATTATGGCGGCATTGTGGATTCACGACCTACGTAATCCTGAATCTGTGGCCAATCCTGATATACAACTCAACCATCCCCTTGAGTTGATGATGTCAGGCGCAAATCATGGCGGTTTATGGCGTGTGGCTTATCTGGCACGTACTGCTCTGCCTTTTGCTGCGCTGTATGGTTTTGCAACGGATAAATTACCAAAGGGATTATTGGGTAAGAAGTTGAAGAAGTAATTCTTCTTAAATAGATAGATCTCTCTCCAAAGCAAGTTTTAAGGTAATACTCAAATATGGGTTAGTGAAAAAGTATTTTTACTTTACCCTCACCCCCTTGCGTAGCAATGTTACTCATCCCATAGGGAGAGGGTGTTTTCTTTGTGAAATTAATACTTCTTTTGGATCTTCAAGAAGATTCCCTCTCCTGAGCAAGCTTTAAAGCACTGCTTTTAAAGCGCAGCGCAAGTGAGGGTTAGGGAGGGTCATCTTTTATTTAAATCCCTCATCTCTTGCAGAAGAGGAGTACTCCTATCTTCCACAAGGAAATATAAAAATCACCCATAAAAAAACGCTGCCTAAGCAGCATTTTTTACATCGAATCTTCTTAGAAAACTTTCAGAAGAATCCAGTACAAACCACCTGATAAACAGATCGTTGCTGGCAGTGTAAATACCCAGGCAGACAGAATTGATTTGACCATTTTAAAGTTTAGGCCCGACTTGTTCGCCACCATGGTACCTGCAACTGCAGAGTTCAGGACATGAGTGGTAGATACTGGCATACCAAAGCCATCAGCAGCAGCGATCGTAGACATGGCTACCAGTTCGGCAGACATCCCCTGACCATAAGTCATGTGCTCTTTACCGATCCGCTCACCGACAGTTACGACAATTCGTTTCCAACCCACCATGGTACCTAAACCCAATGCCAAGGCTGTTGCCACTTTCACCCAGGTCGGAATGTATTGCAGGAATGAATCCAAGTTGTCTCGATACTCATCAACGGTTTTTTCCTGAGCCTCGCTCATTGCCGGTAAAGCTTCTGCTTTGTCCAGACGTTTAAATGCTGTGGTGCTCAGGTACATGTCGTTACGGAATTCTGAAACTTGTGTTTCTGGGACATCTTTAATATTGCTGTAGCTACCGACTTTATCACCCAAATGATCTGTCAGGCTTGCCAGTGCAGGAACAACCTCAGCATTCAATTCTTTGGTTTGAATGTAGGTCGTGATGATGGCACGTGCTTTTTCGTCCGGAATATCTTCATGCTGCGGATAAATCGCATCAGCCGTTTGCGCAGACAACTGACCAAAAGATTGGATATGTGCTGCATCCAGATTTTTGTTTAATGAATACGCCAAAGGTACACAGCCGATCAGGATCAGCATGATCAGACCCATACCTTTTTGACCGTCATTTGAACCATGTGCGAAGCTCACACCAGTACAGGTAAAGATCAGAATGGCACGAATCAGCGGTGGTGGTGGCTTATTGCCTTCAGGTGGCTTAAATAATTCAAGCTGTTTTCTAAAAATCTTTTTCACCAACAGGAATAGTACCCCAGCAAAAGCAAAACCGATCAAAGGTGAAAACAGCAATGCTTTACCAACTTTCAGCACCTGTTCCATATCCACACCAGAAGCACCACCACCTGAATTCAACAGGTAGTTCATGATACCTACCCCCAGAATCGAACCGATCAGGGTATGTGAACTGGAAGCGGGAATGCCAAGGAACCAGGTACCCAAATTCCAGAGAATCGCGGCAATCAGCATGGCAAAAACCATAGCGAAACCGGCACCTGTGCCGACATTCATAATCAGCTCGACAGGCAATAATGCAATGATCCCATATGCAACAGCACCACTGGCCACCATTACCCCAAGGAAATTACAAAAACCTGCCCACATGACTGCAACCGGTGCAGACAATGCATTGGTATAAATCACGGTCGCAACCGCATTGGCCGTGTCGTGAAAACCGTTGACGAATTCGAAGCCCAGCGCAATGAATAACGCCGTGCCTAAAAGAAGCATTGAATACAGACCGATCGGTGGGACATGAGCTAAATCTGAAGTCAATTGGAAGCCGATATAGATCAGCGTGGAGATAATTAGAGTCAGAAACACCGGCATAAAAAATTTCGGTGTGGGCACATGAACATTGGCCGGCTTATCAGAAGGCGACTGTTGTGCTGAACCTAAGGGAGTTTGATTAGAATTCATGCAAGCAGGAATAGAGGATTCAAGAATCCCCATATTGTTCAGTTAAATTGTGACAATTATATGACAAAGTGCTGTCATATAAACCAGTTTTTTAGACTTTCTCGTTGCCGTTTATCCTGTAACCACATGCTCTAAATTTTAAAAATATACAAATACAATCAATTATTTATTAAAAATAAAACGCTTGAATCGCCCAGCTTTATTCATGTTTTGCAATATATCTGATCATTCCTACCCGGCTGTCATATTTCCGAGCCTGTCATATTTGATTAAAGATTAGCTTTGTTATATGACACTCTGATGAAAGCTGCTTACATTTTATTTTCCAGTCGCACGCTTTTATCAAGAACTTTAATTTCCAGATTTCCATCTGTTTTCAACTTTCTATACCGGCTTGAGTTTCTTTATCAAATTTTCATATCAAGCATATCCAGCATTCTGTATAAGCGTTACAGAAAACTGCGCACTAATCTGTTAAGATTATTGCCGTTTTTGATGCTTACTGAGAAAGTTTGAATGTCCACACTTGCCACCCTAAAAGAACTTCTTGCCAAGAGAATTTTAATTATCGATGGTGCGATGGGTACCATGATCCAACGCCATAAATTGGAAGAAGCCGATTATCGTGGTGAGCGTTTTGCTGATTGGGCATACGACCTTAAAGGCAATAACGACTTACTTGTGCTGACTCAGCCACAGATTATTCAAGGCATTCATGAAGCATATCTTGAAGCTGGTGCCGATATTATTGAAACCAATACCTTTAATGGTACTCGTGTTTCAATGTCTGATTATCACATGGAAGATCTGGTTCCTGAGATCAACCGTGAAGCGGCGCGTCTTGCCAAAGAAGCCTGTGCAAAATACTCAACGCCTGAAAAACCACGTTTTGTGGCAGGTGTGATTGGGCCGACATCACGTACTACGTCGATTTCACCAAATGTAAATGACCCTGCTTTCCGTAATATCACTTTTGACGAATTGAAAGTGAATTACATCGAATCAACCAAGGCCTTGATTGAAGGTGGTGTTGATATCATCCTGATCGAAACCGTATTCGATACTTTAAACGCCAAAGCTGCCATCTTTGCAGTGAAAGAAGTGTTTAAAGAACTGGGCACTGAATTGCCAATCATGATCTCAGGTACGATTACTGACGCGTCTGGCCGTACCTTGACTGGTCAAACTGCGGAAGCGTTCTGGAACTCAATGCGTCATGCAGAACCGATCTCGATTGGTTTCAACTGTGCACTGGGTGCAGATGCAATGCGTCCACACGTAAAAACTGTGTCTGATGTGGCGGATACTTTTGTGTCTGCGCATCCTAATGCCGGCTTGCCAAATGCCTTCGGTGGTTATGATGAAACTCCAGAAGAAACTGCAGCTTTCATTAAAGAATTTGCTGAAAGTGGTCTAATCAACATCACCGGTGGTTGTTGTGGTACCACTCCCGATCACATCCGCGCGATTGCTCAAGCAGTTGAGGGTATTGCTCCGCGTCAGGTCCCTGAAATTGAACCAGCATGTCGCCTCAGTGGTTTAGAGCCATTTAACATCACCAAAGATTCATTGTTCGTGAACGTCGGTGAACGTACCAACGTCACCGGTTCGAAAAAATTCCTGCGTCTGATCAAAGAAGAAAACTTCGCTGAAGCACTAGATGTTGCCCGTCAACAGGTTGAAGCCGGTGCACAGATCATCGACATCAACATGGATGAAGGCATGCTCGATTCAGAAGGTGCGATGGTGCACTTCCTGAATCTGGTGGCATCTGAACCTGATATTTCTCGTGTGCCAATCATGATTGACTCATCAAAATGGGAAATCATTGAAGCTGGTCTGAAATGCGTGCAAGGTAAAGCGGTTGTTAACTCGATTTCCCTGAAAGAAGGTTATGACGAGTTTGTAGAACGTGCCCGCCTCTGCCGTCAGTACGGTGCAGCGGTGATTGTGATGGCATTCGATGAGAATGGTCAGGCAGATACAGCTGAACGTAAAAAACAAATCTGTAAGCGTTCTTATGACGTGCTGGTGAATGAAGTTGGCTTCCCGTCTGAAGACATTATCTTTGACCCGAACGTATTCGCTGTTGCAACCGGTATCGAAGAACACAACAATTATGCTGTAGATTTCATCGAAGCCACTGGCTGGATTAAACAGAACCTGCCAAATGCGATGATTTCTGGTGGTATCTCCAACGTATCGTTCTCATTCCGTGGTAATGAGCCGGTACGTGAAGCGATCCATGCGGTATTCCTGTACTACGGTATTCAGCAAGGTTTAACCATGGGTATTGTGAATGCTGGTCAGCTAGCAATTTACGATGACATCGACAAAGACCTGAAAGATGCGGTTGAAGATGTAATTCTGAACCGTAATCAGGGTGAAAGCGGCAATGAAGCCACTGAAAAACTGCTGGAAATAGCTGAAAAATACCGTGGTCAAGGTGGTGCACAAAAAGCGGAAGAAAACCTTGAATGGCGTAATGAAAGCGTTGAAAAGCGTCTTGAATA
Source organism: Acinetobacter sp. YH12108 (assembly GCF_013419055.1). NCBI lineage: Bacteria > Pseudomonadati > Pseudomonadota > Gammaproteobacteria > Moraxellales > Moraxellaceae > Acinetobacter > Acinetobacter sp. YH12108. Next base: position 91,118 of record NZ_VPAW01000006.1, on the reverse strand, counting down.
TGCACTGGTTAAAGGTATTACCACTTACATCGACCAGGATACTGAAGAAGCTCGCCTGAAAGCTGTTCGTCCACTCGACGTAATCGAAGGCCCATTAATGGCCGGTATGAACGTAGTCGGTGACCTGTTCGGTGCCGGTAAGATGTTCCTGCCACAGGTAGTGAAATCTGCACGTGTCATGAAACAGGCCGTGGCCTGGTTGAACCCGTACATCGAAGCAGAAAAAACCCAAGGTGAAGCCAAAGGTAAAATCCTGATGGCGACCGTAAAAGGCGACGTACATGACATCGGTAAGAATATCGTAGGCGTGGTACTGGGCTGTAACGGTTATGACGTGGTTGATCTTGGTGTCATGGTGCCATGTGAAAAGATTCTGCAAACTGCGATTGACGAAAAAGTTGATATCATCGGTTTATCTGGTCTGATCACACCGTCTCTAGATGAAATGGTTTTCGTTGCCAAAGAAATGCAGCGTAAAGGCTTTAATATTCCATTGATGATTGGTGGTGCGACGACTTCTAAAGCGCATACTGCTGTGAAAATTGCTCCTCAATACCAGAATGATGGCGTGTACTACACAGCTGATGCATCTCGTGCTGTAGGTGTGGCAACTCAACTGCTATCTGCGGAAATGAAGCCAAAATTGGCAGCAGACTATGCAGCGGATTATGAAAAAATCCGTGTGCGTCTCGCCAACAAACAGCCGAAAGCTGCGAAGCTGTCTTATGCTGAATCGGTTGAAAATGGTTTCAAAATCGACTTCGACAAGAATGCACCCTTTAAACCAAACTTCATCGGTTCACAAACTTTCACCAACTATCCTTTAGAAACCTTGGTGGAATACTTTGACTGGACACCGTTCTTTATCTCATGGAGCCTTGCGGGTAAATTCCCGAAAATCCTAGAAGATGAAGTGGTGGGTGAAGCAGCTCGTGACCTTTATGCACAAGCGCAAGCGATGTTGAAAGATATCATCGAAAATAAACGTTTCGATGCGCGTGCGACGTTCAGCATCTACCCTGCAAATCGTACCGGCTCAGATACGGTTGCCGTGACTGATGAAGCTGGCAATATCACACATACATTCGAGCACTTGCGTCAGCAATCTGACAAAGTCACTGGTAAAGCGAATTACTCATTGGCTGACTTTATTGCGCCTAAAGATGTGGCTCAGGATTATCTGGGTGGCTTTACCGTTTCGATCTTCGGTGCGGAAGAATTGTCTCAGGAATATAAAGCCAAAGGTGATGACTATAATGCGATTATGGTTCAAGCCTTGGGTGACCGTTTTGCGGAAGCCTTTGCAGAGCATCTGCACCAGCGGATCCGTAAAGAGTTCTGGGGCTATCAGGCTGACGAAACTCTGGACAATGATGAATTGATCAAAGAGAAGTATATCGGCATCCGTCCTGCGCCGGGCTACCCTGCTTGTCCAGAACATTCTGAAAAAGCACCATTGTTTGACTGGTTAGGTACGACTGAGAAGATGGGTACTTACCTGACTTCTAGCTTTGCAATGTGGCCACCTTCATCAGTGAGCGGTTTCTACTATGCGAATCCTGAAACTGAATACTTTAATGTGGGCAAAATCTCTGGCGATCAGCTAGAAGATTATGCGAAGCGTAAAGGCTGGACACTGGATGAAGCGAAACGCTGGTTAGCGCCAAATCTGGATGATTCAGTGGTTTAATCCCCCTCGATCCCCCTTTGATAAAGGGGGAAGAATCCATTCTTATCGAATATAAAAAATCCCCTCGAGTGAGGGGATTTTTTTTGTTTTTAATCTCCCCTAACCCCTCTTTTTTCAAAGAGGGGAATTTCACGTATTAATTTAATTACATAACAGCTCCTCCCTTTTTAAAGGGAGGTTGGAAGGGATTAAATTGCTATAAATAAAATGAATATTTAGAATGCTTAAATCCATGAAAAATTTAAGATTGACAAATGGCAATAATAAAAAGTTTAGATCTTGGAAACTTAGAAAGCATCTGTAAAACTTTAGGTGAAACTAATAATGGGCTTTCAGGAACAGAAATTACCAAGTATCTGGCTGAATGTAATATCAAAGATCTTCAATTAAATTCAACAAAATGGAAACGCTTATATGATGCTCTATACTCAAAACAAACTGAAGATCGCTGTTCCAATAATGTCTTAGCTTTTATTAAGTATGTTATGCGTCCTTCACGACATATCCATAGAAAAGAATGGTTTGAAAATATACGAACTGAATTGAATTATGTATTGTCATTTGAAGGTTTTGAACTCACTGAAAGTGGCGAACTCAAGCAAGCAGACAAAGTTCAAACTTTTGATGAAGCTGAAGCACGAGCACAAAATTTAAGAAAAACTTTATTAGATAGAAAAATACATCCTGATGTCTTAGCCTTCTGTAGAGCAGAACTACTCGTAGATAATTATTTTCATGCGGTTTTTGAAGCCACTAAAAGTATTGCTGAGAAAATTAGAATCAAAACAAAACTAACAAGTGATGGTTCTGAATTAGTAGATCAAGCTTTTGCATATAAAAATAAAGTTCCTTATTTAGCCTTAAATAGTTTAACTACACCAAGTCATCAGAGTGAACAAAACGGTTTTATGCATTTACTTAAAGGGATATTTGGAACATTTAGAAATACTACAGCTCATGCCCCTAAAATCACATGGAATATAGATGAACAAGATGCTTTAGATATTTTATCGACTGTGTCCTTAATTCATAGAAAATTAGACAAAGTAGTTGAAGCTAAAAAAATGTATGAAGGTCAAATGTAATCCCTCCTAACCTCCCTTTGAAAAAGGGAGGGACTACATGATTTCATAACCGCCATCAAATTCGTTTGAAGTCCCCCTTTGCAAAAGGGGGATTTAGGGGGATTCTTTAGGAAGCTCATTCAAACAATATTTATAAATTACATTTGCTACATCATCAATCCGCCCCATCACCTGCCCATTATCAAACCTCAATACTTTCAACCCAAGTTGAGCCAAAGCTTCATCTCGTATCCGATCTGCTTCTAAACCTTCATCAGTAAAATGCTGACTACCATCACACTCAATGACTAAATTGGCAGCAGGACAGTAGAAGTCCACAATGTAATTTAAAATTGGTTTCTGTCTATAAAACTGCAAACCTAGGATTTGTTTACTACGAAGTTTTGACCATAACAATTTTTCAGCTTCGGTCATGTTATTGCGTAAGTCACGTGAGACTTGTTTTAAGTTTTTATTGTAAGGCTTTATTTTTATTCTCTTTTTTGAAATCTCCCCTAACCCCTCTTTTCCAAAGAGGGGAACTCCACGTAAACAAATAAATTACGTGACAGCCCCTCCCTTTGAAAAAGGGAGGTTGGGAGGGATTTAATTTATCAAATATGCGCCCCTTTTCTAACCCATCAATCCTCGACTGTTCGTTTTTACACTTTTAAGTCTGCAAAAATCATCACTTTCATGAATAATAGACCAATAAATTTATCTCCCAAATCAATGACTATTGGTGTTCCAATGAAAAAACTTATGAACGGTGCTGAAAACATCGTTGTCGAAATGTGCAAAGGCTTTGTCCTGGCACATCCAGAACTTGCATTTAATGAATCTTATAAAATCATTTCCCGAAAAGAAAAACACCAAAATGTCGCCCTGATCAGTGGTGGTGGTAGCGGTCATGAACCTGCTCATGCCGGCTTTGTTGGTCAAGGCATGCTGGACGCTGCTGTATGTGGTGATGTGTTCGCCTCTCCTTCACAAATTCAGGTCTATAAAGCCTTGCAGCAAGTCGCGACTGACAAAGGCGTCCTAATGATTATTAAAAACTATTCTGGCGATATGATGAATTTCCAGAATGGCGCAGCCTTAGCCACTGAAGATGGCATCAAAGTTGATTACGTGAAAGTCGCAGATGACATCGCAGTAAAAGACAGTCTATATACAGTTGGCCGTCGTGGCGTTGCCGGTACGGTCTTCGTCCATAAAATTGCCGGTGCTGCTGCATCTAAAGGTTATGAGCTGGCACGTGTTAAAGAACTTGCACAAAAAGCTGCGGACAATGTGATTAGCCTTGGTTTTGCCTATACCTCTTGTACCGTCCCCGCCAAAGGCACACCAACGTTCACTTTAGCTGATGATGAAATGGAATACGGCGTAGGCATCCACGGTGAACCGGGCATCCGTCGTGAAAAGATTCTGCCGTCTAAAGAACTGGCACAACGTATTGTTGATGACTTGTTTCTGGATCGTCCAAACCTGACTGAAGTGGCTGTTCTAGTAAATGGCTTTGGCACAACGCCACTGCAAGAGTTGTATGTGTTTAATAATGATGTATGTGAACATCTGGCAAGCAAAGGCATCAAGATTTACCGTACCTTTGTCGGCAACTACATGACCAGTATCGACATGGCAGGTGCATCTGTTTCCTTGTTGGCGGTGGATGATGAATTGAAAACTTATTTGGATGCAGAAGCCAATACTCCTGCATTTAAAATAGATGGTTCAACTGCACTGCCATTTGAGTTTGCGGCCAAAGACGAAGCTGCTGTACGCACAGTAAATACAGATGTTGAAACGCATCCTGAACATGCTGTGATTGCCAATGAACAATTCACCATTGAAAACATGCGCTATGTGGTCGATGTGATGAGTGCCTGCATCATTAAAAATGAAGTACCTTTCTGTGAGTTAGATGCTCATGCTGGTGATGGCGACTTCGGAATGAGTGTGGCCAAAGGTTTTAAACAACTTAAACGCCAATGGCATGAACTGGTTCAAGCTGAACAGATGGATGATTTTCTGCTGAACTGTTCAATGATCATCATGGAACATTGTGGCGGTGCATCTGGTCCAATCTGGGGTTCTGCTTTCCGTGCAGCCAGCAAATCCATTAAAGGTAAAACCACATTAACTGTGGCGGATTTTGCAGAGATGCTACAAGCTGCGGTAAAAGGTATTCAAACGACTGGTGAACGTTCATTTGGCCGTGGTGCCGTTGTAGGTGACAAAACCCTGATTGATGCTTTGGTGCCGTGCGCAGATTCGTGGTCTGCCAATATCGACAAGACCTTCAAAGAGAACTTTGTTCTAGGCGCTCAAGCAGCAGTTCAAGGTGCGGAATCCACTAAAGAGATCGTCGCACGTATGGGTCGTGCCGGGACTGTAGGTGATCGAAGTCTGGGATATCCAGATGCTGGTGCGCATGGTTTAGGTGTGATCTTTACTGATATTGCTGAGCATATTAAGTAATTTTTTGACTTATCCCTCATCCCATCCCTCTCCCACAGGGAGAGGGTGTCTCATTTAATTAAATAGAGGGTTAGATTTCACAGTGAAATTCCCTCTCCTTTTAGGAGATGAGCAGCACTGCTGCGCAAGGGAGAGGTTATTTATACTTTTCCAAAAACTTCTCCAACTCCTCCGTCACCACCACCCTTTTTCTACCCTTCAACTGGTCCTTATCCAGCAAACCTTCTGAATCTACGACTAGTACTTTATGTCCATCCTGTTTTAAACGATCTACACCTTCAAACAGCATTCGGGCACCGACATCATGCATCAAAGTGAGATTAGTCAAATCGAGAATAATAGTGCTTTTACCTTCAGGTTCATCCTGCAAAATGCGTAGCAGCATTTCAGACTCAGTAAATTGCAGCACTCCACGCAGTTCATAAACCACGACGTTATTCTTTTTACCCACCGTATAACGGCTTTGCAGAATGGTCTGTGCTGACGGCGTACCTTCCATAAGGTGCAGCCCCATATCGTGCGACAGATTTTCAAAGATTCTGACACCACGCACACTGTTACCATGCTCATCAATTTTTGGAGAAAATACCGCAATCCCAACTTGCCCTGGCAGCACTCCAATAATGCCACCTGCCACGCCGCTCTTGGCAGGAATACCCACTGTGGTCAGCCAGTCCCCAGCAGCATCGTACATACCGCAGGTCAGCATGACACTGAGCAATTGCCGGACTAAGGCCCGATCCAGCATGCGCTTACCCGTCTTGGGATGCACACCACCATTGGCCAATATACTAGTGATCACCGCTAGGTCTTTGACTGTGACCTTAATTGCGCACTGCTTGATATAGCCATGCACGATTTCTTTAGGATCTTCATCCAGCACACCGACGGTACGTAGCATGTAGCCAATCGACATATTCCGAAAAGCCGTTTTAATCTCAGAGTTATACACCTGCTCATCAAAGGACAATTCACGTCCAGCCAGTCCACTTAAAAAACGGCGTAACTGTTCAGCACGTGATACCGTTTTCTTGGCAGGAATCAGAGAATGCGTGGTAATCGCACCAGAATTAATCATGGGGTTTTTAGGAATATTGCGTTCTTTTTCCAGCGAAATCTGGTTGAAAGCCTCACCTGATGGCTCTACCCCAACTTTTTCCAGTACCTGTTTTAGCCCTAACTCCTTGATTGCCAGTGCATAGGCAAAAGGCTTGGAAAGAGACTGCATGGTAAATTCAACGTCATCATCCCCGGCAGAATAGATGGTTCCATCTACTGTCGATAGTGCAAGTCCGAGCTTGTCAGGATCAACCGCAGCAAGTTCAGGAATGTAATCTGCCAGCGCGCCTTTTTTATTATCATGGCAAGCAGAAAGCACATGATTCAAGTAATCCGGTACCGGCGTTTTCATGGCAAATGCTCCCATCTCAATCTTTTATATCATTTTTATTAAAACTGAATACTGAAGACGGTTTTGCTACTTTTATGCAGTTTTATGTTGTGAAAATGGGATATGGACAAAAGAGATAGAGGAAATAAATGAATTCATTGGACAAGATCAGGAAGCTTAAAATAGATAAATTATAAAGATGAGCATACTATTTTCAGATTACAGGTCTATTTCTATCGAGCAATAAACCTGTAACCGATGACAACCAGCTTGATCTTGCAAACAGATTATTTCACCTTAGTTTTGCGAATCATCTTATACAATACTTTTGGCGATAGACGTGACACTAGAACACCCAGTTTTTCTTTAGAGCCCCCCACCACGATATATTCTTCGCCACGTTTCAATGCTTCTACAGTCTGACGGGCAAAATCAGCCGGTTCCAGACCATTTTCAATCGCTTCATCCTGCTTGGCCTGAGGTTTACCTTCCCCATTTAAGGCATTAAAAGACACATTGGTTTTAATAAAGCCCGGAAAAATCACGGATACCTGAATACCCTGATCTGCCATTTCAGCGCGCAGGCTATTCGCCCACATATGAATCGCGCCTTTGGCTGCTGAATAAGACGCCCGATATTGAGTTCCAAGCAGGCCGGCCACACTGGAAATAAAAGCAATCCGGCCAGATTTCTGTTTTAAAAATGTCGGTAAAACTGTTTTGGTGAAAAACACCTGAGAGAAATAATCGACTTCCATAATGGCGCGTTCAGTCTGCATGGTGGTTTCCTGAATCAGGGCACGCTGGCTGAGTCCGGCATTATTGATTAGCCAATCAATGCGGCCTTTCTCACTCAGCACCTGTTCATAAGCCGTGCGTACCTGACTTTCATCAGTAATATCGGCCACGACTGAGATGTGTTGATCAGGATTCACCAGTCCTGAACGGACTTTTTCCAGTTCTTCCAAACGTCGTGCAGTCAATACTATCTGTGCACCTTGGGCAGCACATTCTTCAGCCAGTGCCTTACCAATTCCTGAAGATGCTCCGGTAATCCAGACTACTTTTCCCTGTAAATTTTCTAGTTTTGCCATTAAATCCTGTCACCCTCTTTATATGAATGTGTTCCTGGCGGCATTTCATCTTCCAGAAATGCCAGCAACTGCTCAAAATAATAACTCATGGTATCCGCATCATAGAGGCTACCGAGTTTATCAAAACGTTTATAACCCAGTTGTGTGGTCAGGTGAATCACACCATTCAATGTTTTATCCACCACCACATTAAATTTCAGCATCTTTTTTGGTTCACGCACCAGATGCGTCACACCCTGATCCACCACCTGAATAAAAGCTTTCAATGCCGGTGAGACATACTGGTTATTGCCACTTTTCATCTGCTCCACGCAGCCCAGCAGTTCCGTGATCAGCATGCGTTCTACCGGATAGCGAACAAAGTATCCATCTTCATTTTCATGGGTCATCTTGTACAGATAGTTCACCATAGGAATCAGCCGATCATTACCAAAGAAAGAAACCGACCATGGCATATATTTGCGAGTCGTTTCTAAAATCTGTTGAATGACTTTTTCGGATTCCTGATCTGGGGAGCTAGAGAGCTGCACCACACGACCAAAAATCTGGTCAATAATTTCACAGGCAATATCGGCCAGATTTTCACCGAGCAATTTGGCCAGACTTTCCTGTTCGCCAGCATTAAATCGGGAATGCAGGTCTTTAAAGCGTTGATGGGTATCGGGATGAATCTTGAGAGAAATGCTATAGCTCATCTTGTTATCCTTTTTTTTAATCGTCTGCGATGAGTCGCGTTTTATCAATCTATCATACGTTGAGTTCAGGCAACTGCCAATTGGCGAAAGTTTGCTTTTGGTTAAGCTGCCGCATGCCTTGATTTTTTTGCTACAATAGATGCAATTTTTTATCCACTTTTGATCTGTTTAGACTATGACTGATTCAGCGCAAAACATTGCTACGACCTACGATCCGACCGAGATCGAGAAAAAATGGTACCAAACCTGGGAAGAGCGCGGTTACTTCAAGCCGTCTCAAAAAGGTGAATCATTCTGTATCATGATTCCGCCGCCAAACGTCACTGGTAGCTTGCACATGGGTCATGGTTTTAACAATGCCATCATGGATGCGTTGACCCGTTATAACCGTATGTCAGGCAAAAATACCTTATGGCAGCCAGGTACTGACCATGCGGGGATCGCAACCCAGATGGTTGTTGAGCGTCAGTTAGGTGCTCAAGGCGTAAGCCGTCATGATCTGGGCCGTGAAAAGTTCATCGAAAAAGTCTGGGAATGGAAAGAGCAATCTGGCGGTAATATTACCCGTCAAATCCGTCGTTTGGGTTCTTCTGTAGACTGGTCACGTGAACGCTTCACCATGGATGAAGGTTTATCCAACGCCGTTAAAGAAGTATTCGTGAAACTGCATGAAGAAGGCCTGATTTACCGCGGCAAACGTCTGGTGAACTGGGATCCTAAACTGCAAACCGCCCTGTCTGACCTTGAAGTAGAATCTGATAAAGAAGAACAAAGCTCACTGTGGCACTTCAAATATTTCTTTGAAGATAAATCACTGCGCACTCAAGATGGTAAAGACCATATTGTCGTTGCAACCACTCGTCCAGAAACATTACTCGGTGATACTGCGGTTGCGGTCAACCCTGAAGATGAACGTTATGCGCATCTTGTCGGCAAAAATATTGTATTGCCAATTACTGGCCGTACCGTTGCCATCGTTGCTGATGAATATGTAGAAAAAGAATTCGGTACAGGCTGTGTGAAAATTACGCCTGCGCACGACTTTAATGACTATGAAGTGGGTAAACGCTGTGGTCTGGCACTAATCAACATCTTCAACAAAAATGCTGAAGTTCTGGCTGAGTTTGAATACATCGCGAAAGCGGGCGAACAGATTTCTAAAACCATCCCTGCGCCTGCAGACTACATTGGTTTAGAACGTTTTGAAGCGCGTAAAAAACTGGTTGAGCAAGCTGAAGCTGAAGGCTGGCTAGATCAAATCCAACCTTACACTCTGAAACCACCTCGCGGTGACCGTTCAGGCGTAATTGTTGAGCCATTATTGACAGACCAATGGTATGTAAAAATTGCTCCACTGGCTGAACCTGCCATTGAAGCGGTAAAAGATGGCCGTATCAAGTTCGTTCCTGAACAATACAGCAACATGTACATGTCATGGATGAACAACATTCAGGACTGGTGTATTTCACGTCAATTATGGTGGGGTCACCGTATTCCAGCTTGGTACGATGTTGAAGGCAATGTATTTGTCGGGCGTAACGAAGAAGAAGTTCGTGCGAAACACGGTATTGCACCTGAAGTTGAATTGAAACAGGACGAAGATGTACTGGATACCTGGTTCTCTTCTGGTTTGTGGACATTCTCAACATTAGGTTGGACTGGCGACGAAGCGAAAGATAAAGAAAACTACTTCTTAAATACTTTCCACCCGACTGACGTATTGGTAACTGGTTTCGACATCATCTTCTTCTGGGTTGCCCGGATGATCATGATGACCATGCACTTCATGAAAAATGAAGATGGCACACCGCAAGTACCGTTCAAAACTGTGTATGTACACGGTCTGGTACGTGATGGCGAAGGTCAGAAGATGTCTAAGTCTAAGGGTAACGTACTTGACCCATTAGACCTGATTGATGGTGTTGATCTGGAAACCTTGGTACAAAAGCGTACTTTTGGTCTGATGAACCCAAAACAAGCCGCGAAGATTGAGAAATCGACCCGTAAAGAATTCCCAGAAGGTATTCAGGCTTACGGTACCGACGCAGTTCGTTTCACATTCTGTGCGCTTGCCAACACTGGTCGTGACATCAAGTTCGACATGAAACGTGTGGAAGGTTACCGTAACTTCGCCAACAAAATCTGGAACGGTACCCGTTTCGTGATGATGAATGTTGAAGGTCAAACGGTTGGTCAAAATGCTCGTCCTGATCTTTGGGAATTGCCTGAACAATGGATCGTGAGCCGTCTGCAAAAAGCGGAACAAGCAGTTCAGCAAGCATTTGCGACTTACCGTTTAGACTTGGCTGCACAAGCGATCTACGAGTTTATCTGGAATGAATACTGTGACTGGTATGTCGAGCTGACTAAACCGGTTCTAAACGATGAAAACGTATCTGAAGAGCGTAAAGCTGAAGTTCGTCGTGTGTTACTGGCTGTGATGGAAGCATCTTTACGTCTTGCGCATCCAATCATGCCGTATCTGACTGAAGAAATCTGGCAAACGCTTGCTCCTAAACTGGGGATCTCTGGCGAAACTATCATGCTGGCTCAGTACCCTGTTGCTGACGAAGCGAAGATCAACGAACAAGCTGAAGCAGATATGCAATGGCTGCAAGGTCTGATCGGTGCGGTACGTAACATCCGTGGTGAAATGGGCTTAGGTAATGCACGCCTATTACCTGTTCTTCTTCAGAACACCACTGAAGCTGAAAAAGCACAGATCACGCGTATTGAAGCATTATTCCAAGCATTGGCTAAAGTTGAAAGCATCACCTTCTTAGGCGACAGCGAACAACCACCATTGTCTTCATCTTCAGTTGTTGGTCACGTGTCTGTATTCGTTCCAATGAAGGGTCTGATTGATCCTAAAGCTGAATTGGGTCGTCTGCAAAAAGACTTGGATAAGGTTCAAAAACAGCATGACCAGATCGCCAACAAACTGGCGAACGAAGGTTTTGTCAGCAAGGCACCTGCAGCGGTTGTTGAAGGTGAACGTGCGAAATTAGCTGAGTTTGCTGATCAGTTAGCGAAAATTAAAGCTAATATGGAGCAGATTGCGGCGCTTTAATACTGTTGTTTGATTCAAAAAATCCCCTCTTAGTGAGGGGATTTTTGTTAATAATTTCAATAAATTATATAGATAAATAGTTATTTTATTCAAAATCAGAAATTACTAGCAAGAAATATAGAATTTCCAGCTTTAAAGTCAATCTTTTCCTTTCAAGAGTGAAGATATAAAATTTGATAATATAAAGTTATATAGCAACTGTTATACTTGTTGGCCATTTATCTTTATATTTTTTTACATCTGATACAGAGATCTGACATCCTTCCCGTAGAAGATAGCCTTCTTTATCATCCCAATAGAGAGTATTAGTATTAGGGTCTATAAAACTTCCCTCTTTTTTACTGCCTATAGTTTCTATAATCTCTTTCCAATCTTCAGTAGTTAGAATATAAAAATCTGGAATATCATTAATTGATTTATCTTTAAAATCCACAAAAACAATATAATCACATTCTTTCCAGATACCTTTTACTTTTGGCCAAGCATTACCTCTTTTAGTTTTTACAGACACACATCCAGCACCATTTTCTGTTTCAATTAATAAATCTGTTTTTTTATGGTTTCCCAATGTAAGTTGGGCATAAATATCACACTTGCACAATTCTGCAGCTACTAGGTATTCACCTACTAATCCAATATTCTCTTTTGATAAATGCTGCATTTCACCCCTCCGTATTAAAAAATTAATAATCATATTTATTAAATAAGTAAATTATTATTTCACATGACTTATTTACTAGCATGTTATCTTTAACAATATCAATTTCCATCTACTTTTACTATAGCCCTCAATTATTCCTTATCTACTTAGTACTTACTTAATGTCAGTTTATTTCCCGCTCTTTTAGAAGATAAAAAAGAAAACTTAGAGCATCCCATGCCTTAAAAACATCTCTAATCCACTTAACTTTTTGATATACATCAGACGTTCTTTTTCTACTTTGATTTGCTGCTTGATAGTAGAAGTATCTTCATCAATCTGCTTATACAAGTCAGCAATTTGAACCTTACCTTTTGCCTTTTTGACTGCAATTCTGGTTTTTGATGACCAGACCAATCGATTGATCAATGCATCAATCTGCTCTTGTAACTTCTGGCTCTGCACATCCAAAGCCAGTTGATACAGCTTGACTTGCTCTGCACTTAAACTCTTTTGCGAAGGATCTCGGTCTTGCTCAATCTGAAGCTGCATTTTCAGTAAAGCAAACAAATCTTGTTCTGCATAGGCCTCATTGGCACGTTGCAACAATTCAGTTTTTTTAATCTTTTTTACATCATTTGCTTCACGATCCGGATGAATTGCCGCAGCAATCTTTAAATATACAGATTTCACTGACTGCTCTGCCATCGCAGCCGCCTGTTCCTGTTTTTCCTGCTGGCGTTTTAGTTTGGCCTGCTCGCGGATTTGCTGAAAATGATCAGAGGCCCATTCTTCAAATCCCTCAGCATCAGCCGGATCTGGGACATTTTCATTCTTAAAAAACCTTTCCAGTTCATTGGTCTTTTTTTGGCTTTTTCTGAATTGAGCATGTTCAGCGCGTTGCTGATAATAGATGAAGATTTCATTGACCTTATTGGCTTCTTGCGCTGACATCGCCTGAGAATCTTGCAGATAATCTGCCAGGTATTGAATCTTCTCATCCAGTACTACCAACTCGACCTTGGTAAAATCTGTTTCCTGCAAGTGCTTCCAGAGCTGTTCGAGCTGCTCAAACAGCACACCATGTAATTCATGATAGACCGGCATGAAAGTTTTATGCGTATATTGCTGTAGGTCTTCTTCAGCCTGTTGCCATTGTTTTAACTCCAACTTCTGCTGTTCGATTTTATCAATCAGACGATCCAGCTTCTTCTGCTGTGGCGAAAGCGCTGTGAATGGCTGGATCATGGTTTTTAAGTCAAAGAGCATGGCAGCAGAAAGACCCAAGGAAATCTTATCTATATTAATTCTTTCAGCATTCGCCACAAAGTTCTTTTCACCTTAGGCTATTGAAATTTGTATCAGAATTAAAAAAAGCAGAACTGTGTCTGCTTTTTCCATGCTGCTGTTTATTATTCCAGTACCACACGGCCATTTAAGGACTGCACTGGACGGTTATTTGAATGACCCATTAACTTGGAAAATTCTGAAATCTGTGTCGCAGAGGCCTGTTGGATCTCTTTCAAAATCAACCAGCGCACACCTTCAGAACATGGTGGTGTCGTCAGCGAACCACTAAAGCGGTAATAATCCAGATTCTTAGGCAACATCTCATTTACAGGTTGCGGAGTTTTCAAGACGACTTTTTCACCTTGCTTTTTCGGCAAGCGATTCCACATACGTTTAAGCATCGGATTTTCTGTACCCTGCGCAAACATCATCGCCACTACAGCAAGTTCACCTTGAGCATTGGCATGGACAAAATGAATCTCTAGAGGATAGCTCTTGCCTTTAATTAGGTTCTCACTTGGGCTATGTAGATGAAACTGTTTCAGCACAAAAGTTTCACCATCCAGCTGTAATTCTCCGCCTTGAGCAAAGTCTACCTGAACGGTATGACCTTTATTTTCAATCGCGTGAATCATGGTGTTATAGCTAAACTTGAGCGGTTCCAGTTCGGCTTTGACTGTTCGCTCGATATTGATTGGTGACTGGTTCAGTCCATTACAGGCTGTATATTTCTGGTTTAGAGTCGACCACTGTTCAGGCTGATCATAGTTCCAGTCTGCATCTGCAAATACCGCTGTACTTAAGCCCATAACCGTTAAAAGCGTGAATATCTTTTTCACAATACATCCTTTCTTGGAAGTCAAAATCAATATTTTTAATTTAAAAAACAGATTTTTAGCTTGATCTAATCGCTATATTTTTCAGGGCACAACATACAGAAATTTATAATTATCAAGTTATTTGATTACAAATCATTAAATAGTTCTCATTATTCCTAGGAAATTGCTCAGATTTTATCTTGATATATTTCAGTAGCATATTATTTGTACTGCTTAAAAGTTAAACAGAGTAAAATGTGAACTGGTTCAAATTTAATCTGTTGAATAATCAATCAATATTTACATGAAATATCTATCTTATTTTCTCGAAATCACTATATCTTTCATTCACAGCGATCACATTCAAAAAAAATAATTTATTTTTATTCAAAAACTTACACAATTACAGCAGCAAACTAACAGCCGAGATTGCTAGACTCGGAACAAAGAGTGATCTGGAATAATAACAATGGACTGGGCCACCATATTTATAAATGATACGACTTGGGAATTTGCCACAGAGATTTTGCTGCGCTGTGTAGTGATGTACGCGATGATTATCCTGTTTCTGCGGCTGACAGGTAAACGTGGGGTACGACAACTTTCGATCTTTGAAGTCACCATCATTCTTGCCTTAGGTTCTATTGCCGGCGATCCGATGTTTACAGAAGATCTTCCCCTGATTCAGGCAGCACTGATCATGTCGGTGATCATTTTCCTGTATCGTCTGACCACCTGGCTCATGATGAAATTTCAATGGTTTGAAGACCTGCTCGAAGGCAAACCGATTCATATTGTGGAAGATGGTTTACTGGTCATTGATGAAATTAAAAAAGGCAAAATGTCTCATGATGAATTCTTTGCTGAGATGCGTCAGCAAGGCATTGAACATTTGGGTCAGGTACGCTTGGGTTTACTGGAAACTGACGGTAAATTTAGTATTTTGTATTTCCATCCAGATGATGTTCGGCATGGGCTCCCGCTTTTCCCTAAATCCTGCTGCATTGTCAAAGAAGTCAGGCCAGAAGAGCTTTATGCCTGTATTTATTGCGGTCAAGTCCAGTATTTAAAAGAAGCGGAACAGACTTGTCCGCGCTGTCACTCTCACCAATGGGCAAAAGCCATGAATAGCCACCGGATTACTTAAAGCTGCTTAAGTCGTTGCAAATGGTCAAAGATTTCTGTCAGTTGCTGAATCTTGTATTGAATATGCTCGGCATCCGGATGGAAACCTTGCATCCACAAAGCATGCATACCTGCGGCTGTTGCGCCTTGAATATCATTAACAGGATGATCGCCAATATATAGACACTTCTCTGGCTGCACGCCTAAACGCTCTGCGGTAATCTGAAAAATTTCTGCCTGCGGTTTGCTGAAACCGACCAATCCTGAACTGACAATCTCATCAAAATACTCTGCAATACCTAAACCGCGAATGGTATTTAATCGGGTCTCATGTCCACCATTAGACACAATGGCTAAGCGATAACCTTCAGTTTTAAGCTGTTTTAATACTTGCCCTGCTTGCGGCATCTCTACGGCGAAACGTCCAAACTGACTGAACCAGAACTGCGCTAGCTCATCTAGATCTGGTGGAGTTAACCATGATAATTCCTGCAACAATGCATATGCAGCCGAAGCCCCAATACTGCCATGCGTCAGCAGTTCCTTTTTAGGATAACCGCCATTATCAATGCGTCTTACAATCTCGATAATTTTATCTGAATCGACTTGTGCCAATGCTGGAGCATAATATTCTGCCAGATAACGGCTATAGGCCTGTGCAGTCAGATCACGGTGGGTCAAGGTATTGTCGAGGTCAAATAAAACGGCTTGGATCGTCATAATGTTCAAATCAAAATATTGAAACTTTCAGCCATGGTAACAGCCTGAAACTGGGTAGATTAGACCTAAAATTGCTAAGTTTTGTTGTTTTAGGCATAAAAAAAGCGATGCCGAAGCACCGCTTTTATTTTGTTCTAAAATTAGAACTTGTATTCAATACCTGTACCAACTACTGGTTGTTTAGTTTCAGCTGCGCCTCTTTCAAGGAATAAAGCACCTGCATAGCCATATGCTTTAACTTGTTTAGAGAATGCATAGTCTGCGCCTAACAAGATTTGCTGTGCTTCGTAATCAGCTGTTCCATTGTTAAATTCAGTCGTATTCTGGCTATATTGGCCTTTAACTGTCCAGTTTTTTGCATTTGGCAGGTTGTATTCAGCACCAATTAACCAGCCTTGTGCATCATCAATGATGGTAGCTGCAGCATCATTACCCGCAACCTCTTCAACTTCTGAAGTTTGATATAGAGCACGTAAAGACAGACCGCCATCAAGGTTTACACGACCAATCGCACGAACAGTGTTGGCTGCAGCGAATGCACTACCTGCTACCCCACCTGTTACTTCTGGAGTAGAAGCATTTACAAAACCACGGCCTGCAAAGTTAGATGGAATCGCTTTGTCATAACCAAGACCTAAAACTACAGGTTTACTGTCATATACTACAGATGCTGACCAAGCATCGCCTAAACCACGACCTGCAACCTTAGCACCACCTTTAGAAGGGCTGATTCCACTAGCTTCACCTGTAGCCAAAAGTGCAGTTGCTTTAAGTTTACCTTCACCTACAGCGAGTGCTGGAGCTTCATAAACTACAACGTTATCAATACGGTTTTCACCGGTAAAAATACCATTTACGTCAGCTCTATTTGCAATATAGTTATTAAACGTATCAACTACCGCAGAAAGCTGTTTTACAGGTGTATCGATTTTACCCAGTTTTACTGTACCTAGCTTTTCATCTTTTAAACCGACTAAAAGGTTACGTGGTACAAATGTATCGCTGCTTCCCCCATTATCTACATAGAATGTAAATTCCGCTTGATAAAGACCACTTAAACGGTCAGTCAGTTTTTCATCACCTTTAATACCGATAAATGAGTTATTACTATTTAATTCTACAACGTCACGGTTACCGCTGGCATTGTCTTCAGGTAAGTAATCTACTGTCGCATCAATTTCACCATAGAAAGTTGGTGCTGCAAATGTAGTCCCTGCTAAAAGGCTGAGTGCGATTGCTGTTGCTAACTTAGTTTTCATTAAAAAATCCTTTAACTTATTTTGTTACAAATAATACACACGGCGCCTATATTACAAAATTATTAAAAAAATATTTACATATTCTTTTTAATACTTTAGGTGGGGAGTGAATTAACTTACTTATTCATAAGAGATTTTAAATATTTTTCGCTACTTTCATCCATCGGAAAATAGGAATCAGGCAAAAAATCGCGATGATTACGATCAAATTTAGATAGTTTTGGTAACCTAAAGCGTCCCCTAGTAGCCCGCTCAGGCTATAAAGTCCCCCGCTTATAGTAGCCATCAAGGCAACCTGAAAGGTGAAATCAGTCCCTGCCAGATGCTTACGACTGTATTGCATCACCAAGGTCAGCATAACCACTAGGAGCATGGCCGATACCATATCTTCAACAGCATTAATGAGATAAATGATCCAGTTTGCTACTTTGTTCTGGGCTTCATATTGTGCAGCCAGCCAGGCATAAGCGATTAGACTGAGTATTTTCAGAATAGAGAAAATCATTAAACTCCAGCTGCGCGACCAGTATTTCAAACACCAGCCTGCTAGCCCTGCGCCAATTAATGCTGCAAAAGCACCAAGCATGGTGACATAAATACCAATCTGACTAAAACTCAGTCCCAAATCGACCATCAAAGGTTTTAATAAGGGCCCAGACAGACCATCTGCCACTTTAAAGGTCAGTAAAACCAGCAGCCATGTCGCCAAGGTAGAATCAGCTAAAAAATATTGAAAATAAGCTTTGATTCTAGTCCGAGCAGGTAATTTTTCAGATGATGAAGAAACCATCTTTTGATGATCCGGCTCTTTAAACCATAACACCGGTAAAGTATTCAGAAAGACCAGAGCTGCCAGCAGTAAAAAGGTTATCTGCCAATGCAAAAAATCGAGTAACCACAGGATTGCCCCGCCTCCAACAATAAAGCCCAAGCGGGAGCCAATCACCTGAAAGGTATTACCCCAGTGTTGCTGTTCATTTTTCAGAATATTGACTGCCAGTCCATCTGTAGCAATATCCTGAGTAGCACCGATCCCATTCATCACTAACAACGTGATAAAAAAGATCAGCAGATACAGCGGCTGGTTTAAAGCTTGGATCGGCAAAAAAGACAGTCCTATCAGCACAGCGACAGAAAGCCATTGCAAAGGAATAATCCAGCTTCGATAATGGCCTCGAGATTTTGATCCATGCTGATCGACTAAAGGTGCCCAGAAGATTTTAATCGACCATGGCAGCATGAGCAGACCAAAGCCACCAATATGTGCCAGAGATACGCCTTCAGCTCGTAAAATTACAGGTAAAGCGTGCGTCATAAACCCGACCGGAAGCCCCTGTGCCCAATATAGGGAAAACAGTAAAATATAAGTATTCCGCATATTCAGCGCAGATCCTTAAGGTAAAAATGCTAAAAGCATCCATCATCGCTATACATTTTGCCAATGATCCAGATTTTACAACAGTCTAATATGATCAAAAATAAAGAAAAATACGTTTCAGGATGAGACATTGATGAGTACAACACGTTTCCCCAGACTCCCTCCATTGGTTCCCTCCCGCGGAGGTAAACTGAGCCAAGCCCTGTTTAAACAGCTATTTCTGGCTCAGGGCTGGCAGCTCAAAGGCGAATTCCCTAACCTGCCTAAAGCAGTAGCGATTATTTCCCCGCATACCTCGAATATCGATGCCTGGCTGGGCTTCAATGCTTTGCTCGGTCTCGGCATTCAGATCACGATTTTTGGCAAGGACAGTTTATTCCGCACACCACTTAAACCGATCCTGGAATGGATTGGTGTGGTTCCGGTTGTACGTGATACCCCTCAAGGACATACCCGACAGATTGTCGAGATTATTGAAAAATCACCTCAAATCTGGGTAGGTATGGCACCGGAAGGTACTCGCAAGGCGCCAGAAAAAATCCGCAGTGGTTTTTATCATATTGCCAAGGCAGCCCATTTGCCGATTGTGATGTTTTCCTTTGACTATGACATCAAGACCGTTCATATCCTCGGTGTATATCACCTGACAGGTGATTATGAATATGATCTGGAACAGATCTATAAGCATTATGAAGGTAAATTTTCGGCCAAAAATCCGGATTGGGTCGCCAAGCCGTTACAAAAGCTTTTGAAAAAAGACTAGGCAAAACTGGCTTTTTTTGATGTGATAGCCTGAATTCTGTTGATTTAATCGCCAGTTTTTTTATAATGAAATTAACCCGTTATGCTCTGATTGGCTGCTTGGGTTTAAGCCTTGCAGCATGTGATAAAGCTACTAAAACCCCAACAACCTCTACTCCTCTTCAGGCTCGTGAACCTGTGGTGGCTATTGCGCTTGGTGGTGGCGGTGCCAAAGGCTTTGCCCATATCGGGGTACTCAAAGTCCTCGAATCGCACGGCATCAAACCGAAGATTGTTACTGGAACCAGTGCCGGAAGCTTCGTGGGTAGCCTGTATGCCAGCGGCAAATCTCCTTATCAGTTGCAGCAAATCGCCTTGAACTTTAAAGAATCCGATATTCGTGATTTAACCCTGAACCGCCAAGGGATTATTGCCGGACAGAAACTGCAGGATTTCGTCAATAAAAATGTGGCGAATAAACCGATTGAACAGTTCCCGATTCGCTTCGCGGCAGTGGCAACCCGCCTAGACAATGGCCGTAAAGCTGACTTTATCAAAGGCAATGCCGGACAAGCCGTGCGTGCCTCTTGCAGTATTCCGAATGTCTTTGTGCCCGCTGTAATTGGCGGTACAAAATATGTCGATGGCGGTCTGGTTAGTCCAATTCCAGTAAAAACGGCCAAAGATATGGGAGCAGATATTGTTATTGCCGTAGATATATCTGCACGTCCGGACAGCAATAAAGCACTCAACATGTGGGGCGTACTGGACCAGACGATTAATATCATGGGTCAGCAAAGTATCAATGAAGAACTCAGGCAAGCTAATATCGTGATCCAGCCTAAAGTAGGTCATATTGGTACGCTGGATTTAAAAGCCAGCAATGAGACCATTCTTGAAGGTGAAAAAGCCGCGCAACTGAAAATCCGTTCAATTGAAAAAGCCATCAGTGATTTTAGGCAGTCTCCGGCTGCATTCAAGCCTGCACGACCGGCAAAATTTTAATCAGAAATTTTTTATATTCATCTGCTGCAGCATCTGCTACATTGGAAGTAAATCATATAAAGATGATGATTAATTAAATACTTAGCAATATAGGTCACGATATGGAATTAGTTCTTGAACCTTGGCACTGGTTTGTATTGGGAATACTTCTTATTCTGTCAGAATTACTCCTGCCCGCTTTTGCTGCCCTCTGGTTCGGGATTGGTGCCATTATGGTCGGCATTCTGTACTGGATGTTCCCGATGATGGGACTGACCACCCAGATCCTGACCTGGATCATCCTGTCTGTTCTTTGTACCTTGCTTTGGTTTAAGTTTATCAAGCCGCTTTCTATCGACAAGACCAAAGCCGGCTTGTCGCGTGAGGCCACTATTGGCCAAATTGGCATGGTGATTCAGACCGATCTTGAACAGGATCAGATTCGGGTTCGTTTTCCGCTGCCAGTTTTAGGCTCGGATGAATGGGATTGCCGTGCTCTGGATAAAGTTCAGGTTGGAGATCGTGTCCGTGTTGTCGATATCTTGGGAAATGACCTGGTTGTACAGCCCCACAGCACTCAATATCAAAACGAAAAAGGTGAATAAATTATGTCTGCTGGCACTATCATTGTTATTGCGCTCTTGGCCTTTGTTGCGATTACCATTTTTAAGGGTGTACGAATTGTTCCACAAGGCTATAAATGGATCGTACAACGTCTGGGTAAATACCACACCACACTTAATCCTGGCCTGAATTTTGTCATTCCTTATGTAGATGAAGTGGCTTATAAAGTCACCACCAAAGATATCGTTCTGGATATTCCTTCGCAGGAAGTAATTACCCGTGATAACGCTGTCTTGCTGATGAATGCGGTGGCTTATATCAACCTGACAACTCCTGAAAAAGCGGTATACGGGATTGAGAATTACTCCTGGGCAATTCAGAACCTGGTACAAACTTCGCTACGTTCAATCGTGGGTGAAATGGATCTGGATGATGCCTTATCTTCGCGTGATCATATCAAGGCACGTTTAAAGTCCAGCATTTCTGATGATATTTCAGACTGGGGAATCACCTTAAAGACGGTTGAAATCCAGGATATCAAACCTTCTGTAACCATGCAGACGGCGATGGAAGAACAGGCAGCGGCAGAGCGTCAACGTCGTGCAACCGTCACTAAAGCGGATGGTGAAAAACAGGCCGCCATTCTGGAAGCTGATGGTCGTCTGGAAGCGTCACGTCGTGATGCAGAAGCGCAAGTCGTACTGGCAGAATCTTCACAGCGTGCGATTGATATGGTGAGTCAGGCAATTGGCGATAAGGAAATTCCTGTGGCTTATCTGTTGGGTGAACAATATGTCAAAGCCATGCAGGATATGGCCAAGTCTCCAAATGCCAAGACTGTGGTCTTGCCTGCCGATGTGCTGAATACCATTCGCGGTGTGATGGGACGTCACTAAATTTCAGAGATACTTCACAATAGGCAGCCAATTGGTTGCCTATTTTCTTTCAAAATAAGAAAATCTCAGCAAAGATTGTGAATTTATGGTTAAATTTCGCGTTTATTTTTGAAATCCTCTGGATTCGATGTTGCCTGGCTTTCGGATTAAAGTCTTTCGCATCTGTCATAATCCTTGTTTCGATCTACTGTCCAACTTAAAAATGGATACCGTATGAGCTCCCTAAATCCAACCTTAATTACCTTTCTTTTTTATATTGTCGGCATGGTCGTAATTGGCCTGATGGCATACCGCGCGACAAACAACTTTTCTGATTACATCTTAGGGGGCCGACGTTTAGGTAGTTTCGTAACTGCACTTTCTGCAGGGGCTTCCGACATGAGTGGCTGGCTGCTGATGGGCTTGCCGGGTGCAATTTATCTTTCAGGCCTGTCTGAAATGTGGATTGCGATTGGTCTGATTATCGGTGCCTGGCTGAACTGGCTGCTGGTTGCGGGTCGTTTACGGGTCCATACCGAAGTCCAGCATAATGCTCTAACCCTACCGGACTATTTCTCGAACCGTTTTAACGATCAGAAAAAAGTACTGCGTGTGGTTTCTGCATTTGTCATTCTGATTTTCTTTGCAATTTACTGTGCTTCAGGCATGGTGGCAGGTGCGCGTCTGTTCGAAAGTATGTTCGACATGTCTTATAGTACAGCGCTCTGGATCAGTGCGATTGCAACGATCAGTTATGTGTTTATTGGCGGTTTCCTGGCAGTCAGCTGGACGGATACCATTCAGGCAACCCTGATGATCTTCGCCCTGCTTCTTACGCCAATCGTAACCATCCTGACTTTTTCAGATATGTCGCAAGTTACGCTCGCTTTGGAAGCCGCACGTCCACAGGCCATGAACTTGGTCGGTGATCTGAGTACCATCGCGATCCTGTCATTAATGGCATGGGGTTTGGGTTATTTTGGTCAGCCGCATATTTTAGTGCGTTTCATGGCCGCCGATTCAGTGAAGTCGATTCCAAATGCACGCCGTATCGGGATGACCTGGATGACGCTTTGTTTGGGTGGTGCAGTGGCCGCAGGTTTCTTTGGTATTGCCTATTTCCAGCAACATCCGGAACTCGCTGCTGTGGTGAATGCCAATCCTGAAACCGTATTTATGGAACTAACTAAAATTCTGTTCAATCCATGGATTGCCGGTGTGGTTCTAGCGGCAATTCTTGCTGCAGTAATGAGTACGCTTAGCTGTCAGTTACTGGTTTGTTCAAGTACCCTGACTGAAGACTTCTATAAATCATTCCTGCGTAAAAATGCCTCACAAAAAGAGCTGGTTTGGGTCGGTCGTCTGATGGTACTTCTCATTGCTTTACTGGCGATCTGGATGGCTGGTAATCCTGAATCTAAAGTGCTTGGTCTGGTGGCGTATGCCTGGGCAGGTTTTGGCGCTGCTTTTGGTCCACTGATTATTCTGTCTCTGTTCTGGAAACGTATGACCTTGAATGGTGCCTTGGCAGGCATGATCGTTGGTGCATGTATGGTGATTCTGTGGAAGAATACTGTTGGTGGAACAGGTCTTGGTTTTATTCCAGCCGGCATCTATGAAATTATTCCAGGCTTTATCTGTTCTTGGATTGCGATTGTAGTTGTGAGTCTATTAGGCAAAGCGCCAACAGCTGAAATTACGACACGCTTTGAACAGGCAGAACGTCTGTATAACGAAAGCAAATAATTCAATATAAAACAAAAAGAGGACTTTAAGTCCTCTTTTTTATGCTCGTTTTAAGCTAATTTCAAGAAGACTAGTTTTAAAATCAGCTTTTACGTGTCAGCAGGAACTGGGTAATCTGCATCAGGTCATCGGCTTGTCCTTCAAAATGATTCAGTGCAGTCATGGCCTGATCATGTAACTGCTGTGCATAGGTTTGGGCTTTCTCTAAACCCATCAATGCTGGATAAGTTGACTTCTCCACTTGTTCATCCTTGCCCGCCGTTTTACCCAGCACTTCTGTATCAGAAATAATATCCAGAATATCGTCCTGCACCTGGAAAGCCAGACCAATCGCTTGCCCGAATTCACGCAGTTTTGGAATGGCCAGATCAGTCCCTTCAAAGATGGTCACCGCTGCCATCATAATCGCTGCACTGATCAAGGCACCGGTTTTATTTCGGTGAATGGTTTCCAATGCTTCCTGATCAATTTTTTTGCCTTCGGCCTGTAAATCCATTACCTGACCATTGACCATTTTCGAGGAAGCAGTCGCCAGAATCTGCATCTGCTTCAAGACAATCGCAGGTTCTACTGCAGGCCCCTGATCAAACAGACGACTACCCAGAATTTCAAACGCCATAGATTGCAAAATATCACCCGCCAAAAGAGCCGTATCTTCACCAAAAGCAGCATGACAGGTTGGCTGACCACGACGTAACAAGTCATTGTCCATACATGGCAGATCATCATGTGCCAGTGAATAGCAATGAATAAACTCGATCGCAACTGCGGCACGGCGTACCGCAGCACTATTCTGATTCGGTTTTAAAGCGGCAGTGGCATAACAGAGTGCTGGACGTACCCGCTTTCCTCCTAGCATTACGGCATGATGTACTGCCGACTTTAACGGTTCCGGAATGGAAAAGGCTTCCAAAGCAGTCATTAAATCGTGTTGAATCCGTTGTTGTGCTTGAGTTAGTGCATGGGTTGATACGTCAGTGATAGATGACACATTCGCCTCGAATACGTAGCCAGAATAATAAAATGACAGTTTATAAGTGCCTGTCTGTTATCAGGCATTGTACCTAGAATTGCATTGAATTTTCATTCTTAAATCCAAATGTTGTTTCATAATTCTGTATTGAGACTGAAAATAATCAAATCAGAAATATCTTTTTTAATAAAAAAACCACCAGAGAACTGATGGTTTTACTTAGGCTAATTTTCTCAAGGAATAATTTTAAGAGAGAACATCTTCAGGGACACGCACCCAACCTTCCATTAGCACACGAGCACTACGACTCATAATGGCTTTTTTCACTTTCCATTCCCCATTTTCCTGCACTGCTTGCGCACCCACTCTTAAGGTACCGGAAGGATGACCAAAGCGGACTGATTCACGCTCCCCGCCACCTGCAACACGATTAACCAAGGTTCCCGGAATCGCTGCCGCTGTTCCAATCGCTACAGCGGCTGTTCCCATCATGGCATGATGCAACTTACCCATCGATAAGGCACGGACCAGAATATCGCTATCTGCTTCAGTGACTTCCTTACCACTAGAGGACGTATAAGTCTTTGGTGGAGCCACAAAAGCGATCTTTGGCGTATGCTGACGTGTAACAGCTTCACTAATATCCTGAATCAGCCCCATCTGTTGAGCAGCATAGGCTCGGATGGTTTCAAACTTCACCAAGGCAGCTGCATCATTATTGATATGGTCCTGTAACTCGGTACCGTTATAGCCCAGATCTTCTGCCTTTAAGAAAACTGTCGGGATCCCGGCATTAATCATCGTCACTTCAAAGCTGCCAATATTCGGTACTTCCAGCATATCGGTTAAATTTCCGGTCGGAAACATTGAACCGCCCTCAGCATCATCATCGGCTGGATCCAGAAATTCAATCTGTACTTCAGCTGCTGGGAAAGTTACGCCATCCAGCTCAAAATCGCCTAGTTCCTGAACCTGACCATTCTGCATCGGTACATGGGCAATAATGGTTTTCTGAATATTCGCCTGCCAGATTCGCACCGTACACAGTCCATTTTCAGGAATACGTGCAGGATCGACCAGATCATTGGAAATCGCAAATGCTCCAACTGCTGCAGTCAGATTGCCACAATTACCACTCCAGTCTACAAAAGGGCGATCAATCGATACCTGACCGAATAGATAATCTACATCATGATTTTCCTGCTGGCTTTTAGACAGAATCACGGTTTTGCTGGTACTTGAACTGGCACCGCCCATACCATCAATCTGTTTGCCATAAGGATCCGGGCTGCCGATCACTCTTAATAATAACTGGTCCCGAATTCGGCCTGCCTGTTGTGCAGCAGCAGGTAAATCGTCCAGTTTAAAGAACACCCCTTTACTGGTGCCTCCGCGCATGTAAGTGGCCGGGATTTTGATTTGGGCAGCGAAACTCATGAATACTTTCTTCCTCTGGCTTGTCTTTATTCTGATCAAAATTATTGAATATTTCTGAGACGAGTATAATCGGTTTAAAGCCAAGTAGTCGCCTTGCCCGACCTAAGTATAAAAAAACAGCATTTGTGTCGAGTTAAAAAAACAGCAAACTCATCAGTTACATTTTCAATAAAATTAATATATTGATTCACATATCTTTTATTCTATTTATTTTTTATAATTTTTTTTTATAAATACGATAATAATATTTCATCCAGACGGGTGCTCTAGGCTTCTTATCTTTGTTCCATTACAATCTTTATACCTATTTCTTACATTGTCGGGCTGAACACTTTGAATAACGAGTCTTCACAACTTCAGCGTGGCTTAAAGAACCGTCATATTCAGTTGATCGCCATGGGCGGTGCAATTGGCACAGGCTTATTCTTAGGTTCCGCACAGGTGATCCAATCTGCGGGTCCTTCTATTATTCTTGGCTATGCCATTGGTGGCTTAATTGCATTCTTAATCATGCGTCAATTGGGTGAGATGATTGTTCATGAACCTGTAGCAGGTTCATTCAGCCATTTTGCTTATAAATATTGGGGTAAATTCCCTGGTTTCCTTGCGGGTTGGAACTACTGGATCTTATATATCTTGGTAGCCATGACCGAGCTCACCGCCGTTGCAAAATATATTAATTACTGGTGGCCTCATATTCCTGCCTGGACCTCAGTCCTGTTTTTCTTCATCGTAATTACGCTGGTCAATCTCGGCAATGTGAAATTTTACGGTGAATCAGAATTCTGGCTATCCATTGTAAAAGTGACTGCAGTCATTTCCATGATTGTCTTTGGTCTCTATCTGATCCTGACCGCTGATGCATCTTCAGGGGCTTCTTTCAGTAACCTTTGGACAGCGGGCGGCTTCTTCCCGAATGGTTTCGAAGGTCTATTCTATATGCTGGCCTTCCTGATGTTTGCCTTCGGTGGGATTGAACTGATCGGGATGGCAGCAGCAGAAGCTGAAAATCCAGAAAAAACCATTCCAAAAGCGATTAATCAGGTCGTATTCCGTATTCTGGTATTCTATGTAGGTGCCTTGACCATTCTGTTGTCTTTGGTACCTTGGAACCAGTTAGAGCTTGGCGGTCTGGATAAAAGCCCGTTTGTAATGATCTTTAGCCAATTGGGCATTGACTGGGCAGCACATCTGCTGAACTTCATCATCCTGACAGCTGCACTTTCTGTTTATAACAGTGGTATGTATGCTAATAGCCGTATGCTCTATGGTCTGGCACAGCAAGGTAATGCCCCTAAAATCTTTAAGACTGTGAACAAACAAGGCGTTCCAATTCCTGCAGTTCTGTTCTCTGCCCTGCTGATTTTCGGCTGTGTACTTCTAAACTACTTTGTTCCTGAAGATGCCTTAAGTCACCTGATTTATGTAGTGGTAGGTGCACTGGTACTGAACTGGGCCATGATTAGTCTGACTCACTTCAAGTTTATGCAAAGCATGAAGCAGTTAGGACAAAAGACCAGTTTCCCTGCATTGTGGTCACCTGCAAGTAATATTCTGGTTTTAGCTTTCATTGCAACCATTCTTTACATCATGTGGACACAAGGCTTTAAAGAATCAGTACTGATGCTTCCGATCTGGGTAGTGATCATGTTTATTCTGTTTAAGGCACTGCGCCCTAAGAATTAATCAAAAAATCTTTTAATCGATGATTTTTAAAGTTATTGCTTCGGCAATAACTTTTTTTTTGCGTTTTTTACAGTACAATAGCCTTCTTTTCGCGCCCTTAGCTTAACTGGATAGAGCAGTTGCCTCCTAAGCGACCGACGTGGGTTCGAGTCCCGCAGGGCGCACCATCCTTTCAAAATGTGATCTATACTTCAAAAAATTAGCGTTAATCTTCATATTTTTAGAATATTTTTTATACAAAAAATCATTTTTTCTCCATTATTTTATTTCTTTTACTTTCAAATACTTATTTCAAAATACAGCTATTTTTTGGTGCAAAAACTCTATTTTGGTGCTTTTTTAGACTAATTAGTTTTTTCTAGAGCATTTACTCTTATTTTAATTGTGCTATTTTTGTCACATGGAGTAACAAATGATTGCGGATAAATACCCGAAATCTCCAAGAATTTAATAAGTGCAAACAACAACGCTAGATATAAATTTGTACCTCAAGGAAAGACGTAAATGAAATTAAAAACATTAACTACTGCAATGATTCTTGCAACTGTGCCTATGACAGGCGCATTTGCAGCGGCGATGGACCGTTCAGGCCAATCTATCGCAGCGTTTTTACAACCAGGTAATTACTTTGAGGCAGGTATTTCTGTATTAGACCCTACTGTATCGGGTAAAGAGGCTGGAGAAGCTCCTGCTCGTCGTAATATCAATGATATGGCTGGCGATTATTATTTTCCAAGTGCTGCATTAAAACTTCAACCTACTAGCAAATTTTCATTTGGTATTTTGTATGACCAGCCATTTGGTGCTGAAGCAGAATATACAGGTAACAATGCATTTGTATCACAACCTACTGATACAATTTTACCTCAACCCCTTTTAGATGGTTTAGTAGCAAATCAAGTTGATGCAACTCTTGGTGACTTATCTAGTACAGAATTAGTAGGTTTAGCAGCTCAAGGTTTAGTGGCTCAGCAAGGTATTGCTCCAGATGATCCAACCTATGCTACGGCAGTTTCAAATACTATTACAGGAATCATCACTCAAGCAGGTGGAGATGTAGATGCAGCTGCAGAGGCTGTACTTCCTCAAGTACGAGAAGGTGCTCTTGCTCAAGGTCAGGCACAGTTAGCAGAAACTTTAGAAGGTATTCCATTAGGGACAGGCAATACTAAAGTTGATGTTCAAACACAAAATCTTACTTTCTTATTTGGCTTCCAACCTAATGAAAATTGGAACATTTATGCAGGTCCAGTTTATCAAACTGTGAAAGGCACAGTAAGTTTACGTGGTCAAGCTTACAGTATTTTTAATGGTTATGATGCCACGATGAAGGAAACTGGTGATCTTGGCTGGTTAGCGGGTGTTGCATTTCAAATTCCCGATATTGCGCTTAAAGCCTCAGTAACATACCGCTCTGAAATTGATCATGAAGCTGATACTACTGAGCAGCTTTCTGCAGCAGCAGGTTTTGGATTAGTTGGTGTTAATCCAGCAGATATTGTTGGAACTCAAGGTGTAACAAAAATTACTACTCCGCAATCTGTAAACTTGGATTTCCAAACAGGTGTAATGGCTAATACTGTAGCCTTTGCTAATGTACGTTGGGTAGATTGGTCAAACTTTGCTATTCGTCCATATCAATTCGGTTTAGCTTCAGAAGCAGTAGGACAATTACCAGCTGTTAATCGTCCAAATGGTTTTAATTTAGTTGAATACTCTGATGATCAAATTTCAGCTACTGTAGGTGTAGGCCGTAAATTTAATGATCTATGGGCTGGCAATCTATCAGTAGGCTGGGATTCTGGTGCAGGAAATCCTGTGTCGACACTTGGTCCTACAGAAGGTTATTGGAATGTCGGCCTAGGTCTTCAATATAGCCCAACACCAGCGACATTCATCGCAGGTGGTGTGAAATACTTCTGGTTAGGTGATGCGAAGTCACAAACTGCTGCACAAGTCGGCGAAGATAATCGTATTGTTGGTGATTTCCAAGATAACCATGCAATTGCTTATGGCTTAAAAATGGGCTATCGCTTCTAATTCGTGATAGATAATAAAGACTACCCTCGGGTGGTCTTTATTATCTCATTTATATTTTTATACACCTGTATACTATTTGGTGTTTTTATCAGCAATCAAATTTTACCTAAATTCAGTTTTGAATATATTTTAATAAAAATTATTATTTGTTTATTTTCATCAAGTTAATCAAAAAAATATAGTATAAATACTCTAAGCAATCATTTTTTATAACCGCCATAGTTCATTTCTTGGACGAAGTGGAGCATTTACTCTTTTTAAATTTGTGTTACTTTTCCACAACTTTTATTAATATTTATGCAACATTGTCAAGGATGAGCCATGAAGCTTAAGCCAATCTCTATCGCTATTCTTCTTTCTAGCCTGCCTACTTCTCTCGTGTTCGCTGCCGGTTTAGACCGTTCAGGCCAGTCTATTCAGGCTTTTTTACAACCTGGTAACTATGCGGAAGCGGGTATTTCTGTTTTAGATCCAGAAGTTCAAGGTAAAGACAATGCCGGCAATAAAGTCAGCGATATGGCTGAAGATTACTACTTCCCTACTGCTGCTATAAAAATTCAGGCAACTGATAAAATATCTCTGGGTTTACTTTATGACCAGCCATTTGGAGCTGACGCTCAATATGCGCCTGAATCTAATGCTTTTGCTACAGTAAATACCAATACTGGTGTATTGGAGGGCACTTCTGTTGAAGTAAAAACCAATAGCATTACAGCACTTATAGGGTATCAGCCAAATGAGAACTGGAATGTTTATGCCGGACCTGTCTATCAAAGCGTAAAGGCGAAAGTCTCCCTACGTGGTACAGCTTATAGAGGCCCGCAAGTTCTTGGCGGTTATGATATTGACCTTAAAGAAAGTGAAGCTTACGGTTGGTTAGCTGGTTTTGCATATTCTATTCCTGAAATTGCCTTAAAAGCTGCTGTGACTTATCGCTCTGAAATTAAACATGAATTAGATACCACAGAAACCTTCGGTTTTGGTACAGATGGGGCTTTATATATTCCTGGATTAACTGGCACATTATTGGGTAAACCAGTAATTCCAACTTACCATAAAGCGGAAATTACTACACCACAATCAGTCAACATTGACTTACAGTCAGGCATTGCAAAAAATACCTTAGCCTTTGCTAATATTCGCTGGGTACATTGGGATCAGTTTGCAGTAAAACCTGCTTATTTATCTCAGCTAACTGGCGCACTCACCGGAAAACAGCAGAATCTTGTCGATTATTCAGATGATCAATGGTCTGCAAATGTGGGTTTAGGTCATAAATTTAACGTTAAATGGTCAGGCTCTGCTGCTGTAGGTTATGACTCTGGTGCAGGAAACCCGGTAACCACCTTGGGTCCAACTGAAGGTTATTGGAGTGTCGGTCTAGGCGGCCAATACAGCCCTGCAGAAAACTATTTTATCCAGGCTGGGGTTAAATACTTCTGGCTAGGAGATGCACAAGCACAAACAGGTGGTGAAGTAAAAGGTAGCTTTGAAGACAACCATGCAATCGGCTATGGTATGAAAATCGGTTACCGTTTCTAATTGCGTTAAAAAATTAGTATTCAACAAGAAAGGGCGCTATAAGCGCCCTTTCTTTTATTACATACACTTAAATATTAAGCTGGAATATCACGTACTGAAGCATTACGAATCGCTTCTTTTAACGCATCATAACCACGAATTGGCGGGAATTGCGGGAATTCAGCAATCACATTTTCAGGCGCATCAAATAGGAAACCATGATCTGCTTCACCTAGCATCGTGGTATCATTATAAGAATCTCCTGCTGCAATCACACGGAAGTTCAAGCCATGTAATGCTTTTACGGCTTGACGTTTTTGGTCCGGCTGACGAAGTTTATAAGCAGTGATCATGCCCTCTTCATCAGTTTCCAGCTTATGACAGAAAATTGTTGGCCAGCCTAGTTGCTTCATTAGAGGATGAGCAAATTCATAGAAAGTGTCAGACAGAATAATCAGCTGAAAATGAGTACTTACCCATTCTACAAATTCTTTGGCGCCTTCGAATGGTCCCATATCCGCAATCACAGCCTGGATATCATTTAGACCCAAACCATGCTGTTTTAAAATATTCAAACGCTGGGTCATCAGTACATCATAGTCAGGAATATCACGTGTCGTTGCTTCGAGCTCTTTAATACCTGTTTTTTTAGCAAAATTGATCCAGATTTCTGGAACCAAAACGCCCTCTAGATCTAGACATACGACTTCCATGAAGCATCCCCTCAGTTGTATTGAAAAAATTTTGCCCTATCATAGCTGAAGAAAAAGATTTTGCACTGTTCTTTTTTAAATCTGTTTTTTTCATAAGTATTTATTTTTTAGTGATAAGTAGCTTTGGGCATTTCTATTAAAATAGAATAAATCTGAAATAAATTCATATAGGCCACGTCATTTCCAAGCCTATGCCGCCAGGACTCATATGACCAAAATCCCCACTATTGCTATGGTAGATGCGCTTGCATCTGAATATGCAGATAAATCACCAAGTGAAATTTTAGCGCTTGCTCTCGAGCAGGAAGGCGAAATTGCCATTTCATTTTCTGGTGCAGAAGATGTTGTACTGATTGATATGGCATCTAATTTAGGTAAACCTTTCCGGGTATTTAGCTTGGATACAGGGCGTCTGCATGCTGAGACTTATCAATTTATTGAAAAAGTTCGCCAGCACTATAATATTGATATCGAAATCTGTTTCCCGGAAACAGATGCGATTCAACAACTGACGACTGAAAAAGGTTTGTTCAGTTTCTACCGTGACGGCCATCAGGAATGTTGCGGAATCCGCAAGGTGCAACCTTTACGCAAAAAACTGGCAACTTTAGATGGCTGGATTACCGGTCAGCGTAAAGACCAAAGCCCGGGAACACGTAATGACATTCCAGTGGTTCAATCTGATGAAGGTTTTTCTGGTCCAGGCAAACAGCTGATTAAATATAATCCCCTTGCCAACTGGTCTAGTGCAGATGTGTGGAATTATATCCGAATGATGGAAATTCCATACAACCCACTACATGAAAAAGGTTTTATCTCCATTGGCTGTGAACCTTGTACCCGTCCTGTGCTGCCAAATCAGCATGAACGTGAAGGACGCTGGTGGTGGGAAGAAGCCACCCATAAAGAATGTGGCTTGCATGCCGGGAACTTGAAAAAATAATCTTAAAAAACCATCCGTTCGTCGGGTGGTTTTTTTGTGAACCAATCGGCTACAGAAAAATCAGTACCTTTATGCGACAAAATCGCTATACTTTGTAATGTGATACCAATAATTCTAACAAGGTTGCTTATACATGAGCAGCTGAAGAAAATGCAGTGAGGCAATCTACGCTATGCGTCCATTACATCCGATTGACTTTATTTTTTTGTCTTTAGAGAAACGGCAGCAGCCTATGCATGTAGGCGGGTTATTTTTGTTTCAAATTCCTGACAATGCACCAGCCTCTTTTATCCGGGATCTGGTGACTGATATTCGCAATTCCAAATCCTCACCGATTCCTCCATTTAATAACTATTTAAACGGTTTATTTTGGGATGAAGATGAAGAGTTTGATTTAGATCATCATTTTCGTCATATTGCCTTACCGAAACCTGGGCGTATCCGCGAGCTGCTGACTTATATTTCCCAAGAACACAGCGCACTGATTGACCGCGCTAAACCTTTATGGACCTGTCATATTATTGAAGGCATTGAAGGCAACCGTTTTGCCATGTACTTCAAGATTCACCATGCGATGGTAGATGGTATTGCAGGCATGCGTCTGGTAGAAAAATCACTTTCCCATGATCCACATGCGAAAAGTATTGTGCCACCTTGGTGTGTAGAAGGTCCACGAGCAAAACGTCTGAAAGCGCCGAAAGTCAGCCGCATGAAGAATGTGTTACAGGCGATTAAAGGCCAGCTGGAATGTACGCCACGAGTGGCTTATGAATTATCACAAACCGTACTGAAAGATATGGGGCGTAATCCGGATTATGTGTCCAGCTTTCAAGCACCAAGTTCTATTTTAAATCAGCGTGTCAGTGCCTCACGTCGTTTCGCAGCCCAATCTTTTGAATTCTCACGTTTACGTCATATTTCTAAAGCTTTAGGTGTAACGATTAATGATATCGTGTTAGCGATCTGTTCAGGTGCCTTACGCGAATATTTACTCACACAAAATGCCTTGCCGAAAAAACCATTAATTGCAATGGTGCCCGCTTCTGTACGTAGCGATGACTCCGATGTTTCCAACCGTATTACCATGATTCTGGCGAATCTGGGCACGCATAAGGATGATCCTTTGGAGCGTCTTAAAACGGTACGTCGCAGTGTACTCAGTGCTAAAGAACGCTTTAAGCGCATGAATGCCAATCAGATTCTGAACTATAGTGCCTTTGTCTATGGCCTTGCAGGATTCAATATTGCATCTGGCTTAATGCCAAAACGTCAGGCATTTAACGTGATCATTTCCAATGTCCCTGGTCCTCAGGAACCTCTGTACTGGAATGGCGCACGTTTGGAAGCCTTATATCCGGCTTCGATTGTACTGGATGGACAGGCACTGAATATCACCATGACCAGTTATATGGACAAGCTTGAAGTAGGTCTTACTGCTTGCCGTAATGCTCTACCCAAAATGCAGAATCTATTGACTCATCTTGAAGAAGAAATTCAACGCTTCGAACGGATTGTGGATGGTGAACCCGTCCCAAAGTTGAAAGCGGTCAGTTAGCCGCGGACGAATAAAATCTGGCAATGGAC
The DNA here is from genome assembly GCF_013419055.1 of Acinetobacter sp. YH12108. Taxonomy (NCBI): domain Bacteria; kingdom Pseudomonadati; phylum Pseudomonadota; class Gammaproteobacteria; order Moraxellales; family Moraxellaceae; genus Acinetobacter; species Acinetobacter sp. YH12108. Next base: position 56,597 of record NZ_VPAW01000006.1, on the reverse strand, counting down.
TGCTAAAAAGTGTGTGAGCACTTTTGCCAATCATTTAGTAAAAAATAAAGGGGCAATTTAAGCCCCTTTATTTTATTCTTTTTACAGTTTGAATGAAATTCATACAACCGCAATCTATTTTGGTTTAATTAACTTTTAATAGTACGACATTGTTTCAATAACTGATGGCAGACAGAGCGAATCATAGAAGCTGTAATCTGAACTTCATTCCCGCGTTCATCCACAATATATCCTGCATGCACAGCCTTTGGTTCTAATACGTGTTTCAAGCTTTTATTGATTACAACTTTACTCATACTCATCATAGACTCCTTTTGCTAAGCCTAGAACTGGGAGAAAGGCTTTGGCTAATTTGATGTTTCTAGTATTGTAAATATCAGTAGAGTTGTAAAATTTCAGATGTAACAAGTGTTTAACGATATTCTGTTACAATTTCAGCTGAGAATGATATCGTATTGCTCTTGCGTGTATAAATTTTCGACCTGGAATTTAATTACACGATTAATAAAGTGTTCCAGATCCGCCACAGCCGGGGCTTCTGCAGTCAACAGCCGATCAATCACTGCCGGATGGGCAACAACAGTAAAGCCACTTTGTGATTCATAAGCGCGAGCATAGCGCAGGATTTCCCGAAAGATTTCGTAACACACTGATTCTGCTGTTTTCACATATCCACGTCCCTGACAGGTCGGACAGGACTCGCATAACAAGTGTTCCAAAGACTCACGGGTACGCTTACGCGTCATCTCCACCAACCCCAGTTCAGACACCTGGGTGATCTTGGTTTTGGCATGATCACGTTCCAGCATTTTCACAAACTGGTTCATCACCTCTTCACGGTGCTGGGCTTCCTGCATGTCAATGAAGTCGATGATGATAATACCGCCCAGATTACGCAGACGCAGCTGACGTGCAATCACCTGTGTGGCTTCCATATTGGTTTTAAACACCGTATCTTCCAGCGAGCGGCCGCCCACATAAGAACCGGTATTAACATCAATGGTGGTCATGGCTTCAGTCTGGTCAATCATCAGATAACCGCCAGACTTTAGTGCGACACGGGTTTGTAAAGCCTTTTGCAGATCTTCTTCGACATTGTACAAATCGAAAATTGGTCGCTCGCCCGGATAATGCAGTAAACGGTCTTTCATATTCGGCACGAACTCATCCACAAACTCTTTCAGCTTGCCATGGATTTCGCGTGAATCGATATAGATCTTTTCGGTTTCTTCATTAGCCAGGTCACGAATGACACGCTGTGGCAAAGGCAGTTCTTCAAAGATCAATGAAGGCACTGCGATGACTTTTTGTTTGCGCTGAATGTATTCCCAGAGTTTAGCCAGATAAGCCATATCCTGTGCAATCGCTTCTTCCTCAATGCCATCCGCAGCAGTACGGACAATCACGGAGCCAGGCAACTTGTGTTCTGCCTGAATACGCTCAATGATCGAGCGTAAACGATTGCGTTCATCTTCGGATTCAATCCGCTGCGATACGCCAATATGATTGCCATATGGCATCAGGACCAAATAACGTGAAGGAATAGAAAGATCAGTAGATAGACGTGCGCCCTTGGTGCCGAGCATGTCTTTCATCACCTGAACAGTGAGAATCAAACCCGGTTGCAACAGCTCGAATACATTCGGCGTTGGCTGGTTACGTGGCCAGACCATGTCATTGATATGCAAAAATGCCGTTCTGGACAGACCAATATCGACAAAAGCGGCCTGCATGCCCGGCAAGACCCGGACCACTTTCCCTTTATAGATATTCCCGACCAATCCGCGCTTGGCCGTACGCTCGACAAACAGTTCATTCACCGTGCCGTTTTCAATCAACGCCACCCGACATTCCATCGGTGTGACGTTAATCAACAACTCGTCAGACATAACAACACTCAAAACATTATAAGAATTCTTTTTCAGCAGTTAATTTAGTGCCTTAACCGTCTGCAATAACTGTACTGTTTCATATAGTGGCAACCCCACTACATTCGAATAACTACCTTCTATTCTTGGAATATAACGCGCTGCAATTCCCTGTATTGCATAGGCGCCTGCTTTCCCAAGTGGCTCACCTGTTGCCCAGTAACTTTCCATATCATGGCTATTTAGTGGCTGAAATTCAACCTGTGTACGGACTACTATACTGTATTTTTCTTCTTTTGTGCGGACGCACACTCCAGTATACACATCATGCCATCTCCCTGAAATTTTTTCCCACATTTCAAAGGCATGCTGTTTGGATTCAGGTTTCCCCAAAATCTCATTATTCACACCTAAACTGGTATCCGCAGCAATAATAATGGCATCCGGAAACAGCTTGGCCACCGCTTCCGCTTTGACTTGCGCCAGACGTTCGACATAGGCTGCAATGGACTCATTTTCCAGTACAGATTCGTCTACATCTGGGCTACAGATCTCAAAGTTCAGCCCAAGTTGCTGCAAAAGTTCACGGCGTCGGGGTGAGCTGGAAGCGAGGATTAAATGCGCCATTTTCTCAAAAAATAATAAAGCACTGGCCATATGATGACACTAGTCAGCATGGGAATCCAATGTCGTGCAAATGAGAATTGTACGCCGGTCGAAATCTGGGCAAAGAAAATAATCATCAAATGTGCCAGAATCGCAATTGTCGTGATGACCCATAAATTAGCAAAGGTCAGAATACGGCGCTCACGGGTCAGGAAGCGTGCCACAAAAGCAATGATGATAAAGCTGAGTGCATTGAGACCTAAGGGCGCATCAAGCAGTAAATCAATGAAGATCCCGGTAGCAAATGCAAACCAGATCCCGCACCAGGTCGGCTGACACAATACCCAGAACAGCATAACCATTAACATAAATAATGGACGCCATCCCGAAGTCTCGTAAGACAGTGGATAGACTGAGAGAACAGAAGCCACGATCACCGATATGACAATGGCAAATAAAGGATCACGATGTGTTTTAGGTCGCATCTTAGCGATTGACATGCGGTTGCTCCATCGCTAATGAGTCAGAGAACAGCACGACGACATGATGACCACCGGCCAACTGTGCCGCTGGAGTAACATCAATCTGGGCAAATTCTCCTGAATTATGCCGTTTCACGTTAGAGACCGTCCCCACCAGATAACCTGCCGGAAAATGCTGTCCCAGACCCGAGCTGTAAACTTTTTCACCGACTTTGATATTGGCGCTGGTCGGTACATATTCCATTTTCAGGCGTCCCAGATCCCCGGTCCCCGAGACAATGGCACGCATACCAGTATGTTCCAGACGCACTGACAAGGAGTGTTCTTTATCAGAGAGCAGCATGACCCGGCTACTATGCGGATAGACATCAATAATCTGTCCCATAATCCCCATATCATCCAGTACGGTCTGACCGACTTTCAGCTTGTTATTGGAACCACGGTTGATCACGATGATATGGCGCAGCGGATCAGCATCGGTACCAATCACCTCAGCAATTTCCATACGCCCATCAAGAATCAGAGGGGTATCTAAAAGACCACGCAAACGGGTATTTTCCGCAGAAAGCTCTGCAATTTTTTGTAAGCGAACTTGCGCCTGCAATAGCTCAGCCCGCATCGCGGTGTTCTCACGACGCAGTTGTGCTTCAGATTTGGTTTGTTGATTCAGCCATTCTCGCGACAGTACCGGATAGCTGGCCACGGCATAAATGGGATTATAGGCCGCGTACAAGACATCCCTTGCAGGTTGAACAACATGTGGCATGCGCCAGTCAAAGAACAGCACCACCAGACATGTTATCAGTGCAATGATAAAAGAGCGAAAAGATGGCGGTTGTCGAGAAAACAGATGTGCTTGCACCCGCCGAATCCTTGTCTTAGCCTACAAATAACATGTCATGATTTGGATTGTCGAAGAATTCGAGTACCTTACCACCACCACGAGTCACGCAAGACAGTGGATCTTCAGCAACCACCACAGGAAGACCTGTTTCTTTGGCAAGCAGCTTGTCCAGGTTACGCAACAATGCACCACCACCGGTCAACACGATCCCGCGTTCAGCGATATCAGAAGATAGTTCAGGAGGTGTTTGTTCCAGTGCAGATTTCACCGCAGACACAATGTTTTGTAGTGGATCAGAAATCGCTTGAGTGACTTCATCCGAGTTCACCACAATCGCACGAGGCACACCTTCAGCCAGGTTACGGCCACGGACTTCAATTTCCAGCGGTTTTGCACCTTCATCTGGAAGTGCCATGCCGACTTCTTTTTTGATCACTTCAGCTGTGGTTTCACCGATCACGCAACCATGTGCCTTACGCACGTAGTTGATGATCTGTTCATCAAATACATCACCGCCAATACGCAGCGAGTCTGCATATACGCAGCCCTGTAATGAAATTACTGCAATCTCAGTTGTACCGCCGCCCACATCAACAACCATCGAACCACACGCCTGCTCAACCGGCATGCCTGCACCAATTGCAGCAGCCATCGGTTCTTCAATCAGACGTACTTCACGTGCACCCGCATTATAAACTGCTTCACGGATCGCACGGCGTTCAACCAGTGTCGATTTACATGGCACGCAAACCACCACGCGTGGCGCTGGCGGGAATAAACGTTTTTCGTGTACCTTACCAATGAACTGATTTAACATGGTTTCGGTCACTTCGAAATCCGCAATCACACCGTCTTTCATCGGACGGATTGCAGAAATATTTGCTGGGGTACGACCAAGCATTTGTTTCGCGTCAAGACCTACGGCAGCAACAATTTTATGTGAACCACTGTGACGGATGGCTACAACCGTCGGTTCATTTAATATAATGCCTCGTCCTGGCGCATAAATAAGTGTATTTGCAGTACCTAAATCAATAGCGAGATCTGGCGAAAACAAGCCTATTAGTCGTTTTAGAATCACGGGGACGTTCTCAGTTAAACTTTATATGGACGCAAGGTGGCCACTTTAACTAAATGTGATGATTTGGACAAGTCAATCGCTTATCATAACGCATGATAATTTGAATTTTTTTAATACTGATTAGGTAATATTATGTCTACATCGGATGCACAGTCTTCTGCAGATTTAAATGCAGAAACAGTTTCAGCTATTGCCAACCTCGCAAGGTTATCTCTTAATGATACGCAATCTGCTGAATATGCTCAAAGTTTAAATAAAATTTTAGGCATGATGGAAACCCTGAAAGGCATCGATACTGACGGTGTTGAACCACTGAAAAGCCCTTTCGACCACCCACAGCCTTTACGTGAAGATGTCGTGTCGGAAAGCAATCATCGTGAGGAATACCAAGCAGTTGCACCTGCTGTACAGGACGGTTTGTATCTCGTCCCACGCGTGATTGAGTAATTACTACCCAGTTCATTCTTTTTATTAAATTAAACGTAAAGAATTATTTCTCATGACAGATTTACACCGCTTATCCATTCGTGAACTGACTGAAGGTTTGGCAAATGCTCAATTTTCATCCCGCGAATTGACTCAACACTATTTAAAACGCATCGAAAAAATTGATGCACAGGTCAAAGCTTATGTGACCGTGACTGCTGAACAGGCATTGGCTCAAGCTGATGCTGCTGATGCTGCAATCAAAGCCGGCAATGCGACTGCCCTGACTGGCGTGCCTATTGCGCATAAAGATATTTTCTGTACCCAAGGCATTAAAACCACAGCCGGTTCTAAAATGCTGGACAATTTTATCTCTCCTTACGACGCGACCGTTGTAGCGAAAGGTAAAGCTGCGGGCTTAGTCACACTTGGTAAAGTGAACATGGACGAATTCGCCATGGGTTCAACTTCCGAGTCATCTTACTTTGGCGCGACCAAAAACCCTTGGGCACTTGATCACGTTCCAGGCGGTTCTTCAGGCGGTTCTGCTGCGGTTGTTGCTGCGGATTTAGCTCCATTTGCAACCGGTACGGATACCGGTGGTTCAATCCGTCAGCCAGCATCTTTTTGTGGTCTGACTGGTCTAAAACCGACTTATGGCCGTGTATCACGTTTCGGTATGATCGCTTACGCATCATCTCTAGACCAAGGCGGCCCAATGGCACGTTCGGCTGAAGACTGTGCTTATCTGATGAATGTCATGGCCGGTCATGATGCCAAAGATTCAACATCAATGGACAAAGAAGTTGATGATTACGTTGCCAACCTGACCGGTACTTCTGTAAAAGGTCTGCGCATCGGCATTCCAAAACAGTACTTCAATGTTGAAGGTCTGGATGCGGACGTTAAAGCACGCGTTGAAGAATCACTGAAGAAACTGGAAGAAATGGGTGCCATTCTGGTTGAGATTGATCTCAACATGACTGAAGCTTATGTTCCAACTTACTACCTGATCGCACCTGCTGAAGCCTCTTCGAACCTGTCTCGTTATGACGGCGTGCGTTATGGCTACCGTTGTGAAGAGCCTAAAGATCTTTTAGATCTTTACAAACGCTCTCGCTCAGAAGGTTTTGGTGCTGAAGTTCAGCGTCGTATCCTGATCGGTACCTATGCCCTGTCTGCTGGTTATTACGACGCTTATTATGTGAAAGCACAAAAAGTACGTCGTTTAATCCAGCAAGATTTCTTAAAAGCATTTGAATCTGTAGATGTCATCGCTGCACCTTCTGCACCGACTACTGCATACCGCATCGGTGCAAACCTGTCTCCTGTTGAAATGTACCTAGGTGATATCTACACTATCGCGGTAAACCTTGCAGGTCTTCCTGCGATTAACGCGCCTGTTGGTTTTGACAAAGACAACTTGCCAGTTGGCTTACAGCTGATTGGTAACTACTGGTCAGAATCGCAATTGTTGTCTGTGGTACACCAGTATCAACAAGCAACGGATTGGCATACTAAACGCGCTGCAATTGCTGAGGAGAATGCATAATGGCTAAAAACGCTGCTAAACCAAAATCTAACCTGATTGACGGTTGGGAAGTCATTATTGGTATCGAGATTCACACTCAGCTTGCGACTAAATCTAAAATCTTCTCCGGTTCGTCCACTGAATTCGGTAATGATCCAAACACTCAGGCGAGCCTTGTAGACCTTGCGATGCCGGGCGTATTGCCAGTATTGAATAAAGAAGTCGTTGATCTTGCGATTCGCTTTGGTCTGGGTATCGATGCGTATATCGATCAGGCTTCTGTATTTGCACGTAAAAACTACTTCTACCCGGATTCTCCAAAAGGCTATCAGATCAGTCAGATGGACAACCCGATTGTGGGCTTGGGTCATATCGACATCCAGCTTGAAGATGGCACAGTAAAACGCATTGGCGTGACCCGTGCTCACCTTGAAGAAGATGCTGGTAAATCCATCCACGACCAGTTCGAAGGCATGTCAGGTATCGACTTGAACCGTGCAGGCACACCTTTACTTGAGATTGTATCTGAACCTGATATGCGTTCGGTTGAAGAAGCCGTGGCTTACATCAAGGCGATTCACACGCTGGTACGCTGGTTAGGTATTTCTGACGGCAACATGGCAGAAGGTTCGTTCCGTGCCGACTGTAACGTGTCTTTACGTCGTCCAGGTCAACCATTCGGTACACGTTGTGAATTGAAAAACCTGAACTCATTCCGTTTCATTGAACAGGCGATCAATGTTGAAATTGAACGTCAAATGGAAATTCTGGAATGGGATGGCACCATCGACCAAGAAACTCGTTTATTCGACCCTGTGAAGATGGAAACCCGTTCAATGCGTTCTAAGGAAGAAGCGAACGATTACCGCTACTTCCCTGATCCAGACTTGTTGCCTGTGGTGATTCCAGATGCGCAAATCGAAGCGATTAAAGCGCAAATGCCTGAGCTGCCTGCTGCTCGTCGTGCGCGTTTCGTAGCTGACTTCGGTGTGACTGAGTATGATGCTCACGTACTGACACTGACTCGTGAAATGTCTGAATTCTACGAAGATGTGGTAAAAGCTGCTGGCGGTGCTGCTCAAGGTAAGATTGCTGCGAACTGGGTAATGGGGGAATTCTCAGGTGCTTTAAACAAAGCTGGCCTAGACCTTGCTGACTCTCCTGTGTCGAGTGAGAAACTGGGTGGCATGATTGCTCGTATTGTCGATAACACCATCAGCGGTAAGATCGCGAAACAAGTGTTCGGCTTTATGTGGGAAGAAGGCAAAACTGCGGACGAAATCATTGCGGAAAAAGGCCTGAAACAGGAAACTGATACAGGTGCAATTGAAGCGATTATTAAGGAAGTACTTGCTGCCAATGAGAAGATGGTTGAAGAGTATAAATCTGGTAAAGAGAAAGCTTTCAACGGTCTGGTTGGTCAGGTGATGAAAGCATCACGTGGTAAAGCTAACCCTGCTCAAGTGAATGAATTGATGAAGAAATTGATTGGTTGATCTGATCTTTCTTTAAAAGAAAACCCGCCTTAGAGCGGGTTTTCTTTTACATTTTGAATTACAACATTACAGACTTTTTGAATATCCATTATAATCAATTGATTTCTATCAGTTTTGTAAAGCAACCAATGTTTATTATTCTCGATATAATAATCACTGATTTTTGAATGAAATACAGCATTAGCACAATCTCTTAAATTCAACTTTTCATTTAAAGTAAACATCTGATTTTGTTGCTTAAATAGATTAAAATCATTAGGTATGCTCTTTTGATAATATCCTAAACTGCAATTTTCACCTAAGTCCTTACTAAGCTCTCCATGATCTTGAGAGAGTCTCAACTGTTTAAACATTTCAGTTAATTTACTTTGTGCTGTGCTAGAAATTTCGATAATATTAGGTATATCGTTATTTTGTACTGCCTTCACAAAATTCCCGCTTAATTCTTGTAAACTCATAGCATATTCTTTAACAAATACTTTCCACACTGTGCCGCTTCCCCTTTTTTAAATTCATTAGATACTTTAAAAATTACAAATTTTCTTCAGCATGCACTAAAAATAATATTGTTGATGCTGTCATATTTAATGCATATTCAACAATATATCTTGGAATTTCTTTTTCTTCAGCCCCCGCACCATGTCCACTCAATTTATTTCGTGCAGTAGGTATTCCACTTTCTAATGTAGTTTTCAATGCAGTAAACTTACTTTCCCAAAAGCTAGGAACTAAGTGATTCTCAAAACAAACTTTGATTAAAGTACTAGCTGTTGCATTACTTTTAACATCCCATCCTTGCTTATCACAGATAATTCGCATTGTACTTTCAAAAGCTTTTAAACATTCATTTAAAGCTTCATGATATTTTCCATTTCGATAATGCTCATGTGCTTTATGAAACTCTGAACTAGCACCCTTAAACCTCTTTCTTGATAAAATTTCTAAAGAAGGTTTAATAATCTGGGTATGGGTAAATGTATTATCTCTTCGAATAATTTGTCCTTCAACGAACTGATAACCTAGACCATGTTCATTAAATCGGCAATTCAACTCATCTATAGCATTTTTAGTAGTATTATCATAAGTATAACGCTTTATGCTGTATTCATACTTTTCATCTTTTGCAATATTATTTGCAACTCTAAAAGCTAACTCAATATAATCTAATGCCTTAAAAATATCTTTTTCAGATAGAAATCCATTAAGAAATTCTGAATGATAACCATCAAGATCATGCCTATAATTTTGGTGTAAATAAAAAACTCCAAACTCCCTAGCCAACCATTCAACTAAACTTTTATAAATATTCTCTATTCTTATAATTTCACATAACTTTTCTCCTGTTTCTCCAAATAGGTCTTTTAAAATATAAGTAACTTGAACACGAAACTGATTTGGAAGAGCATCGTAACTATATACATCAGTATCTTTTTTAACTTTATTTCTTTTAGAAAATAACTCCAAAACCATATTATCCCAATTAAATTAAGTATTTTTAATAGGTTATTATATACACTTTAACAATCTCAATAAGCAACAATATATCCATGAACTTGAAGACATAGGTCGTATTCAATACCCTCACCCCAGCCCTCTCCCATAGAGAGAGGGAGCTTTCATTACCAATCAAATTACACCATGAATTTAGTAATGGATATTCCCTCTCTTTCCAAGAGAGGGTTAGGGAGAGGTATTTCTAAAATGAAGCACAAATGAGGCATAGAGAAAGGTTAAATTCATGCTATAAAATCAAAAACAAACCAAAGAAAAACAAAAACATGTCAAATTACATTATCTTACTTAGCATTATCCTGATCATTCTTGTATTCATCATTGGCGCATATCAGTCAAGACGACGCAAACCCATCAAACCACGGAGGCACACAGCCAGAGAAAGCAAACTTGCCAACCTTGCCGATGGCATCGAGCTAATTTTCACACCCATTTTCTGGATCATTAAACTCATGATCGGGATATTCAAATCATAAAGCGGTTGTTAACGATTTTTTTGAATTTGATCATAAAATCGTGTCTGTCCCATATTGAAAATCACTCAACAGGAATACAATCTGCACATTCTCCCATCCCGCCCTTATCATGTCGAAAAACCTCGCTACGCTGATTGGCTTAAGTGCTATTTTACAGTGGTCGTCTATCGTGGGATTGCTCAAGAAAATCAGTTTTAGTATTGGACCTGATCTGGCTGTACTGATGATGTATAGCTTAAGCACCCTGCTCTTACTGGCTGTTTTTGGCGTTCCCAAACTCAAAACCATACCCAAGTTTTATCTGCTGAGTGCAGCTGCATTATTTCTGGTATATGAAATCTGCTTTGCCTATGCCGTAGCACTCGCACAAACTGCACAGCAAGCCATTGAAATTAGTTTGGTGAATTATTTGTGGCCCAGTATGACCATCGCCATGCTGATTTTATTTCATGAACTAAAATTTCATAGCTTGGTGGTGGTGGGGCTTAGTATTAGTCTGGCAGGTATTTTTTATATCCAGACAGGCAACGGCGATATTCATTTAGCAACCGTCATTCATAACATTCAAGCCAATCCGACCAGTTACATCTTGGCATTTATTGGAGCGAGTTTATGGTCGCTGTATTGTGTATTTACCAAAAAATACAGCCAAGGACATAACCCGATCGTGTTCTTTTTCGCGATGGTAAGTGTGGTTCTCTGGAGCAAGACGCTGCTGTTAGATCACGAACAACTGCCGCAACTTCTTAATATTGACTTGAATATTATGCTGTATATGTTGCTGGTTTCAGTCGTAACTGGCTTGGGTTATGCCGCGTGGAATATCGGAATTAACCAAGGCAATATCGCGATGCTGGTCGCGTTATCTTATTTTAGTCCGATCTTTTCGTCTATCATTTCGATGTGGGTGCTGAATACCAGTCTATCCCACACCTTTTGGATCGGCACGATGATGGTCACCTTAGGTTCATTTATTTGCTGGCTGTCGACCAACTGGAATGAAATTCGGGATCGACTGTTTCCAGGCAAGCTTTATAAAACTTAAACCACATTTTGCGGTTTAAGTTTACTGCATCTGCAATCCATTAACGGGTGATGCCTAGTTTATTCCACACGTCAGGGGTCAAGAAAGTCGTGACCAGTTTGCTCATGTCGATATATTTGAGTACACCATTCAGCTGACTTTTGATTTCGGGATTTTTCAGTATTTCCTCACCTGTGACCTGCCCAAGCTCCTGGAAACTTTCACCCACTGCTTGTACCCCTTCAGCCTGAATGACCGCTTTGGTCTGGGTTGGACATTGCTCAACCAGAATGCGCTGTAAAACCGTCGCTAAATTTCTGTCGAGCGTTTCCTTTTGAATTGCAGTTACATTGCTAAAAGCTTTTAGATCAGGATGATTTCCCAATGCCACAAAGGTCCATTGCAAGACTGTGGTTTTATCGGTGGCCGTCGTGGATTTCATTAAACAGTCACTGAGCTGATCAACTGTTGGGCCGGCTGTCGCAACTTGAGTTGCACCCAGCAATGCTGTAGTCATAAAGACTGCCCGAAGACCCGATAAAGCTTTGAACCCCATATTTCTTTCCTTTTTCACCCGTTCAAACTGCTTGAACAATGCTGTTTCTTTGTAGCACGTAAAAGGTTGGAAAACCTGTAGAACTCTGTAACCTGAGAGATAAAAAAATCCCGACATCAGTCAGGATTTTTGGAATCGTATAAGGAAATTAGACTTACCAGATTTTTACCCGTTTATCTTCTTCCAGATACATTGGATCTTCTTGCTTGACGCTAAAGGCTTCATAGAAAGGTTTCTGGTTAAGTAAGGTCGCACGGCCACGAATGGCTGCTGGTGAATGCGGGTCTGTTTTTAACAGCTGTAATGCCAGTTCCGGACGAACTTTGGCACGCCATGCTTGCGTCCAGCCAATATAGAAACGCTGATCTCCGGTATATCCATCAATCACCGGTGCAGACTTGCCATTTAGTGAAAGCTTATAAGCTTCATAAGCAATCGCCAGACCTGAGTTATCAGCAATATTTTCGCCTAAGGTCAGTTCACCATTGACGTGATAGCCCGGTATCGCTTCATAAGCATTATATTGCTCAACCAGAGCTTTGGTTTTTTCCTTAAACTTTTTATCGTCTTCTTCGGTCCACCAGTTTTTCATGTTGCCATCTGCATCAAAGCGGCTGCCCTGATCATCAAAGCCATGACTGATTTCATGTCCGATCACTGCCCCGATTGCGCCATAGTTCACAGCATCATCAGCATTCATATCGAAGAACGGCGGCTGTAAAATAGCAGCAGGGAAAACAATTTCATTGCCCATCGGGTTGTAGTAAGCATTTACCGTTTGCGGCAGCATATGCCATTCTTCACGGTCAACCGGTTTGCCCAGTTTATCCAGCGCGATGTCATAATTGAAACTGTTGGTACGACGCAGATTACCAATCAGGTCGCCATCTTTAATTTCCAGCTTGCTGTAGTCACGCCATTTATTTGGATAGCCGATTTTCACTCTAAAGCTTTTCAGCTTACGGTGTGCCTGTGCTTTGGTTTCTGCACCCATCCAGTCCAGTTTTTCCAGATTCTGTTCAAATGCCAGCAACAGGTTTTCTACCAGTTTTTCCATGCGCTGTTTCTGTTCAGGCTGGAAATGTTTTGCGACATAGACTTGTGCCAGACTTTCACCGAGTACGGCATTAGTCATATCAACCCCACGTTTCCAGCGTGCCCGTTGCTCGGTCACACCGCGTAAGGTTTTGCTGTACATTTCAAAGTTTGCATCAGCAAATTCCTGGCTTAAGTAAGGTGCAGCGCCATCAATCAGATGGAATTTGAAATAGGTTTGCCATACATCGAGGGGTGTGCTGCTTAAAATCTTGTTTAAATCTTCAAAATAACTTTTTTGCGCCACAATCACGGTTTTGGTTTTTTTATCTAAACCCGTCGCTTTAAAATAGGTTTTCCAGTCAAATTCTGGCACCAGGCTTTTGACGTCTTTTAATGTATAGACGTTATACATTTTTTCGAGATTACGGTTCTGCACATTATCCCACTGAATTTTGGCAATTTCAGTTTCTAAGTTCAGGATAGATTGTGCATGTGCAGCCGCATCTGCTTCTGTTTCACCCGATAGCGTCAACAGCTTAGCAATATGTTTAACATAGGTTTCACGGGCACTTTTCAGTTTTTCATCGTCTTTTAAATAGTAGTCACGATCTGGTAAGCCCAAACCACTTTGACCTAAAAACACCGCCATTTGATCAGACTTTTTCAAGTCAGGAATCACGCCAAATTCAAAAGGTGTACTGACACGGTTCTTTGCATAGTCTGCAAGCAACAAAGTAAAATCTTTCTTGCTTTTCATGGCCTCAATTTTGGCAATATCTGCTTTCAGCGGCTGGATACCTTTTGCATTTAAAGTTTCCGTGTCCATAAAGCTGGCATATAAGCTCCCCACTTTCTGCTCATTGCTGCCATATTCCGATTTGGTTTTCGACAGCTCTTCTACAATATCATGTAATTGCTGGGTCGAATTTTCACGCAAAATTGTGAATGCACCCCAGTTTGGCATATCAGCCGGAATTTCTTCATGCTTTAACCAGTGCCCGTTAACATGCTGATAGAAGTCCTGTTGTGGTGCGATTTTTTTATCAAAGTGTTGAAGATGAATCCCCGAACCAAGTGCTGCAATAGCGGTTTGATCTGAAGCATAATTTGCAGAGGAAACGGCTAATAAAGCACTTACCAATGCGGTTTTTAGAAAAATTTTCAAAGCTTGCTATCCTCGCGCTTCACTGCGCAGTTGAATTTATCAATACGTGTTGACCTGATAATCAAACACTTAAATCTTTATAAGCAGCATATATGCCAATTTTTTAACTAGTCTTGGCTCTGCATGCTGTTCCTTCGCAGAAAAAAATAGGCCTGTCTCTTTTCAGATGAACAGACCCGTTTTTTAAATCCTGTTACCAGATGGAGATTCGTTTTTCAGGTGATAAATACATCTTGTCCCCTTCTTTAATCTCAAAAGCTTCATAGAAACTTTGCTGATTGCGGACGGCGCCATTGCCACGTACATGACCTGGCGCGTGGCTGGCAATATTTAGGCTATTTAACAAATATTCAGGATTACTTTTGCTACGCCAGACTTGTGCCCAGCCTATATAAAAACGCTGATCTCCACTAAAGCCATCAATGACAGGTGCTGGCTGACCCTTGAGCGATAACTTGTAAGCCATATGAGCGATCCCTAAGCCCAGGTTGTCAGAGATATTTTCACTTTTATTTAATTCCGCATTCACCTTATGCCCTGGCAGAGCTTCATATTGTTTATATTGCTCGACTAAGGCTTTGGTGCGTTCATTGAACTTCTTACGGTCGCGCTCGTTCCAGGTTTCTTCACCCTTGCCTTTGGCATCAAAGCGGCTTCCTCTATCGTCAAAACCGTGGCTAATTTCATGTGCGATAACAGCCCCGATGGCACCATAATTCACTGCAGGATCATGACTATCATCATAATAAAATGGTGCCTGCCAGATGGCCGCAGGTAATACGATTTCATTGAGCTTGACGTTATAGTAAGCATTGGCTGTTTGTGGCGACATGTGCCAGGCTTCTGGATCAATCGGTTCTCCCACCTTATCCAGTTCACGCTGGTAATTGAACAGCCGGGTCCGCTGGATATTCCCAATCAGATCATCCTTACGAATCTCTAGGGCTGAATAATCCCGCCATGCTTTCGGATAGCCGATTTTGATATTGATGCTATCTAGCTTATGCCGTACTTGTTTTTTGGTATCCGAACCCATCCAGTCAGCTTGGTCCAGTTTCAGATGAAAGGCTTTACGGACGTTTTCCACCATTTCCAGCATGGCCGGGCGCTGGCTTTCATTAAAGTGCTTTTCTACATAGAGCTTGCCAAGCACATTGCCTAAAATACCGTTAGTTAGCTCCAAGGCAGACTCATTCCGTGGAGAACGTGCTTGTACACCCTCTAGTGTTTTGTCATAA
The DNA here is from genome assembly GCF_013419055.1 of Acinetobacter sp. YH12108. Classification (NCBI taxonomy): domain Bacteria; kingdom Pseudomonadati; phylum Pseudomonadota; class Gammaproteobacteria; order Moraxellales; family Moraxellaceae; genus Acinetobacter; species Acinetobacter sp. YH12108. Next base: position 41,254 of record NZ_VPAW01000006.1, on the reverse strand, counting down.
AATTCAAAATGATGGTTTTGAAAAACTTCTGTTAAAAATGGCGAATAACTATTGATCAGGTTGAATTTCAAATAGGTTTGCCAGGTTTCAATTGGAACGACCTTCCATAACTGATCCAGCTGACGCAGGTAATTAATCTGCGAGATCGCAACCTCTTTTCTTGCACCTTTTAAGCCCAGTTCTGAGAAATAATTCATCCAGTCAAAAGAAGGCATATAGTTAATAATATTTTTAGTTTCAACGAGATAGGTTCTCAGCTCATCATTGCGCAGCTCCACAGCGGACCAGCTAATTTTTGCCAGTGCCTTTTCCAAAGCCAGGATAGTGCGAGCATCTTCAATCGGCTTAGGCTGACCGGCAAAATTCAGGGTATTGGCGATATAAAGCATATAAGTATTGCGAATTTCCTGTTGTCGAGGCTGCTCACTCAGGTAAAAATCACGATCAGGCATTCCCAAACCACCTTGCCCTACATACATCATTGCCTTGGAAGAAGCTTTACGGTCCTGATAAAAACGGGTAGAGAATGGCAAATTCAGATTGATTTTTTCCGCATAGGCAAAAAATTCTGCCAGATCTTTTTTGGTCTTGATACTTTCAATCCGCTGCAGGTCTTGTTGCAATGCCTCAAGTCCGAGCTGTTCTAGCCGATCGGTATCCATATAACTGGCATAAAGATCCGCGACCTTTTGTTCATTGCTACCTTGCGGATGCTGTTTTTTGGCCAGCTCATTAAAAATGCCAAATAACTGCTGGGTTGATCTCATACTCACTTCAGCAAATGCACCCGACAATGCCTGATCTTCTGGAATCTTTGCGGTTTTCAGCCAGTTTCCATTCACGAATTGATAAAAATCCTGCTTTGGATCAACCGTCCGATCAATCGCATTCAGATCAATTGCCGATTTTAATGAAGTTGTACTCACTGCATAACTCACAGGTGAATGTAGAAATGCACCCACAAGAATCAAATGACTTAAAATATGTTTTCTCAAGCGATAAATCTCATTATTGTGTATGTTAAAAATCAATTAGTTTTTCTTGCTCTGTCCATAAGCACAAAACTGATAATTTTTAAGCAAGAGATATACCAATAATTTTTAGAATATGCCGTTGAATGGGCTTGTATTTAACAAGAGAGATAGAGGAGAAAATCTGAGATGGCGGCGGGAAATTTACTCTGAAATGAGGTTCGATTTGCGACCCAATAATAATTAATTTTTATTCCTATCAACAGAATAACTATTTATCTTTTATCATTGACCTTCAAAAGAAAAATATTATTTTTAAGTTCTGCTATGCTTAAGAAATACTTTTTTAAATATCACCAATACTTAAAGTAGATGACTTTTCATGTGCATCTACTTTGCCAAATAAATGATCAAACTGAATGTGAAAACAGTAGACTTATTTTAACTGCCGCAACTGATTCTTTGCCCCAGTATGGTTATAGTTGGTGGCCAGATTCTGCAGTACTCGTTTGGCCTGAACCTTGGAATTTGGAATACGGTTAGCATAGACTGGAATACTGCTTAAACAGCGTGCCACTAGCATGCCGGATTCGGTATAGACACGTGTTCCTTCTGTACCCTGTAATTTGCCATAGTTATAGGCACGCTGGGCATTATTGCAGGCATTGTTCAGGTTCTTACCGCTATTGATATCACGGCGTGCAGCTACATACAGTTTCATCTGCTGCTGTTGTGGCGTTTCGATACTACTTGTACGAGCAGCGGGAACAGCAATCACTGCCGGTTCAACAGCAGGGATTTTTATCTCTTTCTTATCGGCTTCTTTTTTATCTACTTCCTTTTTCTCATCTTTGACTGAGGTTTTGGCTGCATTCTTCTCGGCAATTTTATTAGACTTAGCCGTAGCCTTATGACCCTGATAGAAATGACGCGCTTCAGCCGAGCTTTGAAGTTTGCTCAGAATCCGTACTGTGCGGGTAGTATTATTCTTATCTAGCTGACGTTCAGAAATTGGTTCAATAGAAACAATCCAATTTTGCCCTTGGGGCATCGTACATTGATAGGCACCAATACCCTGAGTGACATAACGGTTTTTGCTTAAACGGTTCTTCTGGGCAGAATCTTTTACTGAAGCCAATTGGCTCTTATACAGTAGAGAAAACTTGCCGCCCCGTTCATGACAATACTGGCTTAAGGTGGTTCGTGGATAGAGGGATTGTGGCTCCAGATGCTGCTTGGATTTTTCCCATGAATAAACATATTCTTTTGCCGAACCGTCAGCCTGATTCAAGTTTCTTTTAACAATCAGTTCTTGAGGACTTACATAAGGATGCTGCATATCTGATTTCATTTGCTGAATACTGTTACATCCAGCCAGGCTTGCTACACATATTGTTGGAATTATTAATTTTAGCTTCACTGCTTATCTCCCCCCAGGCCTCTATAACATATAGCAAATGTGCCAAAACAACAATCTCAACAGATTGATAAATATAAAAATATAGCGAGACCTACCACTAAAAATGAGGAATAAAATGCCTAATCCATCTAGCTTATAGCCGGATAAATTGATCGAATTAACATTCTCCAAGCCAGTAAATACGCTGGATTATTCGCCAATTAGAAGATAGAGCAGTAGAAAAAAAGATATAAAAAAACCGAAGAAACAGATCAGTTCTCCGGTTACTCATTCAACAAAAATTAGAGATATTATTATCATGGATGATAACGGCAATTATGCTCTCTATCGCTGTCTGAATGAGATTATAATTTGAATAATTTCCTTTACGTACACTAATTATTTTTATACGCCATATTATTGGAAATTAAACAGCACCCTGGCTGGCCTTTAAAATTCTAGACAAGAAAAAATAGCTTGAATACCCTAATATTGGGATGTTTGGGTACCATTCATCCTAATTTTTTAGCACCTCTCCAGATCGTAATTTTCAATTGGATTTTGAATAAAAATTAATCAATAAAAAAGCCAAACCTATGATGGTCTGGCTTTTAAAATTGTCTATGAATATAAGAAAAATTAATCGAGATGGGATTCAAATGCTTTCAAACGTTTATAGATGGAGAGCAATTCAATAATCGTAGGCCAGGATAAAATCAGATATTGGAAGGATTCACGAACCTTACCGAAAACATTCAAGATCTGCATCATCAAACCCAGTGTAATCGCACCTGCGGCAATACTTGGAAACAAAATAAATAATCCGTAAATATTGTCCAGTTGCAGATACCAGATGCGGACCATATTGAAATAGGCATAGTGGAAATATAGCCGGAAATAATTCTTACGTACCCGGCTAAACAGTTCTTGCAAGGTGAGCGGGTGAGCGCGATCAGCATAATCTTCACCATAAACCAGCTCTTTACGATAAGCCGCTTCAACTTTCTGATTATTGAATTCCAGTCCAGGGAGTTTCATTCCGACAATCATTAAAATCACAGTTCCCAGAACTGCCCATCCGATCGACGCCCACATTAATGCATGCGGTATTTCACCGACAATGGGCAGTACTTTTACATGACTCGATAACTCATACAGGATTGGCAGGAAAGCCATTAATAGCATCAGAGATTCAATGAGCGAGACACTGAGCTGTTCCGTAGTTTTGGCAAAGCGCATGGTATCTTCCTGAATACGCTGTGATGCCCCTTCAATATGACGTAACTTTTCCCAATGCGCCGTATAGTAGTCATTCATCGCCGTACGCCAACGGAAAACATAATGGCTGACAAAGAACAGGTTAAACACCGCCAGCGTGACATAGACCATGGCAATATAAATAAAGGTCAATGCACCTTGATATAGTAGGCTGACATCTCCGCCTCCTTGCGTGAGCATATTCTGGATCTGGTCATAGAATGGACTATACCATTCATTTAAGACGACATTAACCTGCACCCCAAACCAGATATTGAACAGGATAAAGGCCGAGCCCCATACAGACCAGCGCTGCCAGGGATGTTTCGCTTTAAAATACCAGAAGGTAGCGAATATCGCGGTACTCACAAAAAACCAGAGATAAAACCAGAGAAATTTTGGCGCCCAGAAGCGGCTGATTCCTATCGGCATTTTAAGATCATGATAACCTTCGGTCATACCCAAATAGACTCCCCAGCCTGATCCACCACTATGCCAAAGGCCAAGATTGATCAGAAACCACAGTACCAGACTACTAAAGAACCACACTGGTTGTGGAAAAAATGACTTAAACATTGGGGCTTAATTCTCCTTATAGATGTACGGGTCATCCAAATGACGCACAGTTTATTCTTATTTTCAGACTTTCAACGAACTGCAGCATAAATTTGCAATTCAATGTAAAAAATTACATACAAACACAAAATCGCTAAAGCTGAATTAATATCAGATTATATGATTCTTGCCTTAATACTAGCGCATAACGTACGCAATAGAATGGAGGAGATCATGACTGGCCTGTCAAAAAGTGACAAGTAGATTTTGCGCTAGATTGACTATTTGGCACCGTTTGTCTCCTTCTCTTCTTTTCGTCGGTAAATAGACTGAAAATATTCGAGTTTAAGAAACACAAATCGTTTGAAAGTTAAATCTTAATTTTTAGCCCTTTAATTTACCGGCTTAAGCGCTTTTTAAGAAAAAATTGACCGACTTGTTGACTTATGTCTCGGTTTTTCAAAAATTAGTTAAATGTGCAAAAATCATGTTAAGATTAAAAAACAGCGAAGTATCAATATTTGGGAATAAAAATATGGAAAGTTCTGTGATTGAATTACTTAAGCCAGTAACCTTGGAAAAGGAAAACTGTCACCCGATTATTTTTGAAGCTGGTACTGTTTTAAAAGTTTTGATGCAAACCCCTACCAGTCTTTTAGTCAGTAATGATGATGACTTTAACTTTACTATTCCATTGAAAGATGAGAACGATGTCTGGAGAGAGCTATAAGCACTCTGCTCTCCTCTTTATGGGGTTATGTCTACACCTAGTCTCTCAACGATATAACCCTCTCTCTTCTATGTAGCACCAAGATTTTATAATTTATCCTTCCTTTCAAAACTGGCTTTAATAAAAAATTAATAGGCTGCACTATATTCTTATTTTATATTAAATGTGTTTTTTAATATTTCCAATTTAATACCTATTATTTAATAGAAAGCCAATGAATTAATTTTTAGAAATATAAATCAAAACCATTTTTTACATTAAATAATCAAAAGAATCTTATTTATAGCAATCAAACTTACTCAATCACTTAATATGCAATACCTTAAATATCATTATTAATATATTAAAAATCACTGAAAAATTATTTTACAAATATACAAAGAATATCAACTTTTTCTGCTGAATATTTCCAAATTTTACAAAGTAACTTTACATGTCAAAAGTGTTTCTTTTCTGCGCCTAAAGCCATTTTGAAAAATAGAATATGTTATAAAACTAATTAGATTAAAAATCACACAGTTTAACTCTAAATTTTAATCTATTTTATATCAAGTACTTAGGTGGATTTATGTCAGGCATATATAGGGAACAAGATTTAGAAGATTCATCTAGCTCATCTTTTTATATATCGCCAAAGATGATTTTAAATGATTGCAACCTGAATATGGACTCAGACCAGGTTGTTTTATTTCTTGATATTGACGGAACAATCTCTGAATTTCACCCAGATCCAGATAAAAGTATAATTCAACCTGAAATTATAAATATATTGGAAAATTTACAACAATATATTCAGCTGATATTAGTTACTGGTCGTTCTATTTTACAAGCACAAAAACTTATTCACCCTCTGCAATGGAATATCGCTGGATCACATGGTCTGGAATTAATCTATCAAGCTAATTTAAAGACATTAATCTCTTTAAATAAGTCGCAGCTACAAGCCCTAAAACAATATATTCAGGAACAGGCAGTTCAAATCCCTGATTTGCGGATCGAGGTTAAAGATTATTCTGTTGCACTACATTTTCGTGAACATCCTCAACTAGAAGATCGCGTACATGCTTTTGCGCTGGAATGTCTCAACCAGTTTTCCGACTTTGAGTTAAAAGCTGGCAAGTATGTTTTTGAACTGGTGCCCAAAGGCGCCAATAAAGGTTCAGCGATTCAACAGATTATTCAGCAATACCATCTCAATGATCATTATCCCATGTTTATTGGTGATGACCTGACCGATGAAGCCGGATTCAAAGTCATCAATGCCCTTCACGGCTGCTCAATCAAAGTAGGCCCTGGCCAGACCCTAGCACGGTACAGACTGGAAAACGTCTCTCAAGTTCAGGCCTTCCTGAAAGAATTTTTAAAGGTAATTGAAGTACAAGAACAACAACGATTGGAGAAATCACATGTCTAAACTCATTGTGTTATCAAACCGTGTGAATCTACCTAACCCAGAAAGTATGAAGGCTGGTGGATTGGCTGTTGCATTGCAGGATGCATTGCTAGATATAGGCGGTATCTGGGTTGGATGGAATGGCTCCAGAGTTGACCAGAACAAGGAACAAAAATTTCAGATTCTGAAACATCAGAATGTGGAATATCATACCAGTGCACTGAGCGAAGCCCAGTACCAGGGTTATTATTGTGGTTTTTCTAATAATGCCTTATGGCCGTTAATGCATGACCAGCATCAACGTGTTGAATATCAGCCGCAGGATTTTAAAACCTATAAAGATGTCAATTTGCGTTTTGCCAAACACCTGAAACAGGTGGCTTCACCACATGACATCATCTGGATTCATGATTATCATTTTCTGAGTGTTGCGCATTACTGTCGTAAATTAGGTATGCGCAACCGGATTGGGTTCTTCCTGCATATTCCTTTCCCCGAACTAAAACTTTGGCAAACGCTGCCTCCTTATCAGGAACTGGCCCGACATCTGGGAGATTTTGATGTCATCGGTCTGCAAACTCCACGCGATCAGGCCAACTGTATTGATTTCCTGGAACAGGTATTAAATATCCAGCATTGCAATGATGAAATCCTGAGTTATCAGTCTAAACGGATTTATGTGAAAGCTTATCCAATCGGTGTACACCCGGCGCAGATTCAGAAGCAGGCTGCTGAAAGCCAAGTCACTGACCTGCCCTTTGATCTGGATAAAGCACATGCCCATAAGACCATTATTTCGGTTGACCGGATTGATTACAGTAAAGGGCTGCTGGAGAAAATTCATGCATTCCAGGAGTTGCTGGATGAACAGCCTGAATTTAAAAATCAGTTCCAGCAATTACAGATTGCCTGCCCATGTCGACTAGATGTGAACAGCTATAAAAAACTTTATGAACAGTTCCAGGCTGCGGTGCAGAATTTAAACCATCAGCATGGCAATGCAGACTGGCTGCCTTTTGACTGTAGCTATGACACTTTGGGTCATGAAGCCCTGATGCAGCTCTATCGTAAGGCGGATATTTGCTGGGTGAATTCAATCCGTGACGGGATGAATCTGGTCGCCAAAGAGTATATTGCTGCGCAGGATCCATTAGATCCAGGCGTATTGATTCTGTCTAAATATGCCGGGGCTGCCGAGCAAATGAAGGAAGCCTTACTGGTCGATCCTTATGATCAGGACAGTATGGCCAAAGCCTTGAAAAGAGCCTTGCGTATGCCTAAGTCGGAACGTTTGGAACGTTACCGCTATTTACAGCAAGGCTTAAAGAATTTCGATATCATTCGCTGGCGTGATCAGTTCCTGTCGGACCTGAAAAAATCACAAAGCTTGCGAATTTATCGACCAGTGGCCAAAGGCATCTCGACCCAGTTCAATATGCATGCATAAGTCTGAAAAGCCCATAAAAAACAACAGCTTTATGCTGGTGTTTTATGGTCTAGGCCGGCAATAAGACCTTCTGCTTTTTCTGATTCTTTGTGACCGGCAGTCAGATGGTTCAGGATTACAATGCTCATTAAAGCAACTGCGATGACCGTAAATACTAAACGCAAGCCAATAATTTCACTACCGAAACCTACCAGCGCTGGTCCGATCAATGAACCGGTATAAGCAAATACCGATACATAAGATAATGCTACATGAGAAGCCATAGTTTTTTGACGGCCTGCACGAGAGAACATCAATGGAACAATGTTAGCACTACCTAGACCCAAGATCGCATAACCGGTTAAAACGACTTGCCATACTGGTGCAAAGATCACCATGAATAAGCCTGCTGCAGCCAGTAAAGCACTTAGTAAAATAGTGATTTTTTCACCCAAGCTTTGAATGATGAGATGACCGCTAAAACGTCCAAGAACCATTAAGCCAGCAAAGAAACTATAAGCCAAACCGGTATGCGCTGCAGGTACATTAAACTGGGTTGCCAGATAAATACCGCTCCAGTCCATTGCTGCACCTTCAGACAGGAAAGATACAAAACAGATCAGGCCAATACCTAAAATTGCGAATGTTGGTAGCGCTTTTTTCGCAGGTTTTGCTGTAGCTGTATTAGTTTCTTCTGTAGTTGATGACTGACCACCTAAGCAGAATGGAATTGCCAGCATCGCAATCGCAAGCAACATCACACTTACGACCAGTGTGCCAGTTAAAGGTGCCAGACCAAATCCCATTAACGTGGTCATGCCCAATACACCGACCAGACCACCCAAGCTACATACGCCATGGAAACCAGACATCAAGCTTTTATCCATGAGTTTTTCAATCTGGGCAGCCTGAATATTTACGGTTACCCCCAAAGCGCCTGCACTGGCACCAAAGAAAAACAGGGTAATTGCCATCATCAAGCTGGTAGGACTAATCGCTAGCGCTGGCAAGATGAACAGAAATGCAGCCAGAATAACAGCCAGTACAGTACGGCAGCCAAACTTGCTTGCCATACGACCTGCCAATGGCATGGCCAGCATTGAGCCAACTCCGGCACATAGCAAAAGCAAACCAAAGTCAGCATGGTTCAGCAATAAGCGCTGCTGCGCATAAGGAATTAATGGCGCCCAGGCAGCTGTACTAAAACCTAGACTAAAAAAACACAGTGCAGTGGCGATTTTCTGCCAGAGATACGGTGATGGAGACTGAAGACGAGAAATTAGCTGTGAATTTAACATTGTCATTCCAAAAGAAAGAGCTCAGGCATCCATTACCGATCATCCATAGAAAAACCCCGCGGACTTATAGCTGAAAAATATAAGTAGCAGGGCTTAATTTGTGTGAATTATAAACAGAATTTTTCTAAATGAAATAGCTTTTAAAAATGAATTTTTAAATTTTTTACAAGTAATTGATTGTATAAAATTTATAATTTTATAGTTTTATTTGTATACGCTAATCGGTTTTTTCATTGCTTCCTGTAACTCAAGATTTTGTAAAAAACAGGCGAAACCTTCAGCAACTTTTGATTGTAGTCGACTACTGGTCGCTACCCTCAATTGATTGGACCAGGTAATGTCGACTCCTGCCTGTTGTAAACGGCGAACAAAGTCGACATCTTCATGACAATCTAGCTGGCGAAACCCATTAAAATCATTATATATACTTGTTTTAAAACATAAATTTGCACCATGAATATGGCGATGATCCATTTTATCCTGATAGTGACCTAAATATTTCAATCGGGCTTCCAGGCTTAAATGCTTCCATTCGTCGACATCAACGACTCCACAAATTGCATCAGTGGGTTGGTGCTGCCACATGATCTTGAACCAGTCCTCCTGAACACATGAATCCGCATCAGTACAACAGATCCAGTCGCATCCTTGTTCAATTACTTTTTGAATTCCTAAATGACGGGTCTTACCCACCGAACGAAAGTCACAACTAATGACGTCCACCCCCAGTCGCATCGCTTTGATCGCGGTTTGATCGGTACAACTGTCTAAGACAACTAAAATCTTAATCTCGGGAATATTTCCAGACGAACCAAGGTATTGATAAAATTCAAATTGTGCTTTTTTTAAGGCCAGCAAGCAGCGTTCTATAAAGGCTTCTTCATTACAGGCAGGAATAACCACGCCAATTTTATTCATTTAAGACCCTCTTGCTCTGCCACAGACTGTGGGCTATTTATCCAGACATCAATCAGAAAATCAGGTTCCTGAAGTTGTGAACATTTTTTATAAGGCAGGTGAGTATTTAGATGGTCATGAATATCATCACCAGTAAAGCCAAAACCAGAAATCGGTGCCCGCCAGTGACAAGCCAGAATACAGCCTTCTGCATCAAGGGCGTGCTGCAGCCAGTGGGTCAATTTCTCTAAAGCGGCCTGATCCAGATAATATAAAACTTCACTCAGTACAATTAGCTGAAACTTACGCTCTGGCAAGTCTTCCGGAACAACGCCTTGGACAAAATTGACATGAGAATAATCTTGCAGACGTTGTTGCGCTAGCTGGATCGCTGTCGTATTGGCATCCAGACAGATGAGTTCTCCTGTATGTGGGGCTAGTTCCTGACTTAGCATGCCATTACTACAACCGATTTCTATGGCAGATTCAAAATGCAGTTTGGGCAAGAGTGCTTTACAAATTTGACGTTTACGCTGTTCATACCAGCGCTGTTCATAATGCCATGGATCTCCCTGATTCAACGCATATAAAGCATCAAAATAGGCATGATCATAAGTTGATTTACTGTTCATACAGATAAACCTCCCATGGCTGTAAAACACGCTCTAATGCATGTTCAGGGACAATCGGTGCCTGTTCTGTCGTCGGATCATTCTCAATCTGACTTTTGAAACATCGTGCAGCTCGGGCTTTACATTTTAATTCTTCATCTGTCAGCCTGAGTTTGTGCGCAACCGTCCAAGGAATTCGGGTATCTCCTGGTGTGGCCCAGTGCCACGCCCAGATTAGAACCTGAATATACGGTAACTGTAGCTCAGTCGCGAGTTGCTGGGCGACCTGGCCGGTTATTTCATGGTCTGGATGTCCATCATGAACAAAAGTCGTGACCAATACATCATTAGGCTGTAAATATGAATACAATTGCTGTTTGAGCAAGTCTCGCTGCTCAGCCACTTTTCCATCCTGAATATCCAAAGCAATCCGAAGAACTGGCTGTTCTAAGGACAATTCTTCCAGAGCTTGGCGAGTTTCTGCTGGACGAATCTGGTTCAGTTCTTCTGGCGTATACAGACTCGAACCGGGATGACTGGCCGTACCATTAGTCACCGCAAACAGTACAATCTTATAGCCGAGTTTATCCAGACGTTGCATCAGTCCGCCACATCCCAGAATTTCATCATCCGGATGCGGTGCCACAATACAGACTCTGGCATCTGCAGGAATTACATTGGAAATATTAAATTCTGGTATCTGTTGCAGTATTTCGCAGTTACGCCATTCTTCCACCCGTGTCCCCTCCCCATGGATCACACGGTCTTCAACAATGTCATGTTTTAAAGTGCCCATAGTTCTTCCTCCTGTGCGCTTAGTTCTCCAATACGCTCAAGATCAAAAGCAGCATGGCTTTGACGGATAAATACCGGCAGATCTGCTGCGAGCTGGGCAAAATAAGAATTGGTACAATAAGGCGATGCGCCAAGCGCTTTTCCAACTTGGTTGAGCACATTTAATGCAGTAGCTTCAACCTGCGCACGCAAAGCCTGAATCTGAAGTTGATGAGGAAATTTAGGTTGCTGGTCAATCAATTCTGCAACCCGATAGAACAAAGCCTGAGTAGCTAAAAGATCACGGCTGATTTCACCCAGATACATGGCTTTATACATATGTGGTTTTCTTAACTGTTCCTGCTGCAGATATTCAGCAAGAGCTACTGTGGCACCATACCAGCAAGCAGCAACGCCTGCTGCTCCATGCCAGAATCCTACCCGATCCAGATAAGCATGTGGATCAGCGACTTTTTTGACAGGGACCTGATTAAATTCCAGTTGTGCTGTGGATGTATGCTGCATCCCTACAGCTTGCCAGACAGTATGATCATGCTGAATACCGGTCAGCTGCATATCTACAATCAATAACTGAGAGCGATTTTGTTCATCCCGATACGTCAGTAAGCCTGACTCTACCCAGCCAGAAGCGGAACACCAGGTCTTGATGCCAGTCAGCTTGCCTTCATCCAGCTGCAATGGTTGAGGCCCTCCTTCTGCTGCCCAGACTGCCCAGAGCTGATGAGAATTTGCCGGAATATTTAATTCATGCAGAATTGCGAGTGCATCCAGATGCGACTCAAATATTTTTCCCAGGCTTAAATTGGTTGCCGAGATCTGGCTTAGAATTTGCCAGCGTTTTAAAGTTTCCCCTGATGCAGGAAAAGGAACCTGATCCGAAAGTTGCACCAGTTCCTTCAAAGTCGTTTGAATATTTTCTTTAGGTTCTAATGATGAATTTTTAAATCTTTCTAATATTGAACTGAGGTCCATAAAAGTGCTTCCTCAAAAATATCGATATTGTGGTCATTTGATGAAAGCCAGCTAAGGAAAAAGTCTTTTCATCTGTTTTAAACGGGTCATTAGTCCTAGTACCTTACGGCGCGCCATAATTTCTTCTTCACTAAAAGGCAATTGTTCTCTAAGTTGACTCATAGGTAGATGGTTATGTTCGATCAGATAAATATCCTGCTCCCTGCTCCATTGCGCATTTTGCATCTGTGCCAGTAATTTTTTAGGATCTGGTCTCGCCATAAAAGTTTTATTCCTTGAAATAGAGAATAGAAGCCGAAGCTTCTATTCTCATGGTATTTATGCAGGAATAGTTTCTGAGATCAATTCACGCGCCCAAACACGGTGATTCATGATCAAGGTCTTGAAGCTATCTTGCACAGTATCGAATTGAGAATTTGCTAAAGTACCTTCATCACTAATCAGTTTTAGATCTTCAATCAGCTGACCTTTATCTCCCAAGAAGACAATCGGTTTCAGATGCTTATAAGCCTCAAGCAGATAGTGAGTCGCGATACCATCTTTCAGCACCATGTCATAGTTATCGCCATCGACAATAACCACAGCATCATAGGCAATTGACGGTTCAGCTTTCTGCATACCATCAGATGGGATCACTGTACCTTGCTGGCTCAAAACTGGTCCTGGACGAGGTGTTAACACATCAGCCACAGCACTCTCTGATTCAGCCCAAGCCTGTACAGCTTTAATACTGGCTTGATTGGCTTTGTCATGTGCCAGAATTGCGATTTTACGTGCCTTAATATCGGCAGGTTTAAACGCTTCAAAAGATAGACGCTTAGAAATCAGAACATCAGGCAGTTTTGCAGCTTTTTTCTCAGCTGGGATTTCAATACCCAATTGATCCGCAACCTGTTGAGCCAGCGTCAAGTCAATATTGCACAACACTTCAAGCACTTCACGTTCACGGATATTTTGGCGTTGTACTTTACTCAGTTCGAAGACATAGGCATCAATAATATGCTTCTGCTCATGTGGTGCCTGGCTTTGATAGAATAAACGGGCATGAGTGAAGTGATCATTAAAAGACTCACTACGCTGGCGGATTTTATGACCGTCAATACGCTCCTGATAGCTTTCGAAACCACCTGCCTGAGTCGCACCTGGCGCTTCAGCCGGCCAGTTATCATCAATCGAGTTTGGTTCGTAGTTGGCCTGTCCGGTGTGAATAAGACGTTGATGCAGACCATCACGCTGGTTGTTATGGAATGGACAAACCGGCTTATTGATTGGAATCTGATGGAAGTTTGGACCACCTAGGCGGCTCAGCTGAGTATCAGTATAAGAGAACAGTCGGGCCTGTAGTAGTGGGTCATTGGTAAAGTCAATGCCTGGTACGACATGACCTGGGCAGAAAGCGACCTGCTCAGTTTCGCCAAAGAAATAATCAACATTACGGTTCAACACCATACGGCCAATTGGAGTCACTGGAACCAGTTCTTCCGGAATGATTTTGGTTGCATCCAGCAAGTCAAAATCAAATTTCATTTCGTCTTCTTCAGGAACGATCTGTACGCCTAATTCCCATTCCGGGTAATTACCGGAAGCAATCGCTTCATACAGGTCACGACGATGGAAATCCGGATCCTTACCTGCCAGTTTTTGCGCTTCATCCCATACCAGCTGTGTCAAACCTTGTTTAGGCGTCCAGTGGAACTTCACAAAGACAGCTTTATTTTCGGCATTGATGAAACGGAAGGTATGCACCCCAAAACCTTGAATCGAGCGTAAATTACGTGGAATAGCACGATCCGACATTGCCCACATCACCGCATGTGCAGATTCAGGTACAAGAGAGACAAAGTCCCAGAAAGTATCATGTGCTGACGCACCTGATGGAATCTCGGTTTGTGGTTCAGGTTTCAGCGCATGGACAAAATCAGGGAACTTGATGCCATCCTGAATAAAGAATACTGGCGCATCGTTGGCCACCAGGTCAAAGTTACCTTCATCCGTATAAAACTTAGTCGCAAAACCACGAATATCACGTACCGTATCTGCTGAACCGCGAGGACCTTGTACTGTAGAGAATCGAACAAAGACTGGAGTCTGGGCACCGGTATTGGTTAGAAACCCGGCTTTAGTCCATTTTTCATTGCCTGGATAAGCTTCAAAAAAACCATGTGCCCCAACACCACGTGCATGCACAATTCGCTCTGGAATACGCTCATGATCAAAATGGGTAATCTTTTCACGGAGAATAAAATCCTCCATTAAAGTTGCCCCACGAACACCCGCTTTTAGACTGTTCTGGTTATCCGAAATTTTGACACCTTGGTTAGTAGTCAGTGTCTGTTCGGTGGAGTCACTACGATATGCATCAAGCTGCTCACTTTTTTTATTGGTATTCTGCTTATCTAAACCATTTTTACCTGTGGCTGGACTGTTCGCCTTAATTTTCATGACATTTTCCTTGCTGATCTTGAGTTTAGTGAAGTCTTTTTTTGCCTATCTCAAATTCGCTTGAGTTTTATTCAACATCTTGGCGTTTTTACAGAAAAATAAAGTTCCACTTTTATCTGCATGCGGTGAGCTGTTGCTGAGTATGAAAATCTTTTTATTGATTTCGTCTGTATCCCTAACATAACGAGATTTGACAAATACATTGCTGAGTCTTTGTAGTGGCTTGTTTAATAAAGGCACAGTTCTGTTATTTTTCTTAACCACACAGTTTTCTTGCCGAGTAACGATCACAAAGTTTGAAAAATTTAAAGCTGATAGTTTTTACTAAAAGATAAAATCATGAAATAAAGGCTTAATCATCTAAAAATGAAAACAAGTTTTTAAAAAACTGATCCAGACATTTGAGTTTTATAAGGCAAAATTAATTTCTTTATACAGTTACAATCCTGTCACCAGGCTATACAGAATGCCTAAACTTATATCTTTTTCCGTCCTATAAACTATATAACTCAGAAGTACTTAAAATTATTTCCACATATAAATAGTGGCAAAAAGCTATTTCATATAAAAGGTCATGCTGCCAAGATTTCCTATCTTTTCAGCCATGACTGGCAAACTTCTATTTTAAAAGATATCTCTCTACAAAATTGTTAAGGAGTAAAACATGGGCTCTTCAGAAAAAAATGCTAAAGCTATGAAAATTGATATTGGTATTTCTTACGAAGACCGTGCCAAAATCGTCGAAGGTCTATCTAAATTATTGGCAGACAGCTATACCCTCTATTTAATGACCCACAACTTTCACTGGAATGTCACCGGACCACAGTTCAATAGTCTGCACAGCATGTTTATGACCCAATATACCGAACAGTGGAATGCTCTTGATCTGATTGCAGAACGTATCCGGGCCTTAGGCTTTGCCGCACCCGGCACTTACCAGCAATTTGTTAAGCTGACTGCTATTAAAGAAGTAGAAGGTGTACCAGATGCCCAAGAAATGTTGCGTTTATTGGTAAATGCTCATGAAACGGTAGCTCGTACCGCACGCAATCTTTTTGAAGTTGTTGATGAAGTCAACGATCAACCGACTGCAGATTTAATCACGCAACGTCTTGATGTGCATGAAAAAACAGCCTGGATGTTAAGAAGTACTTTAGAGTAATTAACTTTTCTCATTGAGAAAATAACTGTAAAATCAGAAAATTAGCTTTTTCTAGAACAAATAAGTGCTCAAATTTAAGTCATATCCTTTTGAGCACTTATTTATCTCACCTTCCACCCTATAGTGAAGGCTTTGAAAAATAAATATTTACCTTTTAAGAAATTATTTTTTAATCAATAAATCTTTATTTATTATCTATTTAATTATATTAGCTTAGATAGGGAATTTGGCTTTTAAATAAAAATTTCTTATATTATAAAAATATAATTTTTACTAAATCAGCATTTAATCACTTTTTTTGATCTCAGTCTTTTCTCTATATCTTTTAAATATATTCAATAAATGGACCAAACCATTTCTGCTTACAAAATAAGCAACAGATTAAGCTTCAAAAATGCTTACAAACTGAATATTATTCATCTAAAATAGAGGACTACATAACACAATATAATTATTGAAATATATTGTATACATTTTGTATTTCTGAAAGATTCAGGGGATTAAGTTATGAGTGTTCAAAAGTTGCTCATTTCACTCAAACTTAATTTACGTAAATTGATTTTAATCCTTTTACTTGTAAGTCTGGTGATTCTTTTTTCAATTACATTGATTGTGAGCAATGTAATTCACCGACAACAACTGATTAATAATTCTCTTGCAACTAATTATGAGTATGCAGCTAAAGTTGCTTCTATTTCTGATTTATATTTTAAAAATATATTTAATGATTTAAGCCTCAGTGCCAATATTATTAAAAATGATTTTCATAATGAGCAGTTATTAAAAGCTGAATTAAATAGATTGATTCAACAATCTAATTCTTTTAGCAGTGTTTTGATCAGCGATGCAGATGGTCATGTCATCGAATATGCGCCTGAAACCTTGAAATTAGATAAAGTTGCGATTATTCGGTCTTTGGGCTTTAGTAAATCACTGGAATCAAAGAAGCCTTATATTTCCTCACCCTATTATTCATTAAAAGGTAATCTGGTCGTCCTGGTTAGTTTTCCAATCTTTGATCAGAATAATAAATACCAAGGGTTTATTGCAGGGTTTATCTATTTACATGAAGAGTCCTTATTAAAGACACTTTTAAGCGAAAATTATGGTTATAAAAATAGCTACTTATATGTTTTTGATAAAGAAGATAAAATTATTTATCATCCAGAAAGAGAGAGAATTGGAAAAACATTCCAACACAATACCGGTTTAGCTTATATGGAGTCACATAGCTCAGGAAAAATAAAATTAAATAACGATATGGGAGTTAGCGAACTAGCAGGTTTTGCAAAAATTCCTACCACTAACTGGACCGTGGTGTTTCAGCAGCCTACAGAAGATTTATTTGCCCAAGCGCGTCTTCTTGCCTACAAAGTGATTGGCACAATTTTTGTTATCTACATTATTATCTTTTTAATCATCTGGCGTATTTCGAAATTTATTACCTCTCCATTAAATGATCTTGCCAAAATGGCAAGTCATTTGAATGATCCAGGTATCACTGAAAAGATTAATCATATTAAGCCTTGGTATTTTGAAGTTTTTAAATTCAAGAAGTCCCTATTATCTAGTGTAAACTTTTTTAATCAGGAGATCGAAGAGCTTAAACAGGACACTTTAACCGACCCTTTAACCGGCTTTTATAATCGTCGTGGCTTTGAACTATTTTTAAATGATTTAATTAGCAATAAAACTTATTTTGCTGTGGTGGTTTTGGATATTGACTATTTCAAGAAAATCAATGATCGTCATGGGCATGATATGGGTGATGTGGTATTAACCAAAGTTGCCGGATTTATTCGGGAAAGTTTTCGTGAACAGGATATTTGCTGTCGCGTTGGTGGTGAAGAATTTATTATTCTTGCGCCAGTCAAAGAGATTTCACATGCAACTAAAATCGCTGAAAGATTAAGACATAAACTGGCATCGACTTATTTACTTGAAGTAGGAATAGTCACTGCTTCACTCGGTATTGCACACTGGCCTTTAACTTCTTCCGATATTAAAGAAGTTTTAAAACAAGCAGATACGAATTTATATCAAGCCAAACATTTAGGGAGAAATCGTGTGGTGACAGGTGAAAAAAGTGCCTAGTAATAATATTTTTATACAGTTATTAAGTAGATAATTTAAATATATTATTTTGTTATTGTGTTATGGGGTTTAGATCTTTTATTCAAAAAAACAGTATAATTTCCCTAATACTTCTAGGTTTATATAGAGGTTTATACTTAAGGATACAATATGACTTCTTTTTATAATGGAGGCACCAGCCAAGAGATTTTTAATCTGATTGGTCAAGCTGCTGCCTTAGAGGATATCATAGATGCGATTACCGTATGGTTAGGGGACAAAATCCCGGATGCACTGGTATCTGTCATGTTGTATTCGGAACAGGAACAAACGCTTAATTTAATAAAAGAACCAGCCTATTTTTCCAGAGAATATGTAGAAGCTTCAAAAGATCTAAAAATCGGCCCGAATGTTGGCGCTTGTGGTGCAGCTGCATATCATCGTCGTTTAGTGGTCTGTGAGGATTTACTCAATGATCCGAACTGGGTCGCATATAAAGATCTGGTTAAACAAAATGGTTTAAGAGCCTGCTGGTCGGTACCAATTGCCAACGGGAGTGGCAAACTTTTTGGCTCTTTTGGTACTTATTATCGTTCGATTAAGTCCCCTACTCCAAATGAAATTGACCTGCTGCAATATGCGGCTTCGCTGATCGCCTTAACCTTTGAGTTGTATGAAGAACGCAAAAAACGAAATCAGCTCAAAGATAAATATCAGTCATTTTTCTCTTTTCATCCCGATGCAATTTTTGAGCACAATCTGGATGGCAATATTGTAGATGCCAACCTGGCCACCAAATTTTTTAACGAAGTTGGTGTTAAATCGCATATCGGAACTAAAATTGATCATTTTATTGAACCTGAACATCGCCCTCTTGCCTTAGAAGCCTTTGAGCAGGCCAAGCATGGCTTGACTGGACATCTTGAAGTTCAGGCACATAACTCGGCAGGACAGAAATACTGGCTCGATTTAACTTTTTTGCCAATTAAAGTGAATGAGGAAATTGTCGGTATCTTTAGCGTGGCACGCGACATTACTGAACGTTATCAAAACAATGAAATGCTGAGATTAATGAAACGTAGTGTCGATGCAAATCCGCATGGCATTATTTTAACTTCGGCAGAAAATGACCAGCCTATTGAATATGTTAATCCGGCCTTTGAGCAGATTACCGGTTATAGCCTGGAAGAACTCAAAGGAAAAAATTGCCGCATCTTGCAGGGACCTGATACTTCCGCGGAAAGCGTCCAGCAAATCAGCGAAGCCATTCAGAACAAATCTGAAATCAAGATTGTCCTGAAAAATTATCGTAAGGATGGACACTGGTTCTGGAACAAGCTAAACCTAGGTCCAGTCTTTGATGAAAATCATAAGTGCACTCATTTCATTGCCATTCAACAGGATGTGAGTCAGCATGTTGCCCAGCAAGAACTAATCGCTTATCAGGAATCACATGACCATTTAACCGGCTTTATCAACAATAAGCTGTTTGAAGAAGTGGTTCAGGAAAAACTGCATCTAGCGCAGAGTGGTTCTGCAAATCTAGTGCTTTTATATCTGGATCTGGATGATTTTGAACCTTTGAATCAAAGCCTCGGTCATGATATTGGCGATAAAATTTTAAAACTAGTGGGCAATCGTCTGAGCCAAAACCTGGAGCCGGAAGATGTAATTTCCAGATTTTCAGGAGATGAGTTTGCAATTTTATTAACTCAAATGAATGATCTCAAGCAAGTTGCTGTACGTGCCGAAGAAATCATCGCCGGATTATCTCAGCCTTTCCATGTGGATGGCTATGATATTCACCTGAGTGCAAGTATCGGTGTCGCTGATGCTGATCCCGACATCAAATGCGCTAAGCAGTTTATCAATGCAGCCAAGGATGCCATGCGTGATGCTAATGCCGAAGGGGGTAATACTTGGCACTGGTATAATTTCACGAAAGAGCCTTTACCGAAGGTAGATTATGTACAGCTTCGTCATGAACTGATGGTCGCTCTGCATGAACAGCAGTTTAAACTGTTTTATCAGCCGATTCTGGACAGTGAAACGGGCAAGGTCAAATGTCTGGAAGCTTTGATCCGCTGGCAACATCCAGAAAAAGGCTTTATTTCCCCTGCCGATTTCATTCCTTTTGCAGAAAGGACCGGGCAAATCGTCTCAATTGGCGAATGGGTACTTAGACAGGCTTGTGAGGAAGTTAAAGCCTGGAATATGCAGCATGAGACTCAAATTTCGGTTGCCGTCAATCTATCTCCTTTACAGTTTAAAAGAAGTGGATTCCTGAGTGATCTCCAGCAATTATTAGCGGAAATTGAATTCCCGCATGAGTTACTAAAACTCGAAGTGACTGAAAGCATGCTGATTGCCAGCGGTGATAAGTCCATTGAGATCTTAAAAAATGTCCGGGCTTTGGGCATTAAAGTTTCGGTAGATGACTTTGGCACTGGTTATTCGAGTTTAAGTTATTTACGTAGTCTTCCGATCGATGAAATCAAACTGGATCGTAGCTTTGTTCAGCATTTACCTGGCAATCCACGAGATGAGGCCATTATTGAAGCCATGATTACCCTAGCGCATAAGCTGGATCTGGAAGTCGTTGCGGAAGGAATTGAGAATCCTGAACAGGCTGAGTGTTTAAAATCACATCATTGTGATTATCTGCAAGGTTTTTACTATGCAAAACCTGCCCGACTCAATCAGCTGGAGTTAATCAGTTCCTGATTAATATGCCCTTTTTGAGCTGTACAGTTTCGGCTTCTAAGTAAGCTAATTCTTCTAAATGATGAGTCACATAAATCATCGGTAGATTTAGCTCGTCTTTGATCCGTTTTAGGAAGGGTAAAATCTGCTGTTTTAACTGCTGATCTAGGCCCGTTAAAGGTTCATCCAGCAATAAAAGATTCGGTGAAGACAGTAATGCTCGGCCAATAGAAACGCGCTGCGCTTCTCCACCTGATAGCTGATGGGCTTTGCGATAAATTAGAGGCTTTAATTCTAATAATTCCACGATGTCTTCAAACTGGAATTTTCGATCTGCTTTAGATATCAGTTTTTCTGCATAACATAGGTTCTGCTGCACATTCATATGTGGAAACAGCAAAGCATTCTGGAAAACTAATGCAATTTTGCGCTGATGGATTGGAATATTTATTTGCTTTTCTATATTGGTTAAATCCTGCTGATTAAACTGAATATATCCTTGATCAGGTTTCAATAACCCGACAATATTTTTGAGTAATGTGCTTTTCCCACTTCCAGATGCACCGACGATCCCCAATAGTTGCTGCGATATTTCCAGTTTAATATTCAACTCGAAATCGGCTTGTTGATATTGAAAATCACACTTCAACATTTCAGCCTCCTAATTTCCGTTGATAGTTTTGCAAAATAAAATAATTGGCAATTAAGGCAGTAAATGCCAAAAAAATAGATAAAACCACCAGACGCATCGCCATTTCTTCACCATTCGGTTGTTGCAGTAAGGAATAAATTGCGATGGGAATAGTGCGGGTTTCATCCGGAATATTTCCCACAAAAGTAATGGTGGCACCAAACTCACCCAGACTGCGGCTAAAACATAAGATGCTGCCAATCAGCATACCGGGAATCGCCAGAGGTAAATTGATACTCCAAAACACTTTCCACGGTGCTGCGCCCAATGAACCTGCGATATGTTCGAGTTGCTGATTCATGAGCTGAAATGACAAACGGATCGGTTGCACCATCAGCGGAAATGCCACAATCATCGAGGCCAATACCGCCCCTTTCCAGTTAAATGCCAGTTGCAATCCGAGTGTATTGAGATATTGGCCAATCATGCCTTGATTACCAAACAGTATCAGAAGCAGATAACCCAAAACCACAGGTGGCAGCACCATCGGCAATTGCAAACATGCTTCGACCAGAAACTTAAGCCGAAATTCATATCTGGCCAAAACCCAAGCCAATGCTACTGCAAAAGGTAAACAGAATAAGGTCGCAAAGCTGGCCACCTTGGCAGACAGGTAGAGCGCACTGAGTTCTTCTGGACTTAACATCTTGCAGTTATTTCTCCAGCCATTGTCTAGGGGTTCAGCCTAAATCCATATTTTTGAAAGATGGCTTTAGCCTGCGCACTTTTTTGTATAAATTGTTCAAATTGCACTGCTTCTTTATTCTGTGCGCCTTGCCATGTCAAAGCTAAAGGATAAATAATCGGACTATGTAAATTTGCTGGGAAAGTACCGATGATTTTTACTTTTCGGCTGATCAAGGCATCAGTTTTATAGACAATCCCAACTTCACACTCGCCACGTTCGACAAAAGCCAAAGCCGAGCGCACATCATCCGTTCCAACAATTCGTCCTTTTAAGCCATTTAACCAGTTCAGTTTGGTCAGACTTTGCCTGGCATATTTTCCGGCAGGCACTGATTCCATTTGTCCGGTACATACATAACCTTTAAAGGACTGGGCAAAATTAAAACTGGACTGGGGTTTAAAATGAATATTCAGATGTTTCGGGCTGATCGCCACTAACTGATTTAACAGGATGGGATGAACTGAACTGGAATTTATAAGTTTCTTGTGTACCAGATAATTCATCCAATCCTGATCAGCTGAAAAGTATAGATCACTACTAGCTCCTGCTTCGATCTGTTTGGCTAAAGCAGAAGATGCACCAAATACGGAAATAATCTTAGTTTGTGGATGTTGGGCTTGGTAAATCCTGGAAATTTCGGTCACAGCATTATTTAGACTCGCTGCGGCGTAAACCTTCACTGTTCCTGCATGGACTGAGGAAAACATCATGGCAATGCACATGGATAAAAACAGAGATTTTTTCATGTGCATCTACCCTTATCAGTGAATAAATAAGCCTTGAACAAGATCCCCTTCTTTCAGGCTTTTTCCTGCCGGAATGCGAACCAGACAATTGGCCTGCATGAGATTGCTCAGCATATGTGATTGCTGCTTAGACAGACTTTTAACTCGTAAAACCGACTGCTCAAAGCTGGCAGACATTCTTAAAAAGCGCTCTCTGGCATTCATTTTCAGATCATGGGTGAGTACAGCATTAAACCAGTTCGGCTGAGATTTGTGTCCTTGTAAGGCATTTAATAAAGTTGCGGTGTAGATCTGCATGCCGACATACACTGCTGCGGGATTTCCCGGCAAACCCAGCAGATAACAATGTGAACTATCATTTCGCTGTAGCTGGGCAAAGAACATCGGCTTGCCCGGCTTCTGTTTTACTTTCCAGAATATCTGTTCAAAGCCTAAATCTAGTGCTACAGGCCGAATGAAATCATAATCTCCGACAGATACACCGCCTGTGGTTAAAATCAGGTCATAGCTTGCTGATAATTCTTGAATGAGATTCCGTACTGCCGCCTCAGTATCTGCAACATGAAAAATTTCAAGCTGCTGCCCAGCTTGCTGAAACCAGGCTTCAATCAGGGGACCGTTGGCATCAAAAATTTTACCCGCTGCAAAATCCTCGATACTTTCAGCAACTTCATCACCTGTAATGACCACAGCCACTTTAGGATATTGAAAAACCTTAACAGTATTGATCCCCGCCATGCTTAAAGAGGCAACTGCACCGACTGACAGCTGCTGACCTTTATTGGCCAATAATTGCCCGACTGAAATTTCTTCGCCCACATCCCGAATATCGGCATGAATTTTAAGCTGTTCCGTAATTTTGATTCTGGATAAATCAATTGCTTGAACGATTTCCTGACGTGCGACCGTAGTAGTCCCAAGCGGAATTTTAGCGCCGGTAAAAATCCTGACTGCCTGACCATCCTGAAGTTGCAGCTCATCCTGTTGCCCTGCCCGAATTTCACCGATAAGCTGAAACTCACTTTCTGGTTCAATTGCAGCTTGGGTACACAGTGCATAACCATCTACGGCACTTTGCGAAAATAACGGTAAATTAATCCCAGAATAAATATCCTCTGCCAGATAACGATTCAGGGCCTGATTCAACTTCAGTCGTTCAGTTACTAACACTTGAGTATGCTGCAAAATCAATTCTAAAGCCTGATCTACTGTAATCAGGCCATGTTCTGCTCCGCATCCAGACATTATTGATAACCGCCTTGATGTGGAATATTTTTTTGCACATCAAATAAATGTACCAACGCTGGTAGTACGGCAATTAAAGATTCTTTGGCGCCTTGTCGGCTGCCCGGTAAAGTCATTACCAAACTGTTATCAATATAGCCAGCAACGCCACGACTTAAAGCCGCATACGGCGTGCGTTTCTGGCCGAAACTGCGTGAAGCTTCCATGAGTCCATGAATTTCCCGTTTCAGTAAAGGCTGTAAAGTTTCAACTGTTAGATCTTTAGGACCTAAGCCTGTTCCACCTACAGTCAGGATCAATGGATAATCATTTTTCTGTTGATGAACCAATGCCAATAACTGTTCAGGATCATCTGGAATTACCTGATAGGCAATATTTTCAAAATTGGCTTCTTGTAATATTTCCAGGACATTTTGCCCTGCTGTATCCGGTTTTTTACCGGCAGCGACTGTATCTGAAAGCACAATGATGGATGCTGGCAAGGCTTCTTTTAAGACACGGGTAAAATGCGATTTACCGCCTTTTTTCTTTTGCAATTTACATTGATCCAGACATAAGTCTTCCGGTTCACAATGTGGTTTGAGCATGTCATAGAGGGTTAATCCAGCCAGACTAACGGCAGTCAAGGCTTCCATTTCCACACCAGTTGGACCAATAGTCTCTACTGTGGCAATAATTTCGACATGTGCATCAAACAGTTCATATTCCACATCTGCACGATAAATTGGTAAGGGATGACAAAGTGGAATCAGTTCATCGGTTCGTTTAGCCCCTAAAATCCCGGCGATGCGAGCTGTCTTTAGTGCATCACCCTTTTCCGTATTGCCATTTCGTAATAACTCAATGCAATGTGGCGGTGCATGCAGAATCCCTGTAGCTACTGCAGTCCGATAACTTTCTGCTTTCATCCCGACATTTTTCATTGCATGTTCCTATAGTTCATTTCTTCTTTAAACGTATGTCTGTTCTGACTTATATCGGCCATTGATAGATGAATGGCATATTTTCTTTGGCATGATGGCAATGTTGATGCGTCTCATCTGAATGTTCTGAATGACGATGCGTATGAGTAATTTCTACATCTTTACGGATACAACATCCCTCAACATATTGACTGCTGCCATCCATATAAAACTCTTCTTTCCAGACTGGCACCTCATGTTTGACCCGCTCTACTGCTTCCTCACAAGCAGCAAAAGCTTCACGTCGATGTGCAGCATAAGCAATTGCAATAATGGCTTTTTCACCAATATCTAGTGCCCCAATTCGATGAATCACCCGCACATAGGACACGCCGTATTTGGCCTGGATTTCCTGTTCAATTTGGCGAATCATTTTTTCTGCAACAGGTGTATAGGCCGTATATTTCAGTGCCTTGACTGCTTTACCTTCATGGTGATTACGTACCGTTCCGATAAATACGCCGACTCCACCACATTCAGGAAAAGACTGGATCGGATCAAAACTTTCCAGATCTAAAGCAGTATCTTGGATCCGGGAAATCTGTTTGAATTTGCTCATTTCAGCCTCCTGCGACAGGTGACAACAGCACCAAAGTACTGTCAGCATGAAGAGGTGTCTGACGTGAAATGATGTCTTCACCGATGGCACAGGCACAGCGTTCAATCATGCCAAATGCATCTGGATAATCTTGTCCCACCTGATTCAAAACCTCAGATACGGTACTTTGAGATTTGCAGATAATTTCGAGATCTTGCGGTAACTGTCGCTCTACCGCACCGAAGGCTTCAATTCTGATTCTGATCTGTGACATCTTAGCCTCCTATCATGTGCATACTAATTTTGCGGCTGTTTTGATTCATACTTTGATTTTTTAAACGCTGCTCTATGGCATGAAAGCCCTGTTCTTTGTTCCAGATATATCGGGATAAAGCACCATACAAATTCAACTCACTTAGAGCTACAGATGCATTTAGTGATTTGATTTCCTTTCTAAGATTCAAACCTTGAGGTGCAAACAGGCAGTTATAAAATTCACCTTGTGCAGTCAATCGCAAGCGGTCGCAGCTGCCACAAAATGAATTGGTAATGGTTGAAATAATTCCAATCGGATGGCCATCAATCAGATACTGGCGTGCGGGTTCCGAAGCTGATTGGGCAGAATTATTAGTTTTTTGAGTGAGCGTAAATTCAGTCGCCAAAGTTTCTAAAATGTAGTGTTCACTGACTACATGCTCAGTAGACCAATGGTGATCACCATCAAGTGGCATAAATTCGATAAAGCGCAGGACAATGTTTTGCTGAACTGACCAGCGCGCCAATGGCAGGATCTGATCGTCATTCATACCCTGCATCAATACGGTATTGATCTTAATCGGTAATCCAGCGACTTGTGCTGCCTGAATTCCTTCCAGTACAGGTGTCAAATTCTTTTGGGTCAGCTGTTTAAACTGATCAGCATCCAGACTGTCCAGGCTGATATTCAGGTCATCCAGTCCTGCCTGCTTTAAGGCTTGTGCATATTGTTTTAAGTAATGCGCATTGGTGGTCATGGAAATGCGTTGTAGTCCCAGCTTTTTCAGCGCTTGCAGTTGTTCAACAAAATGCATTACGCCCTGACGCATTAAAGGCTCACCACCGGTAATGCGGATATACTGAATGCCATGACGCACCATAAAATCGCAAAATTGATACAGCTCTTCAAAACTGAGCAGATCGTGTTTTTTCATCCATTCAGGATGTTCAGGCATACAATAAACACATTTGAAATTGCAGCGATCGGTCACTGAAATCCTTAGCTTGCGCTTGCCACGACCGAATTGATCGACAAACAAGGCATCATTTTTAAGCTGTGTCATCATATTCATGTTGAACATCCATCTTCAGGCATTGGGTGGGTTGTTGCACATATGCAGTGCGCGAAACTCAAATCGCCCAATCTTGTAATAATTAGATTTGCAATAAGTGTTCCAACTTTGTGCCAAAAGCAAAATATTCAGTTTTTAGTGCAGAAATTTGAGCTGTTGATACTGTTGCAGTTCATCCAGCGAGTTAATACTGTGAAAAAATAGCGCACGATTTTTAAAACGTGCCACTTGTGCGTGCAAATCAGCAAAACAGTGTTTAAGACTGCGCTGTTCCTGTTCAAGATGTAAGTTCAGGGTTGCCAGACTGCTGCGTTTGACCAGACAAAATGGATAAAGTGGCTTGCCGTTAATTTCCACATAGGCCACTTCAGCCAGACTATTTTTGGCTAGAGCCTGGTGTAACTTGAGCAATACTTTGGAAGGAATATAAGTTAGGTCACAAGGGACAAACAGTACATAATCCGACTGCACATGCGACCAGGCACTTTTCATGCCCATTAACGGCCCCTGAAAGCCCGGCTCATCATCTTGATAATAATGAACACTGGGAATAAGTTTCTGGTAAATGGAATAGTCGCGATGGCTGTTAATCCAGACCTGTGCAACATTCGATTTCAGCTGTTGGTGAATCTTGATCAGCTGAATCTGGTCATCGAATTTCTGCAACAGTTTGTTGATGCCATTCATGCGTCTTGCCTGTCCACCCGCCAGGATCACCAGATCAGTACGCGGATAGGCTGTTTTATTATTTTCTCTCTCGGCTCCTTTTTTCATTCTACCGTCTCCAATTGACATGTTTTAATCAGGCCACGGATTTCAGGTAAACACGAACCACAATTCCCTCCGGCTTTTAAACATGCGGTCACCTGTTTTTCATCCGTAATATTTTTAGTTTTAATGGTTTCAATGATGCGGTTTTTACCGACTTTAAAACAGCTACATACTAATGGACCCTCATTATTTGCCATCGACATCGGCTGTCCAGCAAGTAAGGCTTTACGGTGCATAGCACTTAAACGTTCACGTTTAAACAGACTTGCCACCCAGTCGCGGTCCGGCAATAAGGCCTTCGGTGCAATATATAGGCTGGCAATCACATGACCACCCTGAAGTATCACGCTATGACTGATGTGGGCGGTCTGATCTTCAAGATTCAGCCATTCAAAACTTTCATCCTGAAATGGCAATAATTCTTTTAAATGCTCAGTGGTGTAGCTAAATTTCTTCCGGTCTGCCAGTTCATAACGTACTGCCTTGCTGGTAGTAATTTTAGTCCACCACACGGTGGCTTCAATCGACGGCTGTACGATTTTTTCAAAGCCTTGACGCACATAAAATACGCCTTGCCACTGGCTATAAAATGGATGGATGATGACCGGAGTATGCTTGAATTCTGGCTCACCCGAAATAGCATCCACTACCGGATTTACTACCTTGCCGATCCGGGCATCGGATGCGACCTGATCATTCCAGTGAATCGGGGCAAAGACCTGTCCACGGCGGATATTGTCACTGACAGTCGCACGCAAGACACAATTGCCCCATTGCGATTTGACTTCTACCAGCTCGTCATCTTTAATCCCGTATTTTAGTGCATCATTCGGGTGAATTTCACAGTAAGGTTCGGCACGATGTGTGCTGAGATTTGCAGATAAACCGGTACGGCTCATGGTATGCCACTGGTCACGGATTCGGCCGGTATTTAAAATTAAAGGATATTCACTGGAAACCAGATTTACCGGATCAATCGCTGTGGTGGCAATAAACTTGGCTTTGCCATCCGCATGACTGAACTGGCCTTGAGCAAATAACCGGGCGACAGATTTCGCATCTTGCTGCTTATCCCAAACTGGCCATTGCACCGGATCCAGTTCATCATATTCTTCTGCAGTTAAATTGCTTAAACCTTGCAGGTTGAAATAACGGAAATATGAGGTGTCTGTACGTTTATGCAGTTCGGCATTCTGATAGGCAGAAAGCCCTGCATGCTCCTTAAAGATTTCATAACTATTCTGGAAATCGAAGCCATTAAAGCCCATGTGTTTTGCCACTTGAGCAATGGCCCACCAGTCCGCTTTGGCTTCACCCGGTGCATCCAAAAATGCATGCTGACGTGAAATACGACGTTCCGAATTGGTCACGGTGCCATCTTTTTCACCCCAACCTAAAGCGGGTAACAAGACATCAGCATATTGTGTGGTATCCGTGTCCTGACAGATATCAGACACCACCACGAATTCACATTTGTCCAGGGCACGTTTAACCTGATCGGCATCTGGTAAGCTGACTACCGGATTAGTTGCCATAATCCAGATCGCCTTGATCTTGCCACTTTCAACGGCCTGGAATAAATCAACTGCTTTCAGTCCTGCTTGTTTAGCAATATACGGACTTTGCCAGAAATTTTGTACCAGCTGCTGATGTCCCGGATTTTCTAAATCCAGATGTGCAGCCAGCATATTGGCTAGCCCCCCGACTTCACGGCCGCCCATCGCATTTGGCTGACCAGTCATGGAAAATGGCGCTGCGCCCAATTTACCAATTTTGCCTGTTAATAGATGACAATTGGTAATGCTGTTGGCTTTATTCACCCCTTGCGAAGACTGATTGACCCCCATTGAAAACAGGGTCATAACTTTTTCAGTTTCGGCGAATTTCTGATAAAAAGTTTGCAGTTTCTCGACTGCAATACCGGTACGTTGAGCAACTTCTTGAATCGGAGACTCAGCTTCACTTTGTACTAAGGCTTGCTCCAAGCCTTGTGTATGTTGAGCAATAAATTCTTGGTCTGCGTGACTATTTTTCCAGAGGTACTGCAATAAGCCATTAAACAGCGCCACATCCTGACCTGGCAGAATTGGTAGGTGTAGATCTGCTGCTTCACAGGTACTGGTAAAACGCGGATCAACCACGACCACAAACAGGTCGCGCTGTTCCTTGGCTTTCATAATGCGCTGATACAGCACTGGATGACACCAAGCGGTATTGGAACCGACCAGTACCACCATGTCAGTATGTTCGAAATCTTCGTAGCTGGCTGGAACCAAATCTTCGCCAAAAGCTCGTTTATGTGCAGCAACAGCTGAAGACATGCACAGGCGTGAATTGGTATCAATATTCGCCGTACCAAGATAGCCTTTAACGAATTTATTCACCACGTAATAATCTTCGGTCAGCAACTGACCTGAGACATAAAACGCGATACTGTCTCGGCCATATTGATCAATACATTGCTGGAATTTATTGGCAATGGACGAAACTGCAGTATCCCAACTCGTGACTTCACGCTGATCTTTCCGACCCAGCATTGGCTGCAGTAAACGAGTTTCAAGTCCTAGGGTATCGGCCAAATTACTGCCTTTAATACACAGCTTACCGTAATTAGAAGGATGATTGGCATCGCCTTCAACAGTCACTTTCGGACCTGATGTGGTCGGCGTTACATGTGCAGTCACACCACAACCCACGCCACAATATGGGCACGTGGTCTGTGTAGTTTTAGTTTTTAATTCTGTGGAGCTTTCAATTTCCACAACGGGAATACTGTTCATGGATGCTCCTTAGGAGTTGAAACACAATTTAATTCTTTTCAAAAAAGGTTCATTACAACGGTGTCTTTTCAATGCAACTCATTTATTTGGATCAACCTTCGGTTCGACCTACTTTTCTTTCGGGAAAAGTAGGCAAAACCTGAGCCACACTGTGGCGTAAGATCCGCAAAACTCGCCCTCATCCGGCATGTATCAAAAAGGTCGCAGAAACATTCATTTTCATATTTTGTCTTGGCTCAAACAGTTGCGGATGACGTTTCCGCGGATCTTGGTTTCACCATGACAAATTGATTTTTTACCCTGCTTTCTTTAATGCAAAATCCCGACCAAAAAGCAGCTTGTTACGAATCGTTGCAATTGGGGTTTGATCTGCAATCAGTTCGGCATACCAGGTACCGTCTTCCGTATCACCAAACAGCACCGCACCAATGACTTTATCCTTTTGAATAATAATGCGTTTATAGATCTGACGCTTTTCATCATTCAGTACGATATCTTCAAAATCATCTTTTGGTTCGAAGTCACCTGCAGAGAACACATCACAACCACTCACTTTCAGCTGAGTCGGAACCGTCGGCGCTTTAAAGGTCAAGCTGCCATGCTCGGCCAGATGTGATGCACAAATGAACGCCTGGCCCCAAAGTGGTTCAACCAGACCAAAGGTTTGACCACGGTGCTCGATACATTCACCCACCGCATAAATACTTGGGTCAAAAGTCTGCATGGTGTCATTCACTAGCACACCACGGTTGCAACGCAGACCGGCACTTTGCGCCAATGCGATATTTGGACGAATACCAACTGCGAAGACCACCAAATCAGCAGCCAGCACGGTGCCATCTTTTAGTTTCACTTGGGTCACATGACCTTCTTCACCAATTAAGCATTCGGTATTGGCTTCAGTCAGGATGGTGATACCTTTCTGCTCAATCGCTGTTTTCAGCATCTGGCTGGCTTTGCTGTCCAGCTGACGATCCATAATGCGATCCATCAGGTGAAACACAGTGACATTCATGCCTTGCTGTTTCAGACCGTAAGCAGCTTCCAGACCCAGTAGACCACCACCAATCACCACCGCATTTTTCTTGGTTTTGCAGTAGTCCAGCATGTTGTTCACATCATAAATGTCGCGGAAGCTGAGTACGCCTTTTAAGTCACTACCTGGAATTGGCGGAACGAATGGCTTGGAACCCGTCGCCAGAATCAAACGGTCATAACTGATCACTTCGCCTTTTTCGGTATAAACCTGCTTACGCGGACGATCAATACGTACTGCTGGATCACCAGCAATCAGACGGATACCTTTGTCGGCATACCAGGCATGTGGATGCAGCATGATGTCATCAATGGTTTTCTCGCCAGAAAGCACTGGCGACAGCATGATGCGGTTGTAGTTGCCCCAAGGCTCTTCACCAATCACAGTAATTTCATAACGTTCTGGTGCCATATCCAGCAGATCTTCCAGACAACGCATGCCTGCCAGACCATTACCGACCAGTACCAGTTTCATTTTTTCCGGTGAAACACCGTTGTTGGTGATATAGGTTTTTTGTGGCACGGGGCTAATGAACACCTTGCCATTTTCAATTTTGTTTGGAAAAACCAGCAGTTTTTGATCTTTATCTTCCAGGCAGCGGCCAGTCGCCAAACTAAAATGCTGCTTGTAAATTGGTGAAGCGACTACACGTTCACCTTGCAGATCACCAATGATGCCGCGTGACATCACAAACGCTTTACTAAATGGATCCTGGTTACTGAGTGCATAAACACGTTTTTCTGAACCTACACGAAAGATCGCAATTTGCTGATCTTCCACCAAAGCTGCAACGCCAGTATTAGGCGTGATGTCATCCAGTGCACACACTTCAACCCAATTCAGTTCATTCATATCTTTAAACATTGTCATATTCTTGCTCCTTTATTCTTTGAATCAGGCTTCAACTACCGGAATACGGCTGGCATTGCGTTCAGCTTCAGTTTTTGGACGGATCTGACCGCGCACTTCAGTAAATTGAACGTGCGGATCGTTTTGCTGTTCAGCCTTGGCATTAATAAAGGTTTTGAAACGTTTACGGACTTCTGGATCTTCAACTGCAGTACGCCATTCATCCTGATAAGTGCCCACCACATGCTGCATACGATGTTCCAGTTCAGCGGCCAGACCCAGTGAGTCATTGACGATGACATCTTTCAGATAATCTAAGCCGCCTTCGAGGTTGTCGCGCCATACTGAAGTACGTTGCAGACGATCAGCCGTCTGGATATAGAACATGAAGAAACGGTCGATATAGCGGACTAAAGTTTGTGTATCCAGATCTGATGCTAGTAGTTCAGCATGACGCGGTTTCATACCGCCGTTACCGCAAATATACAGGTTCCATCCTTTTTCAGTGGCAATCACACCCACGTCTTTGCTTTGTGCTTCGGCACATTCACGGGTACAGCCAGATACCGCCATTTTCAGTTTATGCGGAGAACGTAAGCCCTTGTAGCGGTTTTCCAGATAGATCGCCAAGCCCACAGAATCATCCACACCATAGCGGCACCAGGTGCTACCGACACAAGATTTCACGGTACGTAATGATTTACCGTAAGCGTGACCAGACTCAAAACCGGCATTGATCAGTTTTTCCCAGATTTCTGGTAATTGATGCAGTTGCGCACCAAACATATCGACACGCTGGCCGCCAGTCAATTTGGTGTACAGACCATATTCTTTAGCAATTTGACCAATGACGATCAGACCATCTGGAGTGACTTCACCACCTGCCATTCGAGGAACTACAGAGTAAGTACCATCTTTTTGAATGTTACCGAGGTAGTAGTCGTTACTGTCTTGCAGGCCGGCATGGCTTGGTTTCAGGACAAAGTCGTTCCAGCAAGATGCCAGGATGTTTGCCACTGTTGGCTTACAGATATCACAGCCCAGACCATGACCATGTTGCTGGATCAGGTCATCAAAGGTCTTGATTTCATTCACACGAACCAGGTGATACAGTTCCTGGCGTGAATAAGCAAAGTGTTCGCAGAGATGGTTATTTACTGTTACGCCTTGACGTTGTAACTCAGATTTCAGAACTTGCGTCACCAGCGGTGCACAGCCACCACAAGCTGTAGCAGCTTTGGTGCATTTTTTCAGTGCACCAAGCGAAGTTGAACCATCGGCAATCGCTGAACAGATATCCGCTTTAGATACGTTGTTACATGAACAGATCGTTGCGCTGTCTGGCAACAAATCTACACCGCTGCCACCCGTTTTCGCTGCTGCCTGATCAAAGCCCGGCATGATCAGGCTTTCCGGATTTTCCGGGATTTCCAGACCATTTAGCATCATTTGCAGCAGGTCGTTATATTCTTTGGCACAACCGACCAGCACTGCACCGAGCAGTTTGGTTTTTTCAGCATTAACTACGATTTTTTTGTAGATCTGCGCTGCTTCATCTGCATAGAAGTAGCTCAGTGAACCTGGTGTCATGGCATGTGCATCGCCAACTGATGCAACATCCACACCCATCAGTTTCAACTTGGTGCTCATGTCTGCGCCAGTAAATGAGGCACATTCTTCTTGAAGTACATGTTTCGCAGCAATACGTGCCATGTCATAGCCTGGAGCCACCAGACCAAAAATCTTGTTATTCCACAGCGCACATTCACCAATTGCGTAAATGTCCAGATTTGATGTCTGGCAGTAATCATTGATCACGATACCACCGCGCTCACCGATTGCCAGGCCGCTTTGACGTGCTAGCTCATCACGTGGACGAATCCCTGCAGAGAACAGGATGATGTCAGTTTCCAGCTCAGCACCATCACCAAACTTCATGACATGTTTAGCATTGACACCATCTTCAATAGACGAGGTGGCTTTTTGGGTATGGACTTTAACGCCCAGATCTTCGATTTTGCTGCGTAATACTTTACCGCCAAGATCGTCAATCTGTACTGCCATTAGGCGTGGTGCAAATTCAACCACATGCGTTTCCAGATTCAGGTCACGTAGTGCCTTAGCTGCTTCCAGACCTAACAGACCACCACCAATGACTACACCGGTTTTTGAATTCAGGCTGGCTGCACGAATGGCATCCAGATCTTCAATAGTACGGTAAACAAAGCAATTTTCACGATCATTACCCGGAATTGGTGGAACGAATGCATAAGAACCCGTTGCCAGAATCAGCTTGTCATAGGTCAGTTCCTCACCATGCTGGGTGGTTACTGTACGTGTTACCTGATTGATAGAAACCGCTTTAGTGCCTAAACGCAGATCAATACCATACGCATCCGCAAAGTCAGATCGACATAAAGTTAAATCTTTTGCAGATTTGCCGCTGAAATATTCAGTCAAATGGACGCGGTCATAAGCCAGACGCGGCTCTTCTGCCAGAATCGTGATTTCAACGTCATCACCCGCATGCTCAAGCACAGATTCAATAAATTTGTGTCCTACCATGCCATGGCCAATCATTACCAGTTTCATATTCCTTCTCCTAAATTTTCTAAATCTTGTATCTTGTGTTTTAAGCCAGGTTGTTTCGTTCAAGAACAGCTTCTTCATATAGCTTTTGCTCTTTGGCCTTATGCTCAACCGAGAAGCGAATCATCAGAACAAAACTTGCTGCAATCACGACCAGGCCGCCAAGTGCCATCAGACAGGTTTGAATATCCAGCATGCCTTTGAGTAAGAATCCTGCTGCGACCGCACCCACGTTACCGCCTGCACCGATAATGCCGGCCACACCGCCTAAAGCATCACGGTCAATAAATGGCACCAGCGCATATGTTGCACCACATGCCATATGGGTAAATAATGCAAAGACAGTCATTGTGATAATGGCCAGCATGGCACTGTTCATTTGCGAGAATAAAATCAGGAATAAGCCTTCCATCAAGATCATGGCAAACAGCACTTTAGTACGTCCGTCCAAGCCTTTTTTGATAGCGACTTTGTCTGAAACAATACCCCCCAGTGCACGGGCAAACAGTGCTAACAGACCGAAGATCCCAGCCGTCATACCTGCTTCTTTTAAACCAAAGCTGAAGTTTTCTACGTAGTACATGGCTACGATGTTATGAATGAAGATTTCGATACCGAAACAGGCCGCATAAGCGCCAAATAGAATCCAGACACGGTAGTTACGTGCAGCATGCATCAGAATTGCCATGCCACCTTTTTTCTCGCTACCAACCTGAATTCCTGCTGCACGCAGTTCTTTAAAGTTGCCTTGTGGGCAGTCCTGAGTGAATTTCCAGTACAAGGCACCGACAATCAGCATCATCAGGCCTGGAACAATTAAGGCAATTCTCCAGCCCATCGCCTGTTCAACACCGAACATTACCAGTGCAGCCAGAAGTAAGGGCATCAAGGCTTGAGTTGCACCACCACCGGCATTTCCCCAACCTGCAGATGCCGCATTCGCTGTACCGACCACATTCGGCGCAAACATGATGCTGGTGTGATATTGGGTAATGACGAAACTGGCACCAATGGCACCAATCAGTAAGCGGAAAAACAGGAAGGATTCATAGCTATTCGCAGAGGCAACACCAAAAACCGGGATACTGCCGAGTACGAGTAAGGCGGTATAGGTTTTCCGTGGACCATATTTGTCACATAGCGGACCGACAATCAGTCGAACCAGAATGGTGATCGCGACTGCTGCAATATTGATATTGGCGATTTGATCTTTGGTTAAGCTGAATTCACCTGCGATCACAGGCATCAGCGGTGCACAGGCGAACCAGGCAAAGAAGCAGACAAAAAACGCGAGCCAACTCATATGGAAGGCTCTCATTGCTGCGCTGCTGAAATTCAAAAGACTTATTTTTGTTGCTTTCTTTTCATATAAATTTGAAGACATCACCATCTCCTTCCAGAACTGAACGTATAGGCTTATCTGCTATGCGAATCGCTGCACACCAGATGCGATCAGAACGGACGTCATTGGCCGTCTTACAAATTTCTTTAGAGTCGTCTTTGACTCAAATTCTAATAAGCACAAAGCGTGCCAATAAAATAGTTATACGAATAAGTATTTGTATTTATATTAATTATCTAGAGGTACTTTTATATTTTTTCTAAATTATATTGACTGCGAACCAAGCTCTTTCTTATTTTCCTAAGAATATACATATCCAGATTTTAAAATTGCCACTTCACTGCACCATTTGGCACAGCTTTAGTGCAAGGAAGAACATAATCAAACCAGGTATTTTTAATTAAAGAAAAACTTGTAGTTAAAATTTAAACTTTTTAAATGAGTTAGCTAATTAAGAATCTAGATATGTCTAATACAATTCAATGAGGAAAATTTTAATTTCAAGTTATCTACTTCAATTAAATTTTGGATATATCTAGATTAATAAAAATTTATTCCATATTTTTTAAATAATTACATGGTAGTAACATTAAATAGAGAGCCAATCCAGAAACTGAATAGCATGGCAACGATGCCCCAAATCATGACACGCAGTGCACCTTTCCACATACTGCCACCGCCCGCATAACTGGCTAATGCTCCCATCATTCCCAGACTAAGCACTCCCACCAGCATGACGCCCTGATCTAGCAAATGTGAAGGCAAAACCAAAATGGATACCAATGGAAATAAAGAACCTACCGTAAATGCTGATGCTGAAGAAAATGCCGCCGTAAAGGGCCGGGCAGCTGTCTGTTCCAGAATTCCAATTTCATCACGCGCATGCGCATCCAAGGCATTATGTGCAGTAAGCTGTTTTGCCACTTCTTCGGCCAGATCAGCTTCTAAACCTCGCTTGATATAAATATTTTTTAGCTCTCTTAATTCATGTACGGGATGCAGATTTAATTCCCGCTCTTCCATGGCGAGATCATTTTTTTCAATATCCTGTTGCGACTTGACCGAGATA
Source organism: Acinetobacter sp. YH12108 (assembly GCF_013419055.1). Taxonomy (NCBI): domain Bacteria; kingdom Pseudomonadati; phylum Pseudomonadota; class Gammaproteobacteria; order Moraxellales; family Moraxellaceae; genus Acinetobacter; species Acinetobacter sp. YH12108. The sequence goes on along the minus strand of NZ_VPAW01000006.1, from coordinate 3,936 downwards.
TATTCCCCAGCTGCCATCGAGGCTGCACCAGAAATCAGGCCAGCAACACAAGCAATCAAAAGTGTTTGTGACGAAGCACCACTGGCTGCCATCCCGACAACCAGACTGGTCACGGAAATAATTCCATCATTGGCACCAAGCACTGCGGCACGCAACCAGCCAGAACGTTGTATATAGTGTTTTTCATGATGATGGGAATGAGGCATGTCTTTCTCGTTCTTCTAGCTGATGAAATAAGATTTTAAATTTTAGCCACTTACTATTTTATCATCTTACTTTAAGCTAAATATTTCAAATATGAATCTTCACTTTCAGAGATATCTTCGAGTTTTATTTACTTATTTTTAAAAAATAAAAATTATTTATAGAGAAAGCTTAAATAGATTTTAGCCAGCGGCCGCCATAAGCAACTCACTGGCTATACCTTAAAGGATGAACTTCTGATTATTATCAATGACCTCTCACTTTATATAAGTAATAAGGCCAAACGCTTAAACTAAATACATGGCATTAATCACTGATATCGAGACCATGCCTTAGCCTCGGATGGCAGCTTCAATTGCAGCGACATCAATTTTCTTCATGGTCATCATGGCATAAAAAGCTTTTTTAGCAACACCACGGTCTGAACTGTATGATGCTTCAAGCAAAGCTTTAGGGATGATTTGCCAAGATACTCCCCATTTATCCTTACACCATCCGCATTCACTTTCCTGACCACCATTATTGACGATCGCATTCCAATAGCGGTCAGTTTCTTCCTGATCTTCTGTGGCGACTTGAAATGAGAAAGATTCATTATGCTGAAATACAGGTCCTCCGTTTAAACCAATACATGGAATACCCAGTACGGTAAAGTCTACTGTGATGACATCACCTGCTTTACCAGAGGGATAATCTCCAGGTGCAAGAACGATGGCACCTACAGATGAATTTGGAAAAATTTCTGCATAAAATCGTGCGGCTTCTTCAGCATCATGATCGTACCAAAGACAGATGGTATTCTTTGCGATATTCATGATCTCACCTCTTCTTTCAGAATAGGTTTTAGACTACTTAAGAACTCTTCAATATCTCATCTATTAGTTGAGTCCTACTCTTCCCATCTTTCACCTAAAACGAGAGTAAGCCTGTTTTGGAATTGTATATTTATTGATCTAATTGGCTGAAAGCGTCATCAAAAAGAATAGTTTTAAAAAGTCGAGAGGAAACCTTTATCACCACTTAATCATAATATGTGATTCTCTTTTTAGAGAATCGGTCAAGCTGCTTTAAAAATCCTTCGAAATAATCTTTCTGCTTTTCTTCAGTTCGATAACCTGCATATAAAGTCCGGCGCAGTCCATTCGGGGCTATACAATTCAAACGGCGTGAAGTCACCCAGCCTTTTTGCTCATATTCATTCACTACCCAATCTGGCAAGGCTGCAATTCCCCGACCACTGGCAACCAGTTGAATCAGCATTTGAGTCAAGTCGGTGGTCCGAATTTGTTTAGGTAAAATATTCGCTGGAATAAACAGGTGTGACATGATGTCCAGACGGTGCTTGTCCACTGGATAAGTAATCAGTGTTTCTTCCGCCAATTCCTGGACGCTAATACTTTGGGAACGCACTAAAGGATGAGTATTCGATAGCACCAAACGCGACTCATACTCAAAAATCGGGAAATACTCTATGCCCTTTAGTTCAATCGGATCAGCGGTAATAAGCAGATCGAATTCCCCTGTTTGTAATAATTCATGCGGATTGGCCTCAAAGCCAGAAGCGAAATCCAAATCTACATCTGGATATTGAATACGATATTGATTCAGTAAAGGCATCAACCAGTCGAAACAGCTATGGCATTCGGAAGAAAAAATGATCCGTCCTGTCTGCCCATGCACAATGCGAATGATATCACTCTGTGCAACATGGACTTGAGGCAAAATATCATCTGCCAGCTTCAGCAAGCGCTGCCCGACATTGGAAAAACTGACCGGGCGACTACGGCGATTGACGATTTCGACTCCGAACCATTGATCCAATTCACGAAGCTGATGGGACAAAGCTGAAGGCGTGAGACAAAGATCTCCTGCTGCTGCAACCAGTGAGCCATGTTCTCGTAACGCGACTAAGGTTTTTAAATGACGAAGTTCTAACATGAATGCCCTGAAACCTATCTAATCTGATTCAATCTTAATTAAACAAGCTTACCCTATTTTGAACTTTAATATTATTAAATTTCATTTTAAAATTTATAGAATGAATTTTTCTCAACCAATAAAATCTACCACTCTTATCGATACAAAATAAAAACCTCCGAAATTAGGAGGCTTTTACTTCAGTTAGAGTTTAAGACTCAACCTCTTTTCAAAAGAAGGAAACACCCTAGCTCAAAAATCATGAGACATTTCCTTCTATTCAGGCTTAATAAACTTAACTGTTTTTTATGGACTGAAAGACTTGATAGGCTGCCTTGATTCGCTCTGCATTGGGAATTTTTTTATTCATCATCATTACCAGTCCAAAATTTTCTTCCGGAACAAACAGCACATAGGTGCCAAAGCCATTGGTTGAACCAGTTTTATGAAAAACTTGTGATTTTGCCTGAACAGTATTTTTGACTACTGGATTTGCTTGCATCACGACTTTTTCAGAATTACTTACCAGCAAAATATCGAGTGTCGTCGGATATGAAAAAGTCTCCCAGCCGAGTGCTTGAGTCATTTTCCCAAGTTTAAAATACCCATGATGAGTTTCCAGAAGCGCTTGTTTAATATCAGGCTTGTTTTTTTTCAGATTCAGATTGGCATCTAATAATTTCAGCATATCGGGAAGTGTAGATTTCACCCCATAAGCCTGGGCATCTAAAGCTCCCGGGTTTACCTGCACCGGATGATTGTTCTGATCATAGCCGAAAGCATAGTGAACCCTTTGTGCTTTCGGAACATTAATATAGGTATTCTTTAAATTGAGTTTTGGAAAGATCGTCTGTTCCAGCAATACGCTAAAAGGAATGTTCATTGATCTTGCACTTAACTCACCAAATAAGCCAATACTTGGATTTGAATATTGCCGATATTGGCCAGGCGGATGTTTAACCTGCCAATTTTGGAAACACTCTAAAACTTGCTGATCAGTCTTAACCTGATCCGGAAATTGCAAAGGTAAGTTTCCACTCGTATAAGTCGCTAATTCCAGCAAACTGACTTTGTTGATTTCTGAATTCTTTAAATCAGGCCAATATTTAGCTGGATGATCATTAAAAGAAAGCTTGCCCTGACTCTTGGCATAGCCCCCTGCAATGCCCGTAAAGATTTTACTTACAGAACCTAATTCAAAAATTGTTTGCCGATTTACAGCTTTATGGTCGATATGAGATTGCAGGCCATAATAGTATTCATGATTTTTTCCCTGATAAATCACCCCGACTGCCATTCCCAATACATCATATTGTTGCATGAGCGGCTTGAATGACTGATCAATAGCAGCCTTAATATAATATCCCTTTGTTTCATCTGCATTTGCCTGAACGCTAAATCCTATAGCCAAGACAATGATTCCTGCCTTAAATCCTTTCACAGTACTTAAAACCATTCTTATTTTTTTATCCCATTTAAGAAAGTGGTTATCTTCTCACTTATTTACCCACTCATCCTTAGTAAATTCTTTATTTCTCTTTCCATTGATTAGTGAGTTCACTGTTTGAATTATTCAATCCCTCTTGTCTATAAGTTTCTCCCTCCTAGAGGACATATAGTCATTCCAAGCTTTCTCCACTTTTTTATAAAAATGGTAGAACTGGCATACCTATAAAATTTGAAAATAAAATATAAGAGTTAAATAAAAATAAGCTAAATCTAGCCATACCTCTAAATTTAAGATTTTATTAGATCTCTTTCATAAATCAAAAAACGATCTTCTTTTTGGTTAATATTTGCACTCCGGATTTCTTG